>NZ_JBEOPJ010000001.1:0-405068 GCF_040309945.1 Shewanella sp. AC34-MNA-CIBAN-0136 | reverse complement strand
CGCGTGTAGCTCAGCTGGATAGAGTACCTGGCTACGAACCAGGCGGTCGGAGGTTCGACTCCTCCCACGCGCACCATAATAAAAAGGCCCTGCATCAATGCAGGGCTTTTTTTTTGCTTAATTTTCAGTGTTTTTCTCATCTTACTGCAACCGCTTTATCTCATAAAATTTGATTTTCACATCTTTATTCACTTATTACTCATGTCATGTTTAATCATCTATTTCATCAATTTGTTAAACCAATAAAGTGTGAGTGATTTTTATCATTGAATTATGAATTTGTTAATTTTAAAGTGAATATAGTGATTTTATTGATGATTCATCAGGTTATTATCATTTTTTTTATATTTTATTGATTTTTTTTAATTGGCTCTCTCTATTTTGGTAAGACCAATTTACAAAAAGATAGCATTGTTGGTGTAAATTGTTTATATTTTGTGACAGGATTTTAGGTTTATAAACTCAGTTTGCGGTTTTTACCATGAAATACACCTTCATTGAATAAGCGTTGAGTTTGAATATTTATGCTTCTTGAGTAGTCAAGTTATGTCTGTAGTCGTTAAGGATGTTGTTGTCTTGGTGCACGTTTTGTGACATTGCACCGTGATAGCACATTGAGGGACGGTACAGAATAGTCAACGTATTGGTTTGATGTTTAACAGATAAAGTGAGGACACATGACATCGATATCTGAGCAGTTATCCGATGCGCTAGGCATTATGGTAATGGGCATGGGCTTAGTATTTATTTTTTTGAGTATCTTAATCATCGGTATTGGCATTGTTGCCAAGCTTTTTCCGGCCCCAGTAGAGGTTCCTACGCTAGCAACGGTAAGTGCTAATGTGCCTAAACATACCGTCTTAGACCCTAAGTTGGTTGCCGCTATTACCTCTGCGATACATCAATACCGCGCGAAATAAATTTGGAGTCATTATGAGCAAGCCATTAGCATTAACCGATGTCGTCCTGCGTGACGCACACCAATCATTATTGGCAACACGTTTACGTATTGACGATATGTTACCTATAGCACCGTTATTAGATAAAGTAGGCTTCTGGTCACTTGAGTCTTGGGGCGGCGCAACTTTTGATTCATGCATTCGTTATTTAGGCGAAGATCCATGGGATCGTATTCGCGAATTGAAAAAATCCATGCCTAATACCCCGCAACAAATGTTGCTTCGAGGCCAAAATTTATTAGGTTATCGACATTATGCTGATGATGTCGTTACGCGTTTTGTAGAACGAGCTCATACCAATGGCGTTGATGTATTTCGTATCTTCGACGCAATGAATGATGTCCGTAATCTTGAAACCGCGGTTAAAGCGGTTAAAAACGTGGGCGGCCATGCCCAAGGCACCATTTCATTTACCACTAGCCCTGTTCACAACATTGATACTTGGGTTGATATGGCTAAACGCCTAGAAGACATGGGCGCAGATTCTTTATGTATTAAAGATATGGCAGGTTTACTTAAGCCAATGCAAGCTTATGACCTCATTAGCCGCTTAAAATCACAAACGGACTTAATGGTGTCGATGCATTGTCATGCTACAACGGGCCTAAGCAGCGCTACATATCAAAAAGCGATTGAAGCGGGCGTTGATGTGCTTGATACCGCAATATCTTCAATGAGCCAAACCTACGGCCACAGCGCTACCGAAACGTTAGTGGCAATGGTTGAAGATACCGACAGGGCAACCGGTTACGATATGGTGTTGCTAGAAGAGATAGCAGCCTATTTTCGTGAAGTGCGTAAAAAATACGTCCGTTTTGAAGGTGCACTAAAAGGCATTGATTCACGTATTTTACGTGCTCAAGTACCTGGCGGCATGCTAACCAATATGGAAAATCAATTAAAAGAGCAGGGCGCAGCAGACAAAATGGATGCCGTGCTTGAAGAGATCCCGCGGGTACGTGAAGATCTTGGTTTCTTGCCTCTCGTTACCCCAACATCGCAAATTGTTGGCTCACAGTCGGTGATCAATGTGCTGATGGGTGAGCGTTACAAGTCGATGACCAAAGAGACCGAAGGTGTACTAAAAGGCGAATATGGTGCGACACCAGCGCCAGTTAATGCAGAACTACAAGCCAGAGTGCTAAAAGGCGAACAGCCAATTACGTGTCGCCCAGCCGATTTAATTGCACCAGAATTGGATAAGTTACGTGTCGAGCTTGCCGAAGCCGCCAAAGAGCAGGGCTTTAGTTTAGCTGCAGAATCAGATGACGATGTAATGACTTATGCGTTGTTCAATCAAATTGGTCTTAAGTTTCTTAAAAATCGCGGCAATCCGGATGCGTTTGAACCTGTCCCAAGTGCAGATGATTTACAAGTGAAAGCCGATAAAGGCCCACAAACCTATACCGTCGATGTCGATGGTCAACATTTTGTGGTCGAAGTGAGTGAAGGTGGTGAGATTGGTCACATCGCGCCAGCATCAGCTGCACCTATTACGGCAGCGTCTGCAACGGTCGCCTCAGCGCCTACGGGTGAGATTAAGTGCACCATGGCCGCGCCGTTATCGGGAAATATTTTCAAAGTGTTAGTCAGTAATGGTCAAGCGGTTAAAACCGGTGAAGTGATCATTATCCTGGAGGCGATGAAAATGGAAACCGAAATTCGTGCTCAACAAGATGGTGTTGTAACTCAGTTAGCGGTTAAGCAGGGTGACAGTGTAACTGTAGGTTCAACATTGTTGTCATTAGCATAAGAGGTCGAAATGGAAGGATTATTGGCTTTTTGGGCTGAAACGGGTGTCGCTAACTTTACTGGTGGCCAACTGCTAATGATGGCTGTTGGTTGTTTATTGTTATTTCTAGCGATAATTAAAGGATTTGAACCGTTATTGTTATTACCTATCGGATTTGGCGCCATATTAGCCAACATTCCTAATGCAGGTTTTACCGATGAAGGTGGCTTACTGTATTACGCTTACCATGTCGGGATTGAGACTGGGGTATTCCCATTGCTCATCTTCATGGGGGTGGGTGCATTAACTGATTTTGGTGCGCTAATTGCTAACCCTAAAACACTATTGTTAGGGGCAGCGGCGCAATTTGGGATTTTTGCCACTTTACTTGGTGCTATTGCCTTAAATTGGGTGCCAGGATTTGAGTTTAGTATGCAAGATGCTGCAGCTATTGCCATTATTGGTGGAGCAGATGGTCCAACGGCAATTTTCTTAGCGTCTAAACTAGCGCCTGAATTGTTAGGTGCTATTGCTGTTGCTGCATACTCATACATGGCGTTAGTGCCATTAATTCAGCCGCCGATCATGAAACTGCTAACCACTAAAGCCGAACGTGAAATTAAAATGGAACAATTGCGTGAAGTCAGTAAGAAAGAGAAGATTATCTTTCCACTGATGGTGCTAGGGTTAACCATTTTATTTTTACCTGCAGCAACCCCATTAATTGGCATGTTCTGTTTGGGCAATTTAATGCGCGAATCGGGCGTAGTGGATCGTTTATCGAAAACGGCGCAAAACGAGTTAATCAACATAGTGACTATCTTTTTAGGTCTTGCTGTTGGGTCTAAGCTATCAGCAGATCAATTTCTGCGTATCGAAACGCTAGGTATTTTAATCCTTGGCGCGGTTGCGTTTAGTATTGGTACTGCTTCTGGGGTATTGATGGCTAAATTAATGAGTAAGCTCTCTGGCGGAAAAATTAACCCACTTATCGGTGCAGCAGGCGTTTCTGCTGTGCCAATGGCTGCACGAGTAGTGAATAAGGTAGGTTTAGAGGCTAACAACCAAAACTTCTTACTCATGCATGCTATGGGACCTAACGTAGCAGGTGTGCTAGGCAGTGCTGTTGCTGCAGGTGTTTTGCTGGCAGTACTAGGCTAAAACTTACCAGATGATTCAAAAGCCAATGCCTTTGCGTTGGCTTTTTTGTTTTTATCTACTGGTACAAAATTACTTATACCTCTTTTGATGCATATTGGTGCACTTAAACTGTTTTATTGCACTGTAGTAGCATTACGTTATTTAATTGTTAAAATTAAAGTTATTCAAAATCAACCTGTTAATGTTTTGGCATGAAAAATGGATAGCAAAGGTTGTATATTTGATGAGCCATATCCAGTCTTTTTAGACAGTACAGGTTATCAATTTTACAACTAACTGACTGATAAATAATATTTAATAAATTCAATTTTAGCAAAGGCGCTATCGAGATATTCCTAAATGGATATCCGAAGCGCCTTTTTTTATTGTCAATTTTCATCACGGGGAAATAATATGAACTGGAAAATATCGTTAACTCAGCAGATTAAGTCTTTATTGCTGGGGGTCAGTATTGGGGCAAGTTTGTGTATCAACACTGTAAGTGCCGAAGTGGGCTTTCCTGAAAAAGAAGAGCTCAGGTTTGGTTTTATCAAATTAACTGATATGGCACCTATTGCGGTTGCTTATGAAAAAGGTTATTTCGAAGAAGAAGGTTTATACGTCACGATTGAAGCGCAGGCAAATTGGAAAGTGTTACTCGATGGTGTGATTGATGGTCGATTAGATGGGGCCCACATGTTAGCGGGTCAACCAATTGCTGCAACAATTGGTTACGGTACTAAAGCGCACATTATTACCCCATTTTCGATGGATTTAAATGGTAACGCAATTACGGTATCAAACGACGTTTGGGCCAAAATGAAGCCGCACATTGCTAAACAGGCAGACGGTTTTCCCGTTCATCCCATTAAAGCTGATGCACTAAAGCCCGTAGTAGAAGAATTTAAAGCGGCTGGTAAGCCATTTAATATGGGTATGGTGTTTCCGGTTTCTACACATAACTATGAATTGCGTTACTGGTTAGCCGCTGGTGGGATTCATCCTGGGTTTTACGCACCTCATAAAGGAGATACATCAGGGCAGATTGATGCACAAGCTTTGCTGTCGGTAACTCCGCCCCCACAAATGCCCTCGACACTGGAAGCGGGCACAATTAATGGCTATTGCGTTGGTGAGCCCTGGAATCAGCAAGCTGTGTTTAAAGGCATTGGTGTACCTGTGGTGACCGATTATGAAATTTGGAAAGATAATCCGGAAAAAGTGTTTGGTATTACAGCCGAGTTTGCCGAAAAATATCCAAATACCACTATACGCCTTACTCGTGCGTTGATCCGCGCCGCTAAATGGTTAGACGACAATAACAATGCTAACCGCCCAGAAGCGGTAAAAATACTGTCTCAATCTAATTATGTTGGTGCTGACTATGAGGTGATTGCTAATAGTATGACGGGTACGTTCGAATATGAAAAAGGCGATAAGCGCGCGGTTCCAGACTTCAATGTATTTTTTAGGCATCACGCAACTTATCCATATTACTCAGATGCGATTTGGTATTTAACTCAAATGCGCCGTTGGGGCCAAATTGAACAAGATAAATCTGACGATTGGTATAAAGACATCGCCGCAAAAGTCTATCGTCCAGATATTTATGCTAAAGCCGCGCAATCACTCATCGACGATAAGCTCATCCCCGCAGCTGACTTTCCAGATTTCAGTAAAGAAACCGGTTTCAAAGCACCGCAAACTCACTTTATTGATAACTTAGTTTATGACGGCAGCAAGCCTAATGCTTACATTAATTCATTTGTAATTGGATTAAAGCAAGGCGACAAGCTGTAACAAACCGTTAAGGAGTCTTGGATGAACAGTCTTTATTCTATTGCACAAAATCGCTTAATTGAGCGAGGCAACATGGCAGTTGTTATGCTGAAAATAGCCGAGTTAAGTAGGGCGATACTATTACCGTTTATCGGCATTGCGATATTTTTAGCTCTGTGGGCGGTGACAGCTAATAGTATTGAAACCTCTCTAGGTAAGTTTCCGGGACCGGTTGCTGTCGTGTCGCAATTTGACAATTTGTATCAGGAGCATATAACTGAGCGCGAAAAGGCCGAGGCTTTTTATCAACGTCAAGAAACACGAAATGAGGCGCGTGTTGCTAACGATCCAAGTTATGTCGCCAAAGTACGTGCTTACACAGGTAAAGAAACTTTTTGGGATCAAATTGTCACTAGTCTAATTACCGTCATGAGTGGTTTTATTTTAGCGGCCATTATTGCTATTCCATTGGGGATTTGGATGGGGTTAAGCCGCAGTTTGCAGGCAGCAATTAACCCCATTATTCAAATTTTTAAACCCGTATCGCCACTCGCTTGGTTGCCTTTAGTTACCATGGTGGTCAGTGCGCTGTATGTCTCGCCGGATCCGCTAGTGTCTAAATCATTTATTAACTCCATGCTCACGGTCACCTTGTGCAGTGTTTGGCCAATGATTATCAACACTACAATCGGCGTGACGAGTATCGACAGCGACCTCATCAATGTCAGCAAAGTATTGCGGTTATCGGCAATAACCCATGTGCAAAAAATCGTCTTACCAGCATCTATCCCAATGATTTTTACCGGTATGCGCTTATCCCTAGGGGTCGCGTGGATGGTATTGATTGCCGCGGAAATGCTGGCGCAAAATCCGGGGCTTGGAAAGTTTGTTTGGGATGAATTTCAAAATGGTAGTTCTGATTCATTAGCGCGAATTATGGCCGCGGTGGTTGTGATTGGCTTTATTGGCTTTTTATTAGACCGAGGCATTCTGGCCTTACAGCATTGGGTATCTTGGGATCAATGAGGGTAACAACATGAGCACATTTTTAGAGATTAGCGGCGTTGATATGGTTTTTCCCACGCCTACAGGATCTTTTACAGCGCTTAAAGACGTGAATTTGAAGATAAATAAAGGCGAGTTTATCTCTTTGATTGGTCACTCTGGTTGTGGCAAATCGACCGTACTGAATATTGTTGCAGGTTTATACCAAGCCAGCTCTGGTGGGGTCATTTTAAAAAGTACTGAAGTTAAAGCGCCAGGACCTGAACGGGCGGTGGTATTTCAAAATCATTCGTTACTCCCTTGGTTAAGTGCCTATCAAAACGTTGAGCTTGCTGTAAAACAAGTGTTTGCTGGCAAGATGAGCAAAACAGAAATGAAACAGTGGATTGAACATAACCTGCAATTAGTGCAGATGGATCATGCTATGCATAAACGTCCAGGAGAGATTTCTGGTGGAATGAAACAACGAGTCGGTATTGCAAGGGCGCTTGCTATGCAACCGGAAGTGTTGCTGATGGATGAGCCATTTGGAGCATTAGATGCGTTAACACGAGCACACATGCAGGACTCGTTAATGGAGATCCAAAGTCAGTTAAATAATACCGTGATTATGATTACCCACGATGTAGACGAAGCGGTGTTGTTGTCTGACAAAATTGTCATGATGACCAATGGTCCAGAAGCCACAGTGGGTGAAATTTTAACAGTCGACCTTCAAAGGCCAAGAAACCGCCTAGCGTTAGCTCAAGATACTGAGTACAACCGACTGCGTTCTGAGGTACTTAAATTCCTGTATGAAAAACAACGCAAGATAGAATCACTGTCAGCAACAAAACAAGTATTTAAAATGCAAGATAAATCACAGACACCAATTAATGAAGCCGTTAAAGTAAGCAACAGTTAGTTTGCTAGTCGCACTGTTACGCTTTACAGCGTGTTGATAACTTAACTTAAAATAACTATTTGGGATGTAAGATGAATAAAAAACTGCTTGCGAGTCAAGTTGCGGATAAGGCTTGCCTAAATTCTGCCTTTACAAAAAAATGTGCCTTATCAGTACTTAGTTGTTCACTATTACTGGCTATGGGAAATGCTTCTGCAGCGGATGTTAAAGTCACATCAATCGCTGATGCAGTGACTCAGGGAACAGCAAATGTAGATTTGAATTTGCGTTATGAATCTGTCGATCAAGACAATGCGTTAAAAGATGCTGATGCATTGACACTTCGGACTCGTTTAACCTTTGCTACCGCTGAATATTACGGCTTAACAGCTTTAGTTGAGTTTGAGGATTCACGCAGCTTAGCAGGGGTTAATGATTATAATGACGCGATTGGCAACAATGCTGATTACTCTGTGATTGCAGACCCTGAAACAACTGAATTAGACCAGGCTTTCTTACAATACAAGCGTAATGGTTTTACTGCTAAAGCTGGGCGTCAAGTTATTGCTATCGATAACCAACGTTTTATCGGCCATGTTGGCTGGCGTCAAGATCGCCAAACATTCGATGCCGTTACTATGCAATATGCAATGAATGACTTTAGCGTTGACTATGGCTATATCTACAAGCGCAACCGTATTTTTGCAGAAATAAAAGACATAGATTCAAAAGATCACATCATCAATGCATCATATAATTTAGGCTTGGGTAAGCTAAGTGCTTACGGTTATCTGCTTGAGGAAGATACCAACCTTGATAACGGCGTTGACACCTATGGAGTGCGCTTTGCTGGTGCTAAAGATATCGACAAAATCAAACTACTTTATACGGTAGAATACGCCACACAAGATGCCGATACCGCAACCACATCTTATTCTGCTGATTATTTATTGGGCGAAGTTGGCGTAGGTTTTAGCGGGCTGACCGTCAAGTTAGGATACGAGCTACTTGGGTCTGATAATGGTGAATATGGTTTTGCAACACCGCTTGCCACTTTACACGCATTTAATGGTTGGTCTGATCAATTTTTAGGGACGCCAGCCCAAGGGCTAGCCGATACCTATGTGTCTATTGGTGGTAGTATTGTTGGTGGTAATTGGGCGTTGGTTTACCATGATTTTGAAGCTGACGAATCTAGCGCTACGGTAAACGATTTAGGCGACGAAATTGACGCCGTATTCAGTTTACCAATTGATAAAAATTATACCGTAGGTGTTAAATACGCCGCTTATTCAGCAGGCGATGCTGGAGCCGGTAAAGTTGATACTGATAAAGTGTGGCTTTGGGCAAACGCGAAGTTCTAATTTGGCAAGCTAGTGAAAAAAGCGAGTATCAATTGATACTCGCTTTAATCTTTTTTTACATTGCGTTTTTGTGTCCAGTTTTGAAATCTATTTACCCTCCTAAGCTCAACCAAGTCAGTTAACTATTCCTGCTACTATCTTATGTAGAGCCTAAAATTGCTGCTAATCCGTGGTCTCTAACGGTGCTAAATTAGACTGGCTTAGATAAAATTCACTGCCTGCATAATCAATTTGTAATCTAAAGATTTGTAGTCATCCAGTATACTCGTCATCATCATTAACTTGTGTTCCTTTTGGGTTGTTATCGTATAATATCTGTTTAACTATCTTGTTAATTAGGCTAAGGAAAGCACAGCACATGAAAAAATGGTTCGCGTTACTCGTTATAATTTTTTCGTCATATCAATGGTTCGTTTTACCGCAATATAGTGTGGCTGAATCATTCACCGATACATCAACCACCGCACTCAAATCTAACTCCACAGTGCAATATTCTGTAGCCCAAAATAACAATGCACTCATCCAGCAAGCATTTGAGCACCGGCAGGAAAATGTTCAGGTACAAGGTCTGGGAACCGTGGTTAAACTGCTACCAGATGACAATAAAGGTGCTAGACATCAAAGATTAATTGTTAAGATATCTTCTTCGATCACCGTATTAATTGCACATAATATTGATTTGGCGCCACGGATTGATGCGATATCGGTCGGTGATGAGATACAATTTTACGGTGTGTATGAATGGAATAACAAAGGCGGCGTAGTGCATTGGACTCATGACGATCCTAATGACCGCCACCTTAATGGTTGGTTGATGCATCAGGGTAAAACGTACCAATAGTAGATCGCAACCTACTAGTGAATGCCCTAATCACAAGATAATGGCTTAGGTTGTTTTTGTGATACCGATATCTGTTTATGTGACGTGAGGACGACCTTACCTCTCTATTTCATCCGGGGACGGCCCCGTAACACAGAGGTGTGTATGTCTTGGTTTATTTTGGTGGTAGCGGGATTATTTGAAATTGTATGGGCGATAGGACTTAAATATAGCGAAGGTTTTACTCGTTTATGGCCAAGCGTCGGTACTATTGTCGCCATGTTGATTAGTGTTGGGCTACTGGGCATTGCGATGAAATCGTTGCCCGTTGGAACGGCTTATGCTATTTGGGTTGGAGTGGGAATGGTAGGGACTGCAATACTAGGAATGGTATTGTTTAATGAGTCAGTCACATTGATTCGATTAGTGAGTCTACTGTTAATTGTTATTGGCATTATCGGATTGAAACTGTCGGGTTCAACGTAGATCGTTTCTGATGTAGACGACTGTTGACCTAGATTTTTGGATGTGGAGCACTTTTCCAATTTAAGTCATTCCAGCGTTAGCTCAATAGCCTTCACTCATTTATGGGCGTTTATCTTTTTTGACGATTGACACTAAAAAGCCAGCACTAAAAAGTGCTGGCTTGTTTAAAAATGATCAAGGTATTTTAGGTCAAACCATACAATGAAAATATTGTTAAGCGGCTTGCTCAACCGGTTTTTCATCTGAGTAAAATTGCTCTACGTCCAATTGGCCTTCCGATTTTCCAATCACAACCGCAGTCATCATATCGCCAGTCACGTTAGTTGCCGTGCGGATCATATCAATAATACGGTCAATGGCTGCGATAAAGGCAATACCTTCCAGTGGTAAGCCTATCACGCCCAAAGTCACGGTTAACATCACCATCGCACTACCAGGAACTCCTGCTGTGCCGACAGACGCTACCGTTGCCGTTACCGCAATCAACATGTAGTCCGTCATATCGAGCGGAATACCATAAATTTGCGCAATAAAAATGGCCGCAATAGCAGGATAAATACCACCACAACCGTCCATGTTCATGGTTGCGCCGAGTGGAAGTACAAAAGCACTGTAACGTTTGGACACGCCCATCGCTTCGGTACTGCGTGTGCTGGCAGGTAAAGTACCAAAGCTTGATGCGGTACTAAAGGCCACAATCTGGGCTGGCATGGCTTTACGGAAAAATTGCAGTGGGCTTAAACCCGCAGCAAATTTAACTAAACCACCATACACAAAGATAATATGAATTAACGCGGCAATATAAATCGCAATAATAAACTTACCTAATGGTAATAATGTACTTAAGCCGTACTCGCCCACAACCCAAGCCATTAAACCAAATACACCAATTGGTGTTAATTTTAATACCATACGCGTTAATTGAAACATCACTTCAGCACCGGCTTCAATGACATTTTTTAACGGCGTTGCTTTCTCACCTACAGCATTAATGGCAATGCCAATTAACGCGGCAAAGACAATGATTTGAAGCACATTACCGTCGGCTAGCGAGGCAAATGGATTCACTGGGATCATATTGAGCAAAACTTGAGCAAAGCCTGGGATATCACGTTCGCGGATTTCCGATGTGGCTAAGGCTAGGTTACCGCCCATGTCGATAAGGCTGCCGACAGTTAAACCAATAAATGAAGCAACGGTGCCGGTAAACATAAACATGGCTAAGGTTTTAAAGCTTAAACGCTTTAAATTACCTTGCGAGCCCAGAGAGGTAATGCTCACCACAATGGCACAAAATACCAAAGGAGCAACCAGCATTTTAATGGCACTGATAAACAGATCGCCAAGAGGCTTTAACATCACGGCTGACTCGCCTAATCCGACACCAGTGAGTGTTCCTAAAACAAAACCTGCAATGACTTTCTGCCAAAAAGGGATGCGTTTGAGCGTTTGCAATATCATGAAAGTTCCAAATTATGTCATTGTGACGTCGCTAAATATGATTAGGCAACATCGTTGTACGTGACCCATTAGTTCACTAATGAGTGATTAATTACTAAAAGCTAAACCCTACAATGGCGATGTGACGCTGTATTACTGTCTAGTTTTTTAGGACTATGCGAAGTATTTACGCTAAATAATGTCCTAATAAACCCGTTGAGGTTAATAAACATTAATCGCATTGTATGAAGTGAGCGAATGACAAACAACGTTATTTTATTATAACTTATATGAATAACTAAATTTGTTATTATAACTTTAAGTTTTTTCACTATTCATTAACGTATTCGCGCTGTTGTTGCTCAATTTTTGTATATTGAGTGGGGTAACCTTGCATGTTTACGTCACAATGAACGGTATCGTGATTGTGTATCTGTATAGTGTTTAAAGCACTCTTGAGATACTGGTGAGTTAATTTAAGATTTATCGCGTTCAATATCTTCATATTGTACTGTGCAGATATTCATTGTGAAGGTACGATAAAAATAAAATGAATAGTCATTGGAATGAATATGCTAGTGCACAATAAGATTTATCGATGACGAGTTTATGGTTAATGTTCAGCGGCGCCTTTTTCGCTGCAACGCTTTTGCCTGGCGGCTCAGAAGTGTTACTGGTGGCATTACTTAATCAAACGCCATCTTTATGGTTCGAATTATTAATACTGGCCACTATTGGTAACACGCTTGGTGCGATAACCAGTTATGGTCTTGGTCGAGCAGGGCGGTTAGCTAAAAATCCACAAGATATTCAACGTCGTCAATACCGCTATGCACTCGCATGGATAGAAAAATATGGTATGTGGGCCCTATTATTATCTTGGTTACCGATAATCGGTGATTTGCTATGTTTACTGGCTGGATGGTTAAAAATACCTATCTTGCCCGCCTCATTATTTATGTTTATGGGTAAATTATTACGTTATAGCGTCATTGTATTGCTGATGACGTATACGTTTGAGTATTGATACCGCGTTACTTCTGCAACGATGGTTTTTTTGTTTTAAGGAAGGAGTCGATTTTGAAATTAAATTTGAATAAATGGATATTAGCAGCGGCCATCAGTGCAGCGTTAAGTGGCTGCGCATATGATGGGTACCAGTCGTCGAGTTTGCCCCAAGGCGTTACCTTAATTGAAAACGCCACGCCGATAGAAAATCAAGTTAGCATTCCTTATAAAAAATATCAGTTAGCCAATGGCTTAACCGTGATTTTACATCAAGACAAGTCAGACCCATTAGCTCATGTCGATGTGACCTATCATGTTGGTTCAGCCCGTGAATTAGCCGGACGCAGTGGCTTTGCGCATTTATTTGAACACATGATGTTCCAAGGGTCACAACACGTTGGTGATGAACAGCATTTTAAAGTGGTTACTGAAGCGGGCGGAACATTAAACGGCACTACCAATACCGACAGAACCAATTATTTTGAAACTGTGCCAAGTAATCAACTAGAGAAAATGCTCTGGTTAGAGTCTGACCGTATGGGCTTTTTACTGCCCGCCCTCACGAGTGAAAAATTCGAAGTGCAACGTGAAACCGTCAAAAATGAACGTGCACAACGGATTGATAATCGTCCTTATGGCCGTTTAAATGAACGTTTTAACCAAGCATTTTATCCAGCGGGTCATCCATATTCTTGGCCTGTTATTGGTTGGCCAGATGATTTAAACCGCGCCACAGTTGATGATGTGAAACATTTCTTTCAACGTTGGTATGGGCCTAATAATGCGACCTTAACCATTGGTGGCGACTTTGATGAGATGCAAACGCTGGCATGGGTAAATAAATACTTTGGTGAAATTCCAGCCGGGCCTACGGTTAAGCCTGAAGCTAAAACCATGGTGACATTGGATAAAACCCGTTATATATCGATGGAAGACAAAGTACATTTACCGCTAATTTACATGGGATTCCCCACTGTTTACGCGCAACATAAAGACGAAGCTGCACTCGATTTGCTCGCTAATATTCTCGGTGGCGGTAAAACGTCACTTATCTATAAAAATTTGGTCAAAGATGGTTATGCGGTCCAAGCTGCGGTAAGTCATCCATGCCAAGAGCTTACTTGTCAGTTATCTCTTTACGCTGTCGCGAACCCGAGTAAAGGTGGCAGTCTTGCTGATCTTGAAACTAAAATAAATCAAACTATCAGTGAGTTTGAACAACGTGGCGTAACCGACGATGACTTGCAAAAAGTCAAAGTACAGTTCGAAGCCAACACTATTTTTGGCATGCAAAGTGTCGCCGGTAAAGTCTCTACACTTGCCGCTAATCAAACCTTTTTTGGTAAGCCAGACATGGTGGCTGCGGATTTAGCCCGTTATGCTAATGTCACCAAAGCCGATGTAATGCGGGTATTTAATACCTACATTAAAAATAAGCCAATGGTGGTGATGAGTATTGTGCCAGAAGGACAAACACAATTAATCGCCCACGCGGATAATTTTGAACCGACTACTTTGCCTATCGCGCAAGAAGCGGTAACCGGATTATCTGATATCACTTTCGCTAAATCTTCATTTGATCGCAATAAAATACCGGCATCAGCCGCGGCGCCGATACTGACAGTGCCGCAATTATGGGACAGCAAGCTGGTAAATGGCATTAAAGTGATGGGCACTGAAAGTGACGAAACACCAACGGTTGAATTGCTTATTTATTTGGATGGCGGCCATCGTTTAACGCCCAATAATAAGGCGGGTCTTGCTGAGTTAACCGCATCTATGCTTAATGAGTCGAGTGCGCAACGCAGCAGCGAAGATTTAGCTGGGGCGCTTGATATGCTGGGCTCGTCGATTAGTTTTGGCGCCAGCGATTCACAAAGCTACCTTAAAGTGTCGAGTTTAACGGCAAACCTAGATGCCACGCTTGCCATCGTTAAAGAGCGTTTATTCAGTCCCGGTTTTGTTGCTGCAGACTTTGAACGAGTCAAACAACAGCAGTTGCAAGGTTTGCAACATCAAATGTCCGATGCTAACTATCTAGCCCGTAGTGGTTTTGCTGCCTTGTTATATGGCAACAATAGTCCATTAGGGATCAGCAGTAATGGTACGATTAAATCAATATCGGCATTAACGCTAGATGACGTAAAGCAATTTTACCAACAGCAATACCGTGCAGGTAATGCTCAAATGGTTGTGGTATCAGACTTAAATCAACAACAAATAATGCCTAAGTTGTCGATATTTAATGAATGGCAAGGCGAGGCGACTCAGGTTGCAGCACTGCCAGCATTGCCAACACACCTTAAAAACACTATTTATTTGATTGATAAACCTGGTGCGGCACAGTCGGTGATTAATATCGGCCAAGTGTCGTTACCGTATGATGCAACAGGCGATTACTTTAAAGCTTATTTGATGAACTACCCATTAGGAGATGCGTTTAATAGCCGTATTAATCTTAATCTGCGTGAAGATAAAGGTTACACCTATGGTGCGCGTACTCAGTTTGGTGGCGCAGAAGATACCGGTCAGTTTATGGCGTATGCTAGCGTAAGAAGCGATGTAACAGGGTTAGCATTAGCTGAGTTTGTTAACGAAATTAATGCATACCAAGCGTCGGGTATGACCGACGAAGAAAGTGCCTTTATGCGCAGTTCGATTGCGCAAAGCCAGGCATTAGAATATGAAACCCCGTATCAAAAAGCCGGTTTTCTAAGAATGATCCAACGTTATCAGCTCGATAAAAACTTTACGGCTAAGCAAGACAAAATTGTGAAAAACATTTCGACAGATGAGTTAAATAAACTTGCCAGTAAGTTATTAAATATCAATGATATGGTAATGCTGGTGGTGGGTGATAAAACCACCGTTGTACCTCAATTAAAAGCCCTTGGGTATCAGATTGAAATGATGACACTTGCCGACTAGTTGAACACTTGTTACTACAAGGGTTAACACTAGCCTTGAAATAAGCTAGTGTTAACCTCATATACATGAGATGTATACTTAGCTCAGTCTATTATAAATATAGGTTGAGCTAAATTATGTGCTTTAATCGTAATACCATACGGTGTTGGTTATTTTTGCAAATAAAAGATAATGTTTAAGGCTCTATCAACGGTGACAACTTGTGTTGCCGTTTTTTAATTTAACACCCATAAACACGCTAATTATACTGAGTTACATTTTTTTTCGCGTTTTCAGTAATAATCTCGTTTATTATCAGGTCTAGCTGTTTACTCGCAATGCGAATCCATAAAAGAGAGTAGTAAATTGAAGTCTTTCAATGAAAAAGTCGAACACTTAAGCGACACTCAAGGCCGTGAGGCTTTATTGGGCATGTTACGTGGTATTGAACGTGAAGCATTGCGTATTGATGAAAACGGCCATTTAGCACAAGACGGACACCCAGAAGCGCTCGGTTCTGCTCTGACCCATTCGCGCATTACCACTGATTACAGCGAAGCCTTATTAGAATTTATTACGCCAGTCTGTCACAGTATTGATGATTTGCTCGAGGGGTTAACGCAAACCCACGCTTACAGTGTGCGTAACCTTAACGGCCAAAAATTGTGGCCTGTCAGCATGCCATGTTACGTAGGTGAAGTCAGTGATATTCCTGTCGCACGATATGGCAGCTCCAATAACGGTAAAATGAAAACCTTATATCGTAAAGGGTTAACCCATCGTTATGGTGCATTAATGCAGATCATTTCTGGGGTTCATTTTAACTTTTCGGTGTCGCAAGATTTATGGCAACGTTTGTATGATGACAAGATGACCAACGGTGCCGCTTGTTGCAGTAAAAATATCAGCTTTGAAGACTTTATCTCAGAATCTTATTTTGGACTGATCCGTAACTACCGTCGTTTAGTGTGGGTGTTACCGTATTTATTTGGTTCAACGCCAGCATTATGCAGTTCATTTATAAAAGATCAAGACGTCGATTTCGAATTTAAAAAAACCGGTAAAGGGACCTTATACCTTCCTTATGCAACCTCATTGCGCATGAGTGATCTAGGCTATACCAATAAAGAACAAGACACGCTTAATATTAGCTATAACTCATTGCCTGATTATCTTGAAGGCGTTGGCGCGGCAATTAAAATGCCATCGAAAAAGTTTGAAGAAATTGGTATCAATGTGGACGGTGAATACCGCCAACTCAATAGTAATATTTTGCAAATTGAAAATGAATTTTACGCGCCAATCCGTGCAAAACGTGTCACCCAAAAAGGCGAGAAACCTTCACAAGCTTTAGCACGTGCAGGTGTTGAGTATATTGAAGTACGTGCCTTAGACGTTAATCCATTTAGCCCTGTTGGGATAGATGCAACTCAAGTACGTTTCCTAGACCTATTTTTATTGTACTGCTTATTATCGCCATCTGAAGATACCGATGCCGTCGGCGACGCAGAGATTGCCGCTAACTTGAAAGCCGTAGTATTAGAAGGCCGTAAACCTGGGCTTGAATTACAACGTAACGGTAAGACCATTAGCTTAACGCAATGGATGCACGAGTTATTTGGACAATTAAACACAATCGCGAAGCTACTCGACGGTGATGATAGCCATGCTTACCAAACAGCCTTAAGCACTTGGTCTGAAGCTATCGATGATCCAGATAAAACCTTATCAGGGCGAGTGATCAACGAAGTCGTGGTTAAAGGCACCGACCATAGCGTGTGGGTTAAACAACTGGCAAATGATTATCATGAATTTTTAAGCCATTACCCATTAAGTGATGAAGTCGAGCAAAGCTATGAAAACGAGGCTAAAAAATCTTTGCTTGAGCAGCACAGTTTAGAGGCTCAACCACAAGATAATTTTGCGACTTTCCTCGCTCACTATTTTAGTGATCTTGTTCCTGCAGGCACTTTCGAGGCGAAGTAATCATGCAAGCTTATTCATCTTGGCGAGCACTGCTTGTAGCGGTAGCGGCATTAGCTTTACATGGCTGTGCTTCATCGCCAGATGAAATGGTAGAGTGCGGTACTGTGTCGAGTTATTTAGCACCTGATAACAGTGCCAACTTATACCGTGTCGTGGTCACTCACTTAGATGGCGTGGCGGTTATTTCAAGACCCAATTACCTATTATCGCCAGGTGAGCATGCATTTACAGTGGCAGAACTGATTAACTCACCAGAATTAAAAGTGTCATTATCGGCCCGTAAAGTGAAAGTATTGACTGTTAATGTTGAACTCGATCAGCGTTATCATATAGCAGCTCAATTCAATACCGATAAAATCTATATTGGTCAGAATCAGGACTACTGGCAGCCAATCATTTGGCAAACAGAATCTCATCAATGTGAAATGAAACGATAATACCAACTCCATTCATTATGTGCTCAATCAGAGTCACTCAGTCTTTTCAGTTTGAGGCGCATTGTTGAAATAATGGGTGTTCCCTCATAAAACAATGCAACAAAAAATGTAACGATAATTGCATTGGTTTTTAATTGATGTAAAACTGAGCCCAGAATCAATATCTTAGGTACTGGTAGAGGTGTTATGAAGTTTTTTTTAGGTGTCGTTAGCGCAATTGTATTACTGTCATTAGCCGGTTGTGCCACCTCGCCTCCGAAAGAGCCTGATAATCTGTGTGCTATTTTTAAAGAACACCGTTCTTGGTATGAAGCCGCAGTAGATACCCGTGAAAAATGGGGCGTTCCAGTACATGTCCCTTTAGCGATGATGTACCAAGAAAGTTCATTCAAACACAATGCCGCACCACCAATGGAATACTTTTTAGGTTTTATCCCCACCGGACGAGCCAGCGATGCTTATGGCTACGCACAAGCTAAAACCATGACGTGGGACGATTACGTTCGCGAAACCGGTAACAATTGGTCTAGCCGCAGTGATTTTGATGATGCGATGGACTTTATGGGCTGGTTTATTTACAAAACCCATAAAATTAATGGCGTATCAAAGTGGGATGCTAAAAACCAATACTTAAATTATCACGAAGGCTGGGGCGGATATAAGCGTGGTAGTTATAAAGCCAAAAAATGGTTAACGCCTGTAGCCAATAAAGTCGACAAACGTTCAAAACGCTACGCTGCGCAATACACTCAATGTAAAGAAGATTTAGATTCGTCTTGGTTATGGCGAGTATTCTTTGATTAAGCTTAAGTATAAGTCGCTTTGTGCAGCAGCTTACTGACCACTGCGAACACATTTGACGTGGTTAGCGATTTTTAAGCGAAAGCCCTAGCGATTCAATGACAAGAAAGTATTCAATGACAAGAAAGTATTCAATCATAAAAAATCATTCAATTACAAAAAATAAATCACAAAAAATCAATAACAAAAAAGGAGCCTAGGCTCCTTTTTTCGTGTGTCTTTAGGTAACGTCCTAATAAACAGATTTGATGACTTGTTTAATTGATTTTACAAACTAATTTAACCAGCCTGTTTAAGCCAGCTATTGGGCAAACTCTGCCAAAATCCAATCTAATGGTGCTTGATATTGCTGTGGCATCCACGATTTTAGTTGGCTAATACTGCCATCTAACATCGTTTTATTATGCACCGACAGGTTCAAGTGACCCACTTTGCGACCAACACGAACGTCTTTGTTGTACCAAAACAGTTCAGCATTTGGCAGGCTTAACCAACGGTCGTCTTTATCAACACCAATTAGGTTAACCATCACACATTGAAAGTTCACTTGTGGTTGATGCAAAGGTAAATTGCATAAGGCACGTAAGTGCAATTCAAACTGGTTAATGTGGCAACCTGCTTGAGTCCAATGGCCAGAATTATGCACCCGTGGCGCTAACTCATTTACCATTAAGTGTTCACCAACACGGAAACATTCCATTGCCATCACACCCACGTATTCAAGGCCATGCATCACCTTGCTTAGCATGTCTTCAGCTTCTGCTTGTAAAGACGCTAAGCGGCTTAATGGCGCGATAGAGGCCATTAAAATACCGTCTTGATGCAAGTTAAGTGCTAGTGGGTAAAATAAGCAGCGGCCATCTTGGGTGCGCACGCCGACTAACGACACTTCTTCATCAAAGTTAATCGCTTGTTCTGCAATGGCTTCGTTGCGCCAATCGGCTGGGATGGTTGTTGCTTCAGCCTGTTTAAGCCAGTGTTGACCTTTACCGTCATAACCACCGGTGCGACGTTTTAACAATACCCGTTCACCATAAGCCTTATGTAACGCTTCAGTGCTGGTATTGTCATCAACTAATTGCCATGGTGATGTGGCGACCGCTAATTCATCGAGTAGACTTTTTTGGCTAAAACGATCTGCTAAACGGCCAAACACAGGACCATTGATAAAATGTGGGTGTTGGCTGAGTTGTAAACTTAACTGCGACTCAGGCCATTGTTCACGTTCAGCGGTAATGATGTCGTCAGCTTCTAGCGGTAATTGTGCATCTGATGGCGTCATAATATCGACTGGGCGCACATTAATGCCTAACGGCTGACCAGCATGACTGAGCATGGCACCTAATTGACCGTCACCCAATACCCAAAGATTTTTTGGCAACGTCATTAGTCTTCTCTCGGATCGGGATTATCAAGGATCGAGCGAGTTTGCTCATCACGAAATGCTTCTAAACGCTCAGCCAAAGCGGCATCGCTAATCGCCAAAATTTGGCTGGCTAATAAACCTGCGTTAAACGCGCCGGCAGTACCAATAGCCAAGGTGCCAACAGCAATCCCTTTAGGCATTTGTACAATAGACAATAGACTGTCCATACCAGATAGCGCCTTGCTTTGTACTGGGACACCCAACACTGGTAAACGCGTTTTAGAGGCGATCATGCCTGGTAAATGGGCTGCTCCGCCTGCGCCACCAATAATGACTTTATAGCCTTTATCTGCAGCAGAACTTGCAAATTCCATTAGCTTGTCTGGTGTTCTGTGAGCTGAAACAACTTCAACATGATAAGGCACTTGTAACTTATCCATAATTTCAGCGGCGGCTTCCATTGTAGGCCAATCACTTTTCGAACCCATTACAACAGCAACTAGGGCTTGCATGTTAACTCCTTAACGTACTTATTCTATTAGTATATTTAGTTAATTTGCTCACTAGAGTACAGCGGCGGTTAATGTCAATATTAAGGCGATAAAAAAGGTGCTAGATAATAGCATAAGCCATGCTCTGTTGGCTTCATTTCAGTGTTTCTTGAGGCTAACACTCAGTTTCTAAATACGAAAACTACTTAAACACATTTTATATCAATAACCCTTTTGCTCATCGCGCTCGTTATTAGCTGTATGCAAAGTCACTTTGTTGACGTGACCAAAATGAAGAATCAGTCGATAGATGAGGAAAATAACCATGAACAATACCCATAAGCAACTCACTCGCAGTGTATTAGCCATCGTGATTAGTGCGATTATTATCGGTGGTTGTGCGCAAGAATCCAAAGACAGTGCGAAACAAAGTCAGCCCGCTTCTAAAATTCAATCCGCGAGTAAAACGGATTCCTCTGCACAAGCGTGTCCCGAGTTATCTGAGGTAGCAGGTTTAGTGATGGCATCTGAGCCACAGGCTGATGCATACCAAGGATCAAAGGAGGTGCATCGCAGCGCTAAAGTCATGGCATCGTCAATGGCGCAGCGTATTGTGAGTCCTCAGCATGTCAGCGCAAGCGATCGCAGCTTGTTATTAGCACCTAATGTTAATGACAAATTTGAGTCGCTAGTACAAAACGGCAATATGGTAGCAGGTGAAACGCCGGTATCGACGTTTTCAATCGATGTTGATACTGGCAGTTACAGCACTACGCGCAGATTAATCAGTCAAGGCCAACTGCCGGCAAAGAATAGCGTTAGGGTAGAGGAGTTAGTCAATTACTTCAGCTATGACTATCCAGTACCGACAACCACTGAGCAACCATTTAGGGTTAATACTGAATTAGCACCATCACCGTATAATGCTGATACTCAATTACTGCGCATTGGTATTAAAGGCTTTGATGTTGCGGCTGATAAGCTTGGTGCAAGTAATTTGGTGTTACTGCTTGATGTGTCAGGCTCTATGTCATCTGCTGATAAATTGCCATTATTGAAACAAGCCATGCTGATGCTGAGTCAGCAATTATCGGCGCAAGATAAAGTATCGATTGTGGTGTACGCCGGTGCCAGCGGTGTAGTGCTTGACGGTGTCGCAGGTAATGACTTTACTGCCATTAAAACAGCCCTAAGTCAGTTAAACGCGCAAGGTGGCACTAACGGCAGCCAAGGTATTGAGTTGGCGTATCAATTAGCGCAAAAGCACTTTATCGAAAACGGCAGTAACCGAGTCATATTAGCCACCGACGGTGACTTTAACTTGGGAATAACAGATCATCAGCAATTGGTCGATTTCGTTGCCAGTCAAAGTAAAAAGGGTATTGGCTTATCAACGCTTGGTTTTGGCCTAGGTTCGGGTACTGCAAGTTACAACGACCATTTGTTGGAGCAATTATCGAATAAAGCTAACGGTCAATATGCCTTTATCGACACCTTAAATGAAGCACGAAAAGTACTAGTTGATCAACTCAGTGCCACACTGTTAACCATTGCTCACGATGTTAAAGTGCAAATTGAATTTAACCCCGCAGTGGTCTCAGAATATCGACTGATTGGTTACGAAAATCGCTTGTTAAATCGCAGTGATTTTAATAACGACGCCGTTGATGCTGGCGAGATTGGTGCGGGTCATACTGTGACTGCACTGTACGAAATCCGTTATAACGACAGCCATAATCGCCTAGTTGATCCGCTGCGTTATGCCGCCACGGAATCAACGCAAATAGATGATGCTAAAGTTCATCAACACACTGTAAATGAAGTGGCTTATTTAAAGCTGCGTTATAAAGCGATTGGCGAACAAACCAGTCAATTAATCGCCTATCCCATTAACCGTGAGCAGCAGCTGACTCATTTGCATCAAGCCAGTGACGATTTTAGATTTGCTGCGGCAGTTGCAGGTTTTGGTCAGCTGCTTAACCAGAATAATTATGTCCACGATACTGATTATGCTAAGTTAATTACACTTGCTGAGTCTGCAATGGGCCAAGACCGTTTTGGCTATCGCCATGAGTTTGTACAAATACTAAAAACCGCAAGTGTACTCGAAGGTCAGGTTATGATGACTGAACCTGATACTCGTTGGGTTAGCCAATAAATGCGTCACAAAAAGGATAAAATGGTGCCAACATCAATACACCCTAAGGATGAGTCGTTAATTCCCCAAGTGGGAAGTGACGAGCAACTGATGCTCGACTACCAAGCGGGTGACGTTCGCGCGTTCGAGGCCTTATACCTTAAACACAAAGGCCCTTTGTATCGTTATTTTGTGCGTCAATTACATGACCAGCAGCTCGCCGAAGATTTGTATCAAGACACCTGGGGTAAGGTGATTAATGCGGCGAGGCAATATCAAGTCACCGCCAAATTCACCACTTGGTTATATAAAATTGCCCATAACTTATTGATTGACCATGTGCGAGCCGTTAAGCCTCTCGATAAAGTGACCCCGCTTGGCGAAGATCAAACCATGGACAGCTTACAAGCCGACGATCAAGCTTCGCCCGAGCCGCAAGTTGAGCAGCAGCAACAAGCCGATATGATGAAGGGTTGCATTGCTAAGTTACCGCCAGTGCAAAAAGAAGCTTTTTTGCTCAACATTGAAATGGGCATGACCGCCGCCATGATAAGTGACATTGCCAATGTGACTTTAGAAGCAACTAAAAGTCGTATTCGTTATGCTTATCAGAGTATTAAGCAATGTGTTGCTAATCAAAGGCAGGAGACAACATTATGAGTCAGCAACAAGATCATGATGCAGAGTTCACTGCATTACAAACTGAAATCAAAGATGCTTATCATCAACAACCATTAGAGCAACCTTCTGCAAAACTGGATGAAGCCATATTAACCAAGGCGCGTTCGGAGGCTAATGTATCTAAAGCCAGTTCAGCTAAAAAATCAATCTGGCAACGCAATGCATGGGTGTACTCAAGTGCTGCCTCAGTGTTGCTGGTGGCGGGATTATTTATATTAAATCCAAGTTTGCAAAAAAACCTTGGTACTGACTCGGAGCAAAGCGTACCTGCTCAGCAGCCATCATTTAAGCAGGCCAAATCGACATCGGATGTATCTAAACTAACTGAATCACCAGTTGAAGATGCCGCAGCAGCAGAATCCATTGCAGTGCAGGGATTGTCGATGAAATCGGCACCTGTAAATAATCAGTCAAGAAATCGCGATGCAATTAGTGAAGCATCTGATGACAATCGGTCTGATAGCAATGGATCCATTGAATCTCAAATGGCAGATAAATCGTCCGCGGTAATGAGTGCCGCGCCAGCACCTGCCAAAGTAAATGCAGAAGCACAAAAGAAAGCATTAGAGCTGCAATCACGCAGTAATGCCAAGGAGGTACAGCAAGTGAAACAGTCATTTAATGGTTCGTTAAAAGGGGACATTGAGTTAGATACTGCTGATGTTGCCTTGGCTCGTTTAAAAGTATTAATGGTCGACAATAAACTGATTCAAGCTGAGCGTTATATGATCACCATAGATCAACGCTTTCCTGAGTTATCAGATCCGTCGCATCCACTTTATGAGCAATACCATAAAATTGTACTGCAACTGACTTCGCAGTAAGCAAAATACCAGAATACTAAGACGGTAAAATACCCACGGCTAAGCAATGATTGCTTAGCCGTTTTTTGTTCCCTGTAGAGGTTCGTTACATTTTTGTACTGCAACAATTGGCATAACTCTGATAACGTGAATCAATCAATAAAAATAGCCTACTCGATAACGCGTTATCTCTAATTATCGACTTTATAAGGAAGCTCCTCACCATGAAACTTCGTCGCTCCGTTGCGCATTGTATGTTGGCACTAGGCACTTTAGCGTGTTCATCATTGATATTCGCCAACGCCTCTAATCAAGGCTATTACCGCGCTCCTGCATTACACGATCAAACCTTAGTGTTTACTGCCGAAGGCGATCTTTGGACCACAGAACTCAGTCAAAAAAATAACCAAACTAAAGCCAGCCGCTTAACCAGTTTAGCGGCTGAAGAGTTGGACGCAACCATTTCTAAAGACGGTAAATGGGTGGCATATACTGCCAATTATGAAGGCGCTACCGAAGTGTATGTGATGCCGATTCAAGGCGGCGTAGCTAAACGGGTGAGCTTTGAAAACAGCCGAGTACGTCTGCAAGGTTGGACGGCATCTGGCGAAGTATTGTATTCAACCGACAACGCCTTTGGCCCGGCTAACTTTTGGGTGCTTAAAACCGTTGACCCACAATCCTTAACCATTACCGATTTACCGTTAGCTGACGCAGTCGAAGGCACCATTGATGATAAAGGTGAATATGTTTATTTTACCCAATTTGGTCTGCAAGTTAGCGGCGACAATGTCAAAGTGTATCGCGGCGGCGCTAAAGGCGAAATTTGGCGTTATAAGTTAGGCAGTAAACAAGAAGCACAACAGTTAACCAACGCCCATGAAGGCTCGGTTAAACAGCCAATGCTATGGAACCAACGTGTTTACTTTGTCAGTGATCAATCTGGCAATGACAACATTTGGTCAATGACCCTAGATGGCAAAGACATTAAGCAACACACTCAATACAGCGACTGGCAAGTGCGTGACGCCCAGCTTAATAATGGCCGTATTGTGTTTCAGCAGGGCGCCGACATTAAGTTACTTAATCTAGCCGATCTTGCGGAATCAACAGTAGCCATTGAGCTTACCAGCGACTTTACTCATCGCCGCGAACAGTGGGTTAACGACCCAATGGATTACGCCACCTCGACAGTATTTTCTCATCAAGGCGATAACGTAGTAATAACGGCCCGTAGCCATGTAGCTATTGCCAGCAACGACGGTCGTCGTTTAGTGCAAATAGATTCACCCGCCGATAGTCGTTTACGCGATGCACTATTAAGTGATGACGGCAAATGGGTTTATGGCATTAGCGATGCGTCTGGCGAACAAGAAATTTGGCAATATCCTGCCGACGGTTCTGCCGGTGCTAAGCAACTTACTAAAGATGGCAGCACTTTACGCACCAGTTTATCGTTATCACCAAATGGCCGTTATTTAGTGCATGACGATTACATGGGTAATGTGTGGTTACTTGATTTAAGCCGCAACAATAACCAAAAAATCATTAAAAATGGCGAAGGTTTAGGCCCTTACCAAGACATAAAATGGTCTGGCGACAGTCAATTTATTGCGCTAACCAAGGCTGAGATTGGCAAACAACGTCCGCAAATTGTGTTGTATTCCATTAACGAGTCAAAATCACAAACCTTGACTACAGACAAATACGAGTCTTTTTCGCCTAGTTTTAGCCACGACGGTAAATGGTTGTATTTCTTGTCTAACCGCGAATTTAAAGCCAACCCTGGTTCGCCTTGGGGCGACCGTAACATGGGGCCGATATTTGATAAACGCACTCAAGTGTTTGCCTTAGCATTAGATGCTAAAGCATCATTTCCGTTTGCCAAACCAACCGAGCTTACCGTTAACAAAGACGCTAAAAAAGCTGACAGTAAAGACCAAGACACCCCAGCAAAAGTCAAAGTAGAGTGGGACGGATTAAACCAACGCTTATGGCAAGTGCCAGTTGATGCAGGTAACTACAATAGCTTAACCGCAACCAAAGATAAGCTGTATTTATTAGATGGCAGCCAAGATAAAAGCGAACTAAAACTGATTAAGTTTGACCCGCTCAATATTAAAGTCGACACCTTTGGTGAAGATGTCGGCCAATATTCGTTATCAAAAGATGGCAGTAAAATCATGCTGCGCAAACAGTCTGATCCTAAAAGCCTTATGATTGTCGATGCCGGTGACAAACTGCCCAGCGATGTATCGCGCGCCAAAGTCAGCACCGACCAATGGCAATTAAGTATTTCTCCGCAGCAAGAATGGCAACAAATTTTTGAAGATGCGTGGTTAATGCATCGCGATTCGTTTTTTGATCCAAAAATGCGCGGCGTAGATTGGCAAGCAGCTAAAGCTAAATATCAACCTTTGGTAGACAGACTGACCGATCGTAATGAGCTGAATGATATTTTCACCCAAATGATGGGTGAACTGAACTCATTACATTCACAAGTACGAGGTGGAGATATTGCCCAAGATGCCGATGCAGCCAAAGCCGCTGCGTTAGGAGCTAGGCTGACACAAACCGATAAAGGCGTGGTCATAAGCCATATTTATCAAACCGACCCTGAGTTGCCGTTATCAGCCTCACCACTGGCCCGTATTGAGGTTGATGCGAAAGAAGGTGATGTGATTGCGAGCATCAATGGTAAGAAAATCACTAACATTGCTGATGTGACTCAACTACTGCGAAACCAAGGCAACAAGCAAGTGTTGCTCGGTTTAGTCCGTGGTAAAACAGCCATCAATACCATAGTAACTCCCCATGATATAGGTACCGATGCCAAGCTGCGTTACCTTGATTGGGTTGAGCATAACGGCGACAAAGTGGCTAAAGCCTCTAAAGGGAATATTGGTTATTTACACTTATATGCCATGGGCAGCGGTGATGTCGAAAGCTTTGCTCGCGAGTTTTATACCAATTACGACAAAGATGGCTTAATCATCGATGTTCGTCGCAATCGTGGTGGCAATATCGACAGTTGGATTATCGAAAAACTGTTACGCCGTGCATGGGCATTTTGGCAGCCAACTCATGGCAGCACCAACGCAAACATGCAGCAAACCTTTAGAGGCCATTTAGTGATATTAGCCGATCAAATGACCTACTCAGATGGTGAGACTTTTTCTGCCGGAATTAGAGCGCTAAACATTGCGCCTATTATCGGTAAGCAAACTGCGGGCGCTGGAGTGTGGTTATCGGGTCGCAATTCGGTGACCGATAAAGGCATGGCACGAGTGGCAGAATACCCACAATATGCCATCGATGGGCGTTGGGTTGTTGAAGGTCACGGGGTTGAGCCAGACATTGAAGTCGATAACTTACCTTATGCCACTTTTAGCGGTAAAGATGCACAACTTGATGCTGCTATCAGTTATTTGAAAGATGAACTAGTACAACAACCTATTGCGCCATTACAAGGCTTGCCAATGCCAAAAATAGGTAAAGCAGCTGACATAAAAGCCAAATAACTTTAAATTGGCTTCAGTAAACCAATAAAAAATAACCCTCTCAGCGTCATGTTGAGAGGGTTATCATTAAAACATTAAAACATTAAAACATTAAAACATTAAAACATTAAAACATTAAAACATTAAAACAGCGAAACAGTAAAAAGCCTACTGCTTTATTTCAACTTCGCATGCTAACGAGTTAGCAATAAAGCAATTTGCATGGGCTTTTTCATGTATCTTCGCTAACGTTTCTGCGTCAACTTCAATCCCTTCTGCAAACGTCACTTTAGGCACTAATGTCATTTTAACCACGGCGACTTTACCTGCTTCATTTTTACCTAAATCAGCAGTAGCATTATCAACATAATTGGCAACAGGCAGTCGCTTTAAATGGGCAATCGCTAAAAAGGTCAACATGTGGCAAGAAGACAAAGCAGCCAGTAAGCTTTCTTCTGGATTCACTTTATCGGCATTGCCTTTGTATTCAGGGGCTGATGACGCTTGAATCGTTTGTCCTGTACCAAACTTAACCTCATGGTCGCGATTAAATTCACCTTCCTCACTTGGTGAAGACTGCCAATTTACCGTTAATTTAAAGCCCATTTTGTACTCCCCAAACCACATAAAAGTGGTGTTTATAACAACTTAATTTAGCGTGTATTACCCTGAAAAGCGGTCACTCACCAAACGGTAACACATCTCTATTGATTCAACACCAAGCGTACCTTAATGTCCATTAATTTGAGCTAAATAGTCAAACCGAAACGACCACTACATGTGGCGAAATCGATACAAACAAAATTGATAAAGCCTTTTCAATTAAAGCGATTTAAATACCATTTAAATCAGCTTTTTAGATGGCTTTATTGCTATTTAACTATCTGTTTTAAAACAACGAAAGACTATCTATTGGTAATCAATGCGTATGTGCTGTGTTATGCCATCTACCACGTCGATATTTCGTTAGCTACCGATGATAATGAATTTAAAATAGCGACAGCAGATTGGTCGACAATTGACTTTGGCGCAATAGCCAGTGATGACGCTGTGACTGAAGGGGTGTTGAAAACCTTAGTGGAAAAAGGCGCCAACATGCACTTTAATGCTACAAGCGTCGGTACCTATCGCTTTACGGTGACAGGTTCAAGCACTGAATCGCCAACCTTATTAGTTACCAAGTTGAACTAGGCTTAAGTGATTGCCTCGTAAAAACAAAACCCAGCTAAAGCTGGGTTTTGTTTGTTTAATGAAAACGCCTTAAGCTTCTTCTGTAGTCAGTTTGGTAATCAACTCAGCAATAGTGTCGGGATCTTGTGCGCCAGAGACTAAATATTGTTGATTAAACACAATGGCAGGTACGGCTTGAATTCCGCGGCTGATCCACAGTTGCTCTTCCTCTTTTACAGCAGCTTCAAAGCGTTTGTCGGTGAGCACAGCACGAGCCTCATCAGCATTTAACCCTACCTTTGTTGCAGCTTCAATGAGTACTTCAATGTCATCTGGGTTTTTCTGCTCAGTAAAATAGCTGCTAAACAGCGCCAATTTCAAGTCAGTTTGCTTACCAGACTCGGCAGCCCAATACAGTAGCTGGTGGGCCAGTAACGTGTTGTAAATACGTGATGAGTCGGAAAAGTTAAACTCAAAGCCTAAATCGGCACCCATTTGGGTTAACCGTTGACGATTTTGAGCACTTTGCTCAGGTGTTGAACCGTATTTTTCAGCAATGTGCTCGCCTAAATGTTGCCCTTCAGGCCCCATTGCTGGATTTAACTCAAACGGATGCCACTGCAATGTAACTTCTAAATCATCAAATTTGCTCAATGCTTGTTCAAGTCGGCGATAACCGACAATGCACCACGGACACATTACGTCGGAAATAATGTCAATTTGGAGCTGATTAGTGGTCATAAATGTTCCTGTTAATGATTAATTCGACTTAATTTAGCTAAGTCTACAAAAATAAAATGAGTATAGTTGCTTATAAATTAACTGTTTTTAGCGGTTAATTGATTGGTTTACCATCACTTGTGTAAACAACACAAAAGTTGCAACCTTTGGGACTAAATTGTGTCTATACTTAATCAGTAATCTGATGTTTAATCAATGTAAGGGTTAGGTCAATTAGATATACCCCATGCACGTTTATCAATGTTGTCGCTGTTAAAGTATACAAGTAGATATAAAACACATTATAGGCTTGAGCACTTGTGATACAAAGCACACGTTCCATGTCTAAATATGTCAGCCTGCATTTGTACAACAACACTATTTATGTCAGCATGCAATTGTAATACGCAATACATTTGGCAAGTAAATTCTTTTAAGGATAATCTATGAAAATAAATCTTTCTGGTCACCATGTTGATGTTACTGATACTGTCAAACAACACGTAGATGAAAAATTCGCTAAAATAGCTAGCCATTTCCCGACGCTTATCTCGCTAGATATCATCATAGCTAAAGAGCATGGTGAATATGATGTTGAAATTAGAACTAACTATGAAGGAACTCGCATTGCTGCCAAAGGTACTGACTTAGTCATGTATCCCGCTATCACGAGCGCCGCTAAAAAATTAGATGCGGCACTAAAGCATCGTAAAGGCCAATTAAAAGCAGATTTACATGAAAAACCAGATGTAACTGCACCTGAAATCGCTTACGAAAAAGTTCAAGAAATGGACTTACGTTAACCGTTAACCCTAGTCGTTTATTCAACGATATCCAAAACGCAGCCTAGGCTGCGTTTTTTGTTAAAGCATCATAAAAACTAACCTTGTCCAGTCATAACAACCTAGCAACTCAAGCTAACTTCAACTTGCTAGAACGCTGCATTGCTAAAAAGCTAAGCGCAGTAAAGTATCAATACATTCGTTGCAGCTTGTTAAGTTTGTAAAGCATCTGCGCTATCGCTTTTATAGAATCTAGCCGCGAAGCGTTCTAGCATTTAGCATTTATTGTTGGATATAAAACAGTACAACATTTATGTGATGGAAAACACTCCAATCGGCTCATAGGTCGATAGAGCCTGCTTACTGAGGATATACTTGGTTTCTGCCATTCTTTTTCGCTTGATACAAATATCTGTCGGCATTGTTGATAAGCTCATCAATAGTTTGGTTATCGGTTAACTGTGAAATACCCATACTGATGGTTAGGCTAATCTCTTGCTTATGAAAAAGCACCTTATGATGTTGTACATTAGTACGAATTTTTTCAGCAATGATAAAAGCTTGTTCAGCCGAGGTTTGCGGCAGAATAAACAGAAACTCTTCGCCACCCCAGCGTGCAACGCAATCTTGTTGCCTCACACTTTGTTTAAACACTTGCGCTAGCTCGGTAAGCACGATATCGCCGCAATTGTGGCCGTATTTGTCATTGACCATTTTAAAATGATCAAGATCGCACAGCAAAACGGATAATGATTCGTTGTTTCTTGATACTCTTGATTTTTCCTGCTGTAAAATAGTTAACGCATTACGTCGGTTAGCCAGTGTCGTTAATGGATCTGATAACGCGAGTTGTTGATATTTTTTACCGAGCTTCAGCGCACTATTGTAGGATAACATTCTTGAATATTCATATAACGCGGAGAGGAAGGTAGTGGTTAAAAATGACAATATTAACCGGACTTTAAACTCAGTTGAGTAAGTTGCATATTGAGGCATCTCTATCGGTGAAAACATAATAATAGCGACAACACTTATGAAAAATAGCAGGTTAACCAGACCATAACTTAATCCCAGTACATAAACGGAAACTGGCGCCACAATAAATATCCACAATGGACCTGTTTGTTCCACCCCGCCAGTAAAGACTAAGTAGAACATCAGTATATATAACGAGTAAATGATAATAAAAGAGCTCAGGTTAAGCTTGTTGTATTTTTTTAGCGCCACGTAAGCCAAACAATAAATAATGCTGGAGACAAATAGAGTGATGGTTAATACATAATTACTGTTAAATAAGCTTATTACTCCCATCACAAAAGTCATCAACATTCCGACCAATGAAAACAGGGATATAACGTGAGTTTGCTGAAGTTCTCCGTTACTTTTACTTTCATTTTTAATGAATGTTAGCAATGGGTCATCCTTTAAATGTTTGGTGCCGATATGACATTTGAATTGATTTTAGCGATGTTAGCTATTCAAAAATAACATGTATAAAGAGTATTATTTAGAGTGACATGAAATGAGCTATTATCCAATGATCTTTTTTGATCATGCTTAAAGTAATCAAAGCGGTAACATCGGTAAGGGTGATAACCCCTAATGCATTGCTAATAAAGTGTTCGGTTGATTATTAGGCAGATAACAACGATGAAAAGCGCATGCTTCACTTACGTCGATCACTAAAAAGTTATAGCAACATAAAGCGGGAAGGGGATTCGGTTAGACTGTTGAACTTTTAGCGTTTCAGCATTATCGTTTTTATAGAATTTATCAGCGAAGCGTTTTGGCATTTTAACATTGAGGCGTTTAGGTTGTGGATCTTGAGAGTGACAAAATGACGTGACGGCTTTAATAGAAACAAGCTGAAAAGTGTTCTAGTACGTAGGCTTAGAACACTTTAACAGCCTAAGTTTGAGTTATTCGTCGTCGTTAATATCTGCATTGTGGTAAACGTTCTGAACGTCATCACAATCATCAAGAGCGGCTAAGAACTTTTCAAAACTTTCAATATCTTCACCAGTAAGTTCAGTCATGGTTTGTGGCACAAATGCTAAATTCTCTACCTTAAAATCAATCTCTGGAAAGGCTTCAGTTAACACAGTGCGCGCATTGTTAAACTCTGATACGGGTGCAAATATACTGATGATGCCATCTTCTAGCTCTACATCGGCAACGTCGACATCAGCCATCATAAGCAATTCAAGAATAGCTTCATCGTCTTCGCCTTCAAACACAAAAACGGCTTGATGTTCGAACATATGGCCAACAGTACCAGGGCTACCTAACTTGGCATCATTTTTAACAAATGCTTGGCGAACCTGAGTAAAGGTACGGTTACCGTTGTCTGTTAAGCAGTCAACAATCACCATGCAGCCGCCAGGACCAAAACCTTCATAGCGGGCGGTATCATAATCTTCACCACCACCACCACGAGCTTTTTCAATGGCACGTTCAATAACGTGTGCCGGAACTTGATCTTTCTTCGCGCGGGCAATCAAGCTACGTAGTGCTAGGTTGCCGTCTGGGTCGACGCCACCTTTAGCGCAAATATAAATCTCTTTACCGTAACGTGAGTAAATTCGTGTCTTTTGGCCAGCGGTTTTCGCCATGGACTCTTTTTTATTTTGATATGCTCTGCCCATCTTAATCTCGTTTTATTAAATGTTTAAGGCTAAAAATTGTCATCGATTCTAGCAGGAATAAGTTGTGCTGTTTAGGTGCTGGTTCTAAATTTTGCATAAATAATCTTTTAGCAAAATAATAAAAGGTTATCAAACAGTCCTTTGCCCTGGTCACTAGTTGGATTCACTTACCATAGACCTGCCTTTGCCAAGTAAATTTGCACTGTTTGTAAGACAACAAAAACGATGTCGATGATCTACTTGAAATCATCTGACTTTTTGAACGGGCCTATTTATCATCCCGAGATGAGGTTTAGTCGGTTTGTTTACATTGTAAATACGGTAAAATAAAGCGCTAGTGCTTCGCACTTACAGGACATAAGTATTCATATTTACACATCAGATGTGTTAAGTTTATGTATCATGAAGCTTCAATCGATAATACAATTTAGTAGAGTATTAGCGTATAAAGCCTAAATATAAAAATAAGAAAAAGGATTTCTCTATTGGGTTAACTCAATATTGAAAGTCCATAGTTTGATCCATTTTATCCTGAGATGAATTGATGAGTTAGATGATCAATATCATTTCTACACTTAATTAGTATGCTAGAAATGAGAGTCCAAATATGAAATCTGAATCTGCTGAAGGTCAAACGTCAAATGCGACGGTGACTATTTTGTATTACGAAGCCCCAGTTGGTTTAGAAATGCATAATGCTGTGATGACCGATCTGCAAATCAGCCAAACTGGGCGTGTAATGATCCCTGAATCATTTCGTCGAGGTAAATCTATTATTGCGGTATTAGAAGGCGAGTGCAAAATACTTAACTCACTGGGTGAGCGAGTGTATTCGCAACGAGTTATGAGCAAAATAGACAATTAAATGAACCTTAAGTAAAAAAAGACACGTAAAGTGTCTTTTTTTTTGTAATTTTTGTATGTGTTGCCTTTCACGCATGAGCTAACGGCAAGAGTTAGGCATGCTAGTTTACCGTCTCGCAGCGTAATAAGTCGGCTAACAGTTTATCTGCTAAAGGCTGTAATACTTGCTCATGAGGCTGGGTGTGAGCTACCGTTCGTAAACCGTAAATTCCCATCACTAAATACTGTGCTAAAAATTGGCTGTCACAGTCTTGAGCTATTAGCTTCTGCGCTTTTGCTGTATCGAACACCATTACTAATGACTGCTGCCATAGCTGCAAAAACTGACAAGTCATTTGTTTAATTTGCTCATCTTGCTCGCCCATCTCACTGAGTGACTTGGTCAGTAAACACGCCTGAGTAGCATCACAACTTAAGCATTCTTGTACAATTAAGGCTAAATAAGCCCCTAAGTTGTCTACTGCTGAGCGGTCATTAGCAAACAATTGCTGAAACTGTTCATTGCGATCTTGTTGGTACTGCTCAATAGCCGCAATATACAAGCCTTTTTTATTGTCAAAAGCGCAATAAATTGACCCCGGATGTAGCCCCGTTGCTTTAGTGAGATCTTGCATGCTGGTTTTAGCGTATCCATTCACTAAAAAGGTGCTCATGGCAGCACGTAAAACCGTTTCTCTATTAAATTCAGCGTGTCTCATATCTGGTCACTTCTGGTCAACATCAAAGCGTGATAACTCATAACGCTCGAGTCTAACTAAATTTGATCGATTATTCAAAAAATACTTGAATGTGTATTCAATTAAGATTAATCTTGAATGTATATTCAAGAAAGGAGATCGTCACATGACGGCAAGTTTATTTACACCATACAAACTCAATGACACCCTAACATTATCAAACAAGATTTTAATGGCACCATTAACGCGTTGTATGGCGGATGATGATCTTGTTCCTACTCAAGCTATTGCAGACTATTATGCTCGCCGTGCTGAAGCAGGCTTAATAATCAGTGAAGCGACAATTATCCGTCCAGATGCGCAAGGCTACCCAAATACCCCTGGTTTATTTACTCCAGCTCAAATCGACGGCTGGCGCGTAGTGACCGATGCGGTGCACAAAAATGATGGCAAAATTTTTTCTCAGCTTTGGCACACTGGCCGTGTCGCACACTCACACTTTTTTGATGGTGGCGACGTGTTATCTGCTTCTGCTCAAGCTGTAGAAGGTACTGTGCCTAGAATGCGCGAATTAGTTTACCAAACGCCAAAGGCTGCCACATTAGATGATATTAAGCAGTTAGTGATTGACTATGCTCAAGCCGCTGCAAATGCGATTGATGCTGGTTTTGATGGCGTCGAAATTCATGCTGCAAATGGTTATTTGATTGACCAATTCTTACATCATGACAGTAACCGTCGTGAAGACGAATACGGCCAAACTCCTGAAAATATGTCACGCTTTGCCTTAGAAGTAGTTGACGCTATTGTGGCTAGAATTGGCGCAGATCGCACCGCTATTCGAGTATCTCCTGGTGCCTATTTTAATATGGCAGCCGATCCTCGCGACCGTGGCGTGTTTGACTATTTATTACCTGAGTTGGCTAAACGCAATTTAGCATTTTTACATGGCGGTATTTTTGACGACTCAATGCAGTTTGATTACTTAGGTGGCAGCATATCGACCTACCTACGCAGTGTTTACACTGGCACGTTAGTGGGTGTGGGTAGCTATACCGCCGAAACGGGCAGTGCAGCCATTAGCGACAATAAGTTTGATTTGTTGGCGATTGGCCGTCCATTTATTGCTAATCCAGATTATGTGGCAAAAGTGCGTGATGGCGGCGAATTAGTGGCATACGCTGACACCATGTTAACGGAATTGATTTAACCTAGTTTGTTGTTTTACGTTACTGATTTCAGCAGAGGTTAGTAAAACGTAGTTTGTAGGAATCCATTTCTAAGCAGTATTTTCTATGCTAGAAATGGCGCTAAAACTATCAACCCCAATTTGTATTTTTTAGCATCCGTCTTGGCCACAGCTTTTGCTGTGGTCTTTTTTTTGGCAGAAATTTGTCTCAGTGAGTGCACTCTATTACTATGTCGACAATTTTCGGCAAAGAGAAACATGATGCAAACACTGCAACAATTAAATGATGGTTTGTTACTGGGTTATCAACGGGTCAGTATCGCAGAGCAACTGACGGAATTTCCTGTAAAACTGTTTGAGTTAGCCGATACCCTAGAAGTGCTCGATCTTGGCAATAACCAATTATCGTCATTGCCCGATAACTTTGCTGACTTGCATCAACTTAAAATCTTGTTTGTGTCGAATAACCTATTTGATCATCTGCCAGTAGTATTAGGCCAGTGTCCAAAGCTCGAAATGATAGGTTTTAAAGCTAATCAAATTCGCACCGTACCCGAAGCATCCATTCCAAAGCAAACCCGTTGGTTAATATTAACCGATAACCACATTGAGCAGTTGCCAGACAGTTTAGGTCAATGTCATCGTCTGGAAAAACTCGCGTTAGCGGGTAACCGATTAACCGCACTGCCTAATAGCATGGCTAATTGTCATCAATTGGCTCTTATCCGTTTATCGGCTAACCAGCTTACCGCCTTACCACATTGGTTATTTGAGCTACCTAACTTAGCCTGGTTGGCTTTTGCAGGTAACGCGTTTAGTCATGTAGAACATTGCGATAATACTCGCGTACCTATCGTGCCATTAACCCAGTTTACCTTAGGTCAGTTACTCGGGCAGGGTGCATCAGGATTGATTTATCAAGCGACTCACCATACAGAAAACTCAGTTGAGGCAAACTTTAGCAGCGACGCTGATGTCGCAATTAAGTTGTTTAAGGGCATGGTGACCAGTGATGGTTATCCAGCAGATGAGCTTGATTGTTGCTTAACCGCTGGCGAGCACCCTAATCTGATTAATGTGGTGGCACAAATTAATCAACCAGAACAACTGGGTTTAGTGATGCAACTTATTCCACCAAGCTACGGTAATTTAGGTTTACCGCCGTCGTTGCAAACCTGTAGCCGTGACACTTTTGAAGCGCAAACGGTATTTACCTGGGCGCGCATTACTCATATTGCCAGCCAAATGGCTGATATTTTGGCTCATTTACACCAAAATGGTATAAGCCATGGTGATATTTATGCCCACAACATCATGATAAATACCCACGATAACGTGTTGTTTGGTGACTTTGGTGCCGCCTCAAATTTAAAGCAGTTTACCCCACAGCATTTGCAATTAATGCAAGCGATTGAGGTTAGGGCGTTTGGTTATTTGGTCGATGACATGCTAAACCTCATCGATAACCCAAACACACCACAAGCGGCAATGTTGCGCCAGTTAGTGCAAGATTGCTTGCAGCATAGTTCATCAACAAGACCGAGTTTTAAAGCGCTGTTACCCCGTTTAGCGAGCATTGCTTAACAGATAAACACACTCGGGCTAAGACATGATTAGGTTTAACCAGCCTAGTTGTTTAGCTCGAGTGAATAGATCTATTTAATGGCCTGAGTGAATGGCTCGAGCTAATAGTACGGCGAATAAAAAATCCAGAATATAGTCTTTAGCCACACACTGGATTATAATCAAATTATCATGTCGTAATGAAAGGCTAGCCACTGTGGAAAATAAAACTGCACGTTTTACTGTATTAATGGACCCGCTAAAAAAGCAGGCATTTGAACAACTGTGTGCTGCGCAAGATCTCACCCCATCACAAGTCACCCGTCAGCTTATTCGCGAATACCTCGAAAAGCATGATGTGAGTTTTGCTGACAATCAAAGTCGTCCGAACCCACAGGTAAAAAGCTAAGCTTTAATTCGCCTATTGTTAGGCTATTGGTGACACTATTAGTCACCTAGTGGCTATGCAAATTACTACGCTAGTCGTTACGCTAGCCGTTACATTAGCGGGCAAGTGGATCAACTGGTTTACCACCCTAGGGTAGTCAATTTGTGATAATGGCATTATAATGTCATTACAATATTCGGCAGGATAGATACTTTTCTATCTCACGCCAATCGATAAAGCCTGTCGAACTGCGTATTAGCGCAATTTATTTGTTCGACAACTGCAAAGAACACAGAGAGTAAAGATATGAGTGATGTAATCCCGCCATGCCCAAAATGTGAGTCTCCGTACGCTTATTCAGACGGCACATTATTAATTTGCCCAGAATGCGCCAATGAGTGGAACCCAAATGAAGAAGTGGTTGATCCAGACGCCATCATTTTAAAAGATGCCAACGGCAACTTATTAGCAGAAGGCGACAAAGTCACCTTAATCAAAGACCTTAAAGTAAAAGGTTCATCACTCGTGCTTAAAGTCGGCACTAAAGCAGTGATCAACCACTTTGTCGACGGCGACCACGACATCGACTGTAAAGTCGATGGCAACGGCCAAATGATGCTGAAATCGAAGTTTGTTAAAAAACAAAGCTAATAACGAGTAATCTAATTGTTATAAGTGACCATTAATCAGCTTTAGGCTGATTAACAAAAAATCCCTGCAGGCAGCAATGCCAGCAGGGATTTTTTTATGGACGCTTTTGCCTACTTTTATTAGTAATGTAACCAGAGTCAATAAATTTGACTATGTGCAACAGCATGACTAGAAGTGCTGTTGTTGATTATATAGTCTTGGAAAAGTTTGACGTGGAAAAAATGTGTAACTCAAGTGACAGTTACACTGAATCTAACACTTGCACGTTACGTGACTAAATTTTAGCCTACTAGCTATTATGCTCATTAATACTTGATTTGATATATTTATCCATAATTTCAGGTGCTAGTTTTCTTGTGGTTTCAAGTATGGCTTCTTTTTGCCACTCAGAAGCAAAAGGAGAAATCATAAATCCTTCAGTAAGTTTGTTGAGGTCACAATCAAATTGTATAAAACGAGGCTGTTCTTCTGGAGGGCTAAATACTAGAGGCATATTTGGATTACTATCAAACCCACTTAATCTAGCAGTACTATTGTTTAGTAAGAACCTTATTTCATTCTCACTTTCATAGGCTATTGATTTACAACAAAGTGATATTTCATCCATCTGCAGATTTTCAGGATCTTCTGTAATTACCCCATAAGCAACTTTGTAGCAATTAGGTAAGGTTTTCGTAAATTGAACACTGCTACAAAATGACTTAACAGAAGATTTTATTGCAACTCCAAGCCTAGCATTCCCAGTATATGCATACCAAAGTGAGCGGCATTCACCTTCTTTAGCATTCCAGCACACAGCATAATAATCATGTTTTAAATGCGCAATATGGTCTACTAAACTTTTACCAAGCTGCTTTTTATTATCTTTTGTAAGAATATTAATTAGGTATTCAACTTCATTTCTATCAGAAAACTCTGCTAATTTTGAAAATACCATTTTTTGGGTAGTTAGCATGGATAACCATTTTTCTAGACTGAGATATCGCCATATCGTTATGTTATCGTCTCTATTTAGCTGGTATTTTTGTCGCCATTCTTTAGCGTTTTCAATCTGCATAGTTATCTTCCTAATAATGTAAATTCGTCCATTTAGTCAAATATTGTATAGCTGTTAACTGAATATGGTCTAAATAAGATACTTTAAAGTAAAGCTCTAACCATAGTAACTCATCGATTTGAAATTAACCCGCAGGCTCAATGGTCCTCCGTCCGAAGTGTCCGAAATAGCGTGATGAAAATGCCGTAGTGACATCATGGATGATGGCACAGTCTCAGGGGTACATGGATGTACCATCTGAGCCGTTAGGCGATTTTTATTATCGCTATGAGGATCAACACTTTGTCGGAGCTGCTGGGGTGATCCAAGAGGGGAAAGCAGTTTTTCCCTTCTTGGTCGGGTGTGGGCGAAGCGCCACGACGTTGCTTATATTCAAAAAGCGATATTATCATACTCATAACTGTCTAATATGAAGATTGACATTGGCATTAACGATGTAAATGTTGCCTAGGCAATAAGTATCAATGAAGTGTTGGTATCGAATTAACTAATTGGATAATAAAACTCATCCAACCACAAAAATAAAGCGGATTAAACTGAGCTAGCAGACAAAGAAAAAGGGCTTAGCATTTCTGCTAAGCCCTTTCGGTAATTGGTGGAGGCGGCGGGACTTGAACCCGCGTCCAGAAAGCCTACATCCTCGGCACTACATGTTTAGTCTCTCTTTTATTTAACCAAGCAGTCTCCGAAAGACAGGATGCTACTTGGTGAGTCCGGTACTGTTTCGCGGTTCACCCCCGGACGGAGTTCCCTCGCTAGCACACTGTAATATGACCATCAGGATCCACTGTCCACGTGCGAAACGTGTGGTTGATGGCTAGCTAGCCTAAGCTGCTAGAGAGTAGTTAGAGTCGTTTGCAACTATAACGGTGCGGCTTTTTACGAGGCCAACCGCCCCTCGACATGCTCCTTGGGTTTCGTGAATCCTGTCGAATCCAGAATCGCCCCCAATTGAGTTAACTATAACGCTTTGTTAGATGAATACCTAGTATCCATTAACAAAATATAATCGTTTGTTCACTATCTGTTCGTTATAGGCCTATGTTCAATAACAACTTATCAATTTTAATCATTTCAGTGGCCTACTAACGAGATTAAGCGTTTTCTTTGTCTTTTTTCATTACGCGAGCTTTTTCAATTTTCCACTCACGTTCTTTGGTATCTTCACGTTTATCGTGATCTTTTTTACCTTTACCTAAGCCAATTTCGACTTTTACCCAAGCACCTTTGCGCCAGTACATTGATAATGGTACCAGGGTGTAGCCTTGACGTTCAATTAGGCCGGCAAGTTTGTCAATTTCACTGCGCTTTAATAGCAGTTTTTTGGTTCTGATTGGATCGCATATTACATGGGTTGAAGCGGTATTAAGTGGTTGAATAGTACAACCATGCATAAAGGCTTCACCCTCTTTAATATAGACATAACAATCAGATAAATTTACTTTACCCATGCGAATGGACTTAACTTCCCAGCCCATAAGTTGTAATCCCGCTTCGATTTTGTCTTCTATGCGGTATTCAAAGGTCGCGCGTTTATTGCGTGCGATGCTCGCTGAGGCGTTTGCTGATTTCTTTTTTACCATTATTATTACCGTTCTGATTGCCGTTATTGACCTGAAGGATGGTGCTGGACAACCCGCAGTGAGCCCATTTGATAAACTCTATTATGCTAATACTATTAACTAATAGATATGGGGGAGATTTTTGATATTTCAACGATTATACCCAGTTTCTTGGTGATTGTGTTATTTCCAACGTGATTTAACGCTCTCGGAGATGCCTTTTTTATTTAACGTGATAAAATCGCACTATTGTATTAACGATAGTGATGTCAGATGCCCAAGATTTCCAAAAGTATGCTGGTTAGATTTAGTGCCTTACAGATGTATGATTTAGTCAATGATGTTGAATCGTATCATGCTTTTCTACCGGGATGTGTCGGTGGTAAGGTGCTTGAGTTTGATGGTCAAACCATGGTGGCGTCGGTTGATGTTAGTAAGGCGGGGATCAGTAAAACATTTACCACCCGCAATCAAGTGATCCAAGCTAAATCGATTTCACTTGAATTGGAAAATGGCCCGTTTAAGTATATGCATGGCTTGTGGAAATTTACTGAGCTTACCGAAGATGCCTGTAAAGTTGAATTTGATTTAGACTTCGAATTTTCAAACATGCTGGTTGATATGGCTTTTGGCAAAGTGTTTAAAGATTTGATGTCGTCGATGGTAATGGCATTTACTGACAGGGCAAAGGTGATTTATCGTGATTAATGAAACAGAAAAGTTCTCGGTAGATGTTATTTATGCATTGCCAAAACAGCAGAAAATTATTTCGGTGATGGTGTCACCAGGCACTACATTCATTGAAGCCGTTAAGCAAAGTGATATTGTTAAATTTTTTCCGGAGATTAACCTTGAAGAGGTTAAGCTTGGGGTGTTTAGTCGCCAGGCCAAACATGATGAGGTACTCGTTCCTGGGCAACGTGTTGAAATATATCGCCCGTTAATTGCAGATCCTAAAGATGTTCGTCGTAAGCGTGCCGAAAAAGCCAAAGACGAAGGTCGTATTAATAAAATCACCGGTGCTAAAGTCAATTAACTTACCACCAGTAAGGTGATGGATTAAGTTTTTAGGTGGTTATATAATAAAAAAGCAGGACTCTCGTTAGAGGTCCTGCTTTTTTATTGGCATAAATCACATGTTATCGTGTGGCTTATGTTGGTGCATTATCATTATCATTTTCGGCCTGGTTTTTTAACGCAGGACGTAGCTCTTCAACTAAAGGTTTCGCATCTGGACGAACTTCTGGTAATAAAGGCTTAAGATCCTGTTCGTTAACTGACGGCAGCGAGCTTTCATCAAGTGGAGTATTAAATTCTGCACTTAGGTCATAATCACCAGCAACACTTGAAATCTTGTCGCCATTAAAGTGAATGATCAACTCTTTATGAGTAATGCTAGCATCTCGTCCACTTTTAAAATGGTACACATAATACCAAGTGTCATCGGAGAAGCTGTCGCGCAATACTGGACGACCTAAAATATATTCTGCTTGCTCTTTAGTCATGTCGACACGAAGTTTTTCAACTTGCTGTGTTTCCATGTAGTTGCCTTGTGGCACATCTGGCTTGTAAATCAACCAATCAAACACACTGCATCCGCTAAGAGATAATGAAAGCGCTACTGCGCTTACAAGGGTAAGACTTTGTTTTTTGTTTATCATTGTCTGCGCTACTTCCTAAATTCTGTCGGTCATCATACCCAAGCAGTCCCTATGCTGACAAGGGTCTATTAGAAGATGTTGTGGTTTTGAGTCAATTTAGCGGTTGAAGTTCCATTTTCTTCGATAAATAAATTTGGAGTAAATTTTCATTTTTATTTAACATTGTACAAAAAATGTTGGTAGGATGTTGCTCAATTTATGATTTAGATGCCCTAGTTAACCTTTAATAATGTCAAGTGCTATTAATGCATAAGTTACTGATAATTTTATTTTATGCTTTTATTTAGCGTTGTAATTATTTCAAAATAAGAAACCACGATGACGAGACAACAATCACCGATAGCAACATTAACCAGTGCAAAGAAAGGTAACCTTGTTTGTGTTGGCACGGGATTACAGCTTGCAGGGCAAATAGGTGCATTAAGTTTAAGTTATATAGAGCATGCTGATGTGGTCTTTTCGTTAGTGCCCGATGGTTTTTCTGAACGTTGGTTAATGTCGCTTAATTCTGATGTTCGCTCGCTTCAACCTTATTATGCTCAACACGATGAGGTAAAAAATCGTCGTGATACTTATGCCGAAATGGTTGACGCTATCTTAGACGAAGTTCGCTTAGGCAAGTTAGTTGTATGTGCCTTATATGGCCATCCTGGGGTATTTTCTTGCGTAGCGCATTGGTCGATTAAACAGGCCCGCAGTGAAGGTTTGGACGCTAGCATGTTACCGGGTATTTCAGCTGAAGCTTGTTTGTGGGCTGATTTAGGCATTGACCCAGGCAATAGTGGTCATCAAAGCTTTGAAGCGACTCAGTTCATGCTTTATCACCATGTTCCGGATCCTACAACGCATCTTTTACTTTGGCAGATTGCTCTTGCGGGTGAACATACCTTAACTCAATTTAGTAGCACTAAAGATAAATTACAGATTTTGGTTGAACACTTAAATCAGTGGTATCCGCTGAATCATGAAGTGATTATATATGAAGCAGCAAATTTGCCATTTCAATCACCTGTTATAGAGCGCATGCCGTTATATGTATTGCCAGAGGCTAAACTAACGACGATTAGCACATTGTTAATTCCTCCTGCGCGTCCAATGACGCTTAACCATGAGATGTTAGCCAAATTAGGTATCGCCGAAGCAGATATTGGCTAAGTATTTTTATGGCTGTTCACAAATGAGGTAATAAAGTAATAGTATGCTTTAAACCGCCGTACTTTTATCGACAAGCTATTAATGGTGATTATTGGATGTAAATGATTCAATCTTAGCGAAATTGATACAGTTTTTATTGATAAAAAGATGTTAATGGGTAATTTTGTGTAGAGATTTTCGATAAAACAATTGGTTACGACGTTTTTTGTCGACGGAACGACCCAGTAAAGTTAAAGTTGTTACAAATGATAATCACATAGATGTAAATTTAAGTCGCTAATTACAAATATAATCTAGAATATAAGGTTACGATATGTCTAACATGAATACATTTTTTACTAAGCTTGGAACGGACGCCGCTTTATTGGAAGCATATAAGCTTGATCCACGTGGTGTAATGAAATCAAATGGATTAACACAAGAAGAGATTGAAGCTGTGATGTCAGGAGATAAAGCACGTGTTAGCCAGTTGTCTGGTGATAAAGAAATGGCCATGTATATGATTATAAGTAATCCGACAGAGTAATTATTTTTTGCCTCAAATATTGATGTATTTTTTTATTATCATCGTGTTGCTTTTTAGCCGCGCGGCGATAGCTGACAACATCGATTATGATAAAGAACTCGACACTATTGAACAATCTTTGAAGACTGATATTGGTTATGCCATTGAAAAGATTGATACCGCGTTATCCTCTGAATCGTTACTCACCTCACCACAGCATAGCCGTCTGTATATGTTGCTAGGTACAAAAGATCTTTATTTAGGTCATTTTGTCGAAGCAGATAAAGCTTTCGATGAAGCACTGACATACGGACCACTTGGTGAAGAACTCACCAATATTTATTTATTGAAAATCACTGCAAATATCGGCTTGAGTAATTATCAAAAAGCTTTTGCTCTTTTAGAGGATAACCTTTCTCGTATCGACAGTTATCAAGATCAAAGTATCAAAATAATGTCCTATATTCGCTTGATGAATGTGTATTTACAGCTTAATGCTTATGAGGAAATGCTACGTATCGCGCAATTAGCACTGAGTTTAAACCAAGGTAAAGACCCAAAAAGTGAATGTTTTTCGATGTTATATCACTCAGTTGCTCATTTAAAGCTAGCCCACTTTGATCAAGCCGAGACGTTCTTTAAAGACACTCAACTTTATTGTAAAAATCATGGTTTTCCATTGATTGAGATTATGTCAATTAAGGGGCAAGGTAATGTTTTGTTTGATAAGGGCTTATATGCTGAAGCAGAACCATTTTATCTAGTGGCTTTAGAGCGCTACCAGAAGTTTAAATTTCAAATTGAGATTAACGAAATACAGTCTTATTTGAGCTCGATATATTTCCATCTGGGTGATTATCAACAAGCCGATATGTTTGCGCAGTTAGTTAATGCTTTACCCAATAAGCCCAGTAATATGCAGGTAAAAAAACGTGTTAGCGAAATACTGTCTTTAATTGCGGGTAAACGTGGTCAGTTCGATAAAGCATACCAATATCAAGTTGTTGCTTCTGCACTTGGTCAGCAATTACTTGATGAACAGAAAGTAAAAGAAAATGCCTACCAAATGGCCCGCTTTGATAGCGTTGAAAAAAATCGTGAGAATACCAGCTTAATTCAAGACCATGAACTTTTGATGAAACAAAAAGATTTATTCATGAAAGAGAAAAGTTCATCGATTATGTTTTCAACATTATTAGTTGGGCTTTCTGTTGGTTTATTATTGTTATTAATATCTGCTTGGATGCAGCGTAATCAATTTATGAAGCAAGCGCAGCGAGATGGATTAACAGGTATCTTTAATCGCCGTACAGGGCAAGAAATGGCAGAAAATGAATTTATTCAAGCTCAAATGCTTGGCGAGTCATTTTCTGTGCTGTTGATGGATTTAGACTTATTTAAAAATATTAATGATCAATATGGTCATGCTACGGGCGATTGGGTATTAAAAAAGGTCACTCATGTGATTGGTGAAATGTTAAAGCCGACCCATATATTTACCCGAATGGGTGGGGAAGAGTTTGCTATTTTTATGCCAAAGCAAACTGAAGATATCGCGGTTGAATTTGCCGAACAGGTTCGCCATGCCGTTGCCAATATTAACACCCGTTTCTCAGGGCACGATTTTACTGTCACAGTGAGTTGTGGTGTGAGTAGCGTCGATAAGGATGACCTAAGCCTCGACCCGTTAATTCGCCGTGCCGATTTAGCGCTTTATAAGGCTAAACATAACGGTCGAAATTGCGTCATCTGTTATAACGACGCCATCAAATAACGATAACCCTCTAGCTGACTGTATATCCCTCCCGTGTATTACCTTGAGTAAAGTAAATCAACATATGCTAAACCAGCTTGTGATAGCAGCTAAACGCTGACACTACGGCAGTTGTGAACGTTACAGTGCACTGGACAAGGAAAGTTAATCAAAGCTTTTTTATCAGCGTAATTTGCGCTATTAATTTATCACAGACACGCTATAAGTGCGCCTTGTTAGTCGAGCAACGAGTAAGTTGGATAGTGCAGATTTGAAACAATCTCTTTTTATCGCGCAACCCCATCGTTTATTCTGAGTTAATATTATGCATTTATGGTCTGCACCAAATAGCTTCAAGGTAAAATCCTCCGCCACAAATGCTAACGCTATGTTCGTCTCATTTGTCACTTACAACATGTGTTAACTCCATACACTCATCACCGTTTGCGTTACCTTGTTGGCCACTCTATTTGAGCTAGAGCTGAATCATTAACTATTTATCAATAAACGACAATTAACATACTGTGAGCGAAGCTTGGTTATTATTGGCATATTCCGCCCAGAGCAGATCACCGTTTGTTACTTGTTGCGGCACCATTTTGGTTCTCTATTGCCCCATTTATGAAGTTCTTTCAATTATTTTTAAAAAAATTGAATTTTATTTAAATAAAACCAATCTACTTGAGCTTGTTGATCGGGTGACGTAACTCACATTTTAAGCCGTTGCGGCGGCTTATTTTATTCCGTTTACGTAAACGTAAATTTAAAACAGTTGTTTAAATTTAGTGATTAATTACCTAGTTTTAACTATCTGTTTTTAAAGATTAAAACCTTGTTACGTGTAGGTAAGCTAGAAACGTTACAAAATTGTTTAATTCAATGGCATAGACTAAAGTTTAGTAAATATAATTTTACATAAAGTAATAATATTACAAGCTATTTTGCCACTATCATTTGCTGGTCAATTGGTAAGATGAATTTCAGATGGCCAATTTAAAGTATAAGCTATATTTTATTATTGCGTTTAATATCATGTGTTTAAGTGTATTTTTCTCGGTTGGTAAGACCATTTTATGTGATCTGTAACACTGATTTTTAAGTCGTTTTGGTAAAGTGAAGACTGTTGCAATTACAAACGTTTTTGGTTAGTTTTTAGTACGAAACAGACATTTGAAAGTTTTTGGTAAACAGTCAGCTTCAGTTAAATGTTATTAGAAATGGTTTATTTGAACGCGAATATATACGCCGATGAGTTGGTATAGATAAGCGTGATAAGTAGACAGTAGATAACGTCACTACAGTGAAGCATGACAACCGATATCAAAACAGACAGCATTTAGGGAGCCATTATTATGACGGCAGAACAATTAGTAGCTCAATACAGTAAGTCCACAGCAAATGCTGATGATTCGATTAAAACCGATCTCACGTTTATTGGTCCCACTGTCAACGGCCAAGAAGACGTTTTTAACTCTGGCGCTGTGGCTTTCCTTGATTCGTTATGTGCAAAGTTTGTTGATGAAGTACCTGAGCTATTAGCTAAGCGTAAACAAAAACAAGCTCGTATTGATAATGGTGAGTTGCCTGATTTTTTACCTGAAACTCGTGCAATACGTGATGGTGATTGGACTATCCGTGGCATGCCTGATGATCTCACCGACAGACGTGTTGAAATTACTGGCCCCGTTGACCGTAAAATGATCATCAATGCTTTAAACGCCAATGTAAAAGTGTTTATGGCCGACTTTGAGGATTCATTAGCACCGAGTTGGCAAAAAATTGTCGAAGGACAAATTAACCTTCGTGATGCCGTTCGTGGCGATATTGAACTAACCGTTCCTGAAACCGGTAAGCATTATTCGTTAAACCCTGATCCTGCAGTGTTAATTGCTCGTGTACGTGGTTTGCATCTTATTGAAAAGCACATTGAATACAAAGGCAAACCTATTCCTGGTGGGTTAGTCGATTTTGCTATGTACTTTTACCATAATTATCGTCAACTTTTAGCTAAAAAATCTGGACCTTACTTTTATATTCCTAAGTTAGAAAGCCATGTGGAAGCGCGTTGGTGGGCAAAAATGTTTGCCTTTGTAGAAGAGCGTTTTTGCTTACAGCCTGGCACGATTAAATGTACTTGTTTAATTGAAACATTACCTGCGGTATTTGAAATGGAGGAGATTCTTTATGAACTTCGTTCAAACATTGTCGCGCTGAATTGTGGTCGTTGGGATTATATCTTCAGCTACATCAAAACCTTAAAGAACTATCCGGACCGTGTACTACCCGACCGTCAAGCGGTAACGATGGATACTAAATTTTTAAGTGCTTATTCACGTCTATTGATAAAAACTTGCCATAAACGTGGCGCACTGGCCATGGGCGGTATGGCAGCATTTATTCCTGCTAAAGATGAAGCGACTAACGAACTGGTACTGCAAAAAGTGCGTGGCGATAAAGAGTTAGAGGCTCGCAATGGCCATGACGGTACTTGGGTCGCACATCCTGGTTTAGCCGACACCGCAATGAAAATTTTCAATGATTACATCGGTGGCGATAGAACCAATCAATTACACATTACTCGTGATGTCGATGCACCCATTTTAGCCAGCGAGTTACTTGAGCCTTGTCAAGGCGAGCGAACTGAAGCAGGCATGCGTTTGAACATTCGTATTGCGTTGCAGTACATCGAAGCGTGGATCCAGGGCAATGGTTGCGTACCGATTTACGGTTTGATGGAAGATGCTGCCACGGCTGAAATATCGCGCACTTCTATTTGGCAATGGATCCAGCATGGTAAAAGTTTATCCAACGGCAAACTGGTCACTAAAGCATTGTTTAAAGACATGTTGAAAGAAGAAATGGCCAACGTGAAAGAGGAACTTGGTGCAGAGCGCTTTAAAGCAGGTGAGTTCGCCAAAGCGGCAGCATTATTTGAACAAATTACTACCTCTGATGAGCTAGTCGATTTCTTAACATTACCAGGATATGAACTGTTAACGGCGTAATGTCGGATAACGATATTAATTACAACACTACTGAATTAGGCAAAGTTGAATGATTCACTTTACCACCCTCATACAGTAAGGAGCGACACTATGACTACACAACTTACTCGTCAGCAACAGGTTGATGTAATTAAGAAAGATTGGGCTGAAAATCCACGTTGGAAATCGGTTAAGCGTCCTTTTACTGCTGAAGAAGTTGTTGCATTACGTGGCTCTGTTGTGCCAGAAAATACCATTGCTAAAATGGGTGCTGCAAAATTGTGGGAACTGGTTAACGGCGGCGCTAAAAAAGGCTACGTAAACTCACTGGGCGCACTTACTGGTGGTCAAGCAGTACAACAAGCAAAAGCGGGTATTGAAGCTATTTACTTATCAGGCTGGCAGGTAGCTGCTGACGCTAACTTAGCGGGCACTATGTATCCAGATCAATCACTTTACCCAGCAAACTCAGTACCTGCTGTTGTGAGCCGTATTAATAACTCATTTCGCCGTGCTGACCAAATTCAATGGGGCAAAGAAGTAAATCCTGGTGATGACAATTACACTGACTATTTCCTACCTATTGTTGCTGATGCAGAAGCCGGTTTTGGTGGTGTATTGAATGCATTTGAACTAATGAAGTCGATGATTGATGCTGGTGCTGCAGGTGTTCACTTTGAAGACCAATTAGCGTCTGTTAAGAAGTGTGGTCACATGGGCGGTAAAGTTTTAGTGCCAACTCAAGAAGCGGTGCAAAAGTTAGTTGCTGCACGTTTAGCGGCAGATGTTAGTGGTGTTGATACCTTGGTTATTGCACGCACTGATGCCAATGCTGCAGATTTGATGACTTCAGATTGTGATGAATATGACCGTGAGTTTGTTACTGGTGAACGTACTAACGAAGGTTTTTACCGCGTTAGAGCTGGTTTAGACCAAGCTATTTCACGTGGTCTTGCTTATGCTCCTTATGCTGATTTAATTTGGTGTGAAACAGCTAAACCTTGTCTTGAAGAAGCGAAGAAATTTGCTGATGCCATTCATGCACAGTACCCAGATCAACTACTTGCTTATAACTGTTCACCTTCGTTCAACTGGAAGAAGAATTTAGATGACGTCACTATTGCTAAGTTCCAGCAAGAGTTGTCTAACATGGGCTACAAGTACCAGTTCATCACGTTAGCAGGCATTCATAACATGTGGTACAACATGTTCGATTTAGCCTATGACTATGCACGTGGTGAAGGCATGAAGCATTATGTTGAAAAAGTACAAGAGCTTGAATTTGCTGCTGCTAAGAAAGGTTATACCTTCGTATCGCACCAGCAAGAAGTGGGTACAGGTTACTTTGATCAAGTGACAACGTGTATTCAAGGCGGTAAATCGTCAGTAACAGCGCTAACGGGCTCTACTGAAGAAGAACAGTTTTAATCGTTAGTCCCAACCGTTTTACAAGTTTGGTCACTTTGTGACTGTTGTAACCCCGTGCGGCTCACCTACAGGTCGTACGGGATTTTTATCCTCATATGATGGTTTATAAGCGAATGCTTAGTTGTTAAACCTGATTGTTTGGATACTTCCTACCCGTAAGTTTTTTCCAACCACACTATTGTGATTGCGGCTCTTGTGAGCCGTTTTTTTTTGCCCAATATTTATCGTTTATGTAGATGTCACTTTTGCGCCCAGATGAATCCCATTTATTTCGAACCACACTTGCTCAAAAATCGATATTCCTGAATAAAGTGATGTAATAGCGATGTAACATGTCGCTTACTTGTTGTACTAGCATCAGCGAGATTAATTCATCAACCAGTAGGCGCTAGGATATGAGTATTGTTGTTTTGCTTTGATACGTGAGCTAGCTTGAGTGAATAGCAATATCTACAAGACACTGTGATGAAATTGAGTATACTGAAAACAATGTTTGTTATATTTAGGTTAATTTTTGAAGGCGATGACTCAGCAAAAAGGGGCTGATTACTGGACCAAGCGGATTAGTGATCAAGAAATGCCTGCATTATGTTCAACTGTGCGTGATTTAGAAAAGTTGGCAAAAGACGATGTGTCTTCGTTATCTTTGTTAGGTCGAAGTGTCATGCACGACAATGCACTCACCTCGCGTATTTTACGAGTGGCAAACAGCGCCACTTACAATAAAGGTATTAATCCTGTTTCGACCGTTAGCCGTGCAGCGGTAGTATTAGGTTTTGATACTATCCGCAACATATGCATTACCGCAAAACTACTCACCAGTTTACTTGAAAATAAGCACCTGAGTGAAGGTGTCTATCAACGTTTATTAAAACTGATGGCGCAATCTTTTCAAGCGGCGATGCTCGCCAGAATGATGATGAGCGACCGTGGAGAATCGCTACGTGAAGAGGTGTTTATTGCCTCGTTATTGTATCGAATAGGCGAAAGCGCTTTTTGGAGTATGGGCGGTGAATTGACCGAACAGCTTGATAATAAGCTGTTAGCCATTGACAATAAAATTGAACAAAACTCATTGATTCGAGCTGAACTAGGCACCTCTTTTACCCAGCTGACCCAAAGTATTGCCAGAAGCTGGGGCTTAGGTGAAGTGCTGATTAAGTCTTTAGCACAACCCGATGAGCGCATGCCTGAGATCCGTTGTATTTTTTTAGCCGATAAGTTATCAGAAATTGTGTCGCAGCCTAAAGTTAACCCTGAAGAACTGCATAAGCGCCTATCTCAAGCCGCAGAAATGCTAGACATCAGTGTGGATGAATTTACTGAAAAATTTATCGATTGCAGTAAAATAACCCATAAATTAGCCATTGAATATGGTGCCAAAGCCATAGTGTCTTATTTACCGAATACCGCAGACGTATTAGAACATGTCGACTCTCCTGTTGAGCCCACTGAAATTCGGCTAACCAATCAAGGTTATCAGTTAAGTAAATTGAGACAATTAACCCACTATGCAGTGGTTAAAACTGATTTTAATCAAATAATGCAAACCACATTAGAAGGGATGTTAACCGGAGTTGGCCTAGACCGTTGTGGTGTACTGTTACTCTCTCCAAGCCGTAAATTATTACAACCTAGGGTGATGATGGGGGATGGCGCTGAATTGTTGAAACAAGCCTTTGTGATTGAACTAGACGATCCTCGATCGGTTTTCACTCAATGTATTGGGCAAAAAAAGAGTGTGTGGGTCAATGCTCCCACCAGTAAAGAATGCAAAGTACAAATTGATGATGTGCTAGTTGAACGCTTTTCTCAAAATGGCTTTTTATTAGCACCACTCTTTGTTGGCCATAAAGTGTTGGGATTATTTTATGCGGATAGGCAGGGATCTGGACGTTGTTTTGAGCAAGAGGATTTCGACAGTTTTACTCACTTTAGTGAACTCGCTAACGTGTGTTTTGGGGTGTCGATGACATAAGGTGGCTATTGAATAGTTTCCAATTCGCTACAATCTGTCTAGTGTCTAGTGAATAGTGAATAGTGAATAGTGAATAGTGAAGCGTTAACTATTCACTATTATGGCGGTCATCATACTCGACAATGGCCACCATATTGTTTAATGGCTATTGCATAATTAAGCTGGTAATACGTTTGGCTTTATCGTTTGGAATTGGAAAACTCAAATGATATTGCGCTATCTTCCATCCTTCAGAAGTTTGTACCAACGCACCAGTACCCCGACTGATGCCATACGCCGGGCTATAGAGCTGCTCGTCAAATACAATGGTATCGTCAATTTGTAACAAGTGACGTGACTTTAAATCATAACGCCAGCCTTTAGTGGGTTTGGCATAATGCTCAAATTCAACCATATTCCAACGCTCTGAATCATCGGTACCAATAAACACCGCTTGTGGATGATAAAGGCTAAAATAAGTGGTCCAGTCAGCAGCAGCTGCACTTTCATGTAATAAATTTAGCAAGGCGCTGACTTCTTGGTTGTCTTTTTCTGATAAGCCTTGGCTATCAATTAACTCATTTTTTTGGCTAATGTCTTTTATAACAGCTTCACTTTCGGAGCTCACTTGCTGACTAACTTGTTTGTTTTTAGGCTCAGTTTGGCTCTGTTCAAGTGTTGATTCTTCGGCTTCACTTGCGTGTAGATCGAAGGCTGCCACTGTCGTCATTAACACGGCAATAAAACCGAGTCGGTGAATGATTGATTGCATAGTATTCCTGTTAACCTAGTAAATTATTATTATGTGTTTTAATACTTTTTTAATACTTTTTTAATACTTTTTTAATACTTTTTTAATGCCAATTTATTGGATCTAGCTGATAAAACTGGCTCAATTCTTTATACAATTGTTGATGCTGTTGGTAAAACTCCACGGGTCGTTCAAAAAACGTTTCACTTATCACTGCAAAAAACTCCGCCGGATTGGTCGCGCCGTAATAGTTAAATAATGACGGGATATGGTGTTGAGCGCAATACTGAAGTTGCTTAAATTCTTGCCCCAATGTGCTAGACCATGAACGATATGAAGTGATATCGCGCAGTGGTGGTGCACCATTAGCTGTTCCATCTTCTTGATCAAGCTGGTGAGCGAATTCGTGTATAACAACATTGCTACCATCAAACGGATCGGCAGCGCCTTCTATAGTGCTGTTCCATGACAATACGACTTTGCCATATTCCCAAGATTCTCCCAGCAACACATTGCGTTGGCTTGATTGTACCCCTGCGAGATCCGTGCGGTTTTTCTCAACGATAAATGCGCTTGGATAGACTAAGATTTGTTTAAGTTTTGGGTAATAGTCAGTTTTACGGTTGAGTAATAATAAACACGCTTGGGCTGCAATCGTCACTTTTACTTCGTCATTGATTTCGAATCCGTCACAACCGATAAATTGTTTCTCATCAATAAATATCTGAATATGCTTTTTGAGTTGAAGTTGCAAATCCGTCGGCATGGCTTTGAAATAAGGAAAACGCTTTTTTAATATATGACGCCATTGAGTGGGAAATGGTTTGCTGGCGACAATGCTACGTTGACGGTTGAGGCGCCATTGGCTACTGACAATCCATGCCACAGCTGTTATTGATATAACGAGTAATATTACAATCGCGATCATAGAAGTGTCCTGGTAGTCGAAGAGGGCGTTAAGATTGTTATTTTAAGCTTATGTATTATCTGAGCTTGCAATTTTTAGCATGACTCATTTAATTCATTCGCTAGTCGCTGTTTAATTCCATGAGTATTTAATGGGGCAGTTTGTTAGCAAATTCAAGCTTTAGGAAAAACTAAATAGCAATGGGAGCCATAAGTGATAACGTAGTTTGCTTAACGTGTAGGTTGGGATTTTGGTTAAATAAAAGCACTGGCTAGCAAATATTAGTCTCATATTTACTGCCAGTGAAAGGGCGGGGATAAAGTGGTCGTCGTTGTGTTTGGTTAAATTTATGTTCAATTAACTATTTGTCTGCAAAATTAACTATTGGTCTGTAAAGCTAACATCTAACCGTTTTTGTTATTGTGGAGATAGACTAAAATATTGTGAAATCAACTGCCTGATAAGTTTTGATTTTGCTATTCCTCCCTGCTGACTGAGTAATGCGAGCTGGCTTATTGCCGTTTCACTTAAGGTATAGGTACAACGTCTAAAAGGTTGCTGTTTACTTTTATTGACCGATTTTATTGGCTCTACATGCTGTGGATATTTTCGTTGTAAAAAATCGATTATATTGTTTTGCTTACTTGCATCGCTTGTCATTAGCGTTTGCTTTTCCTCATGTTGAGGACGGTCTTGACCAGCAGCATATAAATCGGCTGCTGCAATAAAGTCATCAATTGATACTGCAATGTTATTGGTGCTTTTACATAACGAAGCGTTTTTCTTGAGATCGGCTAGTCCCATAATTTCCTCTCATCGTGGTCACGTTCGATGCAGTATTGCGCTGTTCAATGAGTTGCTTTGCATCAGTAATGTCGAGTAATTCACAGGCAATACTGCGCATTTCTTCTGCAGCTTTACCTTGGGGTTCTAACTCAAATACTGATAAGCCAGATTCTTCACTGTCGTCGTAAATATTGCGACTGTAGTTAACGGCATCTAATACATTAATGTCATAGGTACGACAGACATCTTTTGCTTCAGTAATTCTGCTTGCCTGGTTCGGTAAACTTGGGCATTGAGTGATCACAAATGATGCTTTCATTTTTGGGTTTATCATCAAACAAGTTGAGACGATATCGTCCATATGGCTGACGGTTTTTAAATCTCGTCGTTTTGGGCGCAATGGCATTAATACATAGGATGCAACTGACATGGTTGCTCTAAGCGCTAGATTATCTTGGCCACCACAATCGACAATAACATAGTCATAATGTTGCTCTAAGCTGAGCAAGTCATTACGAATTTTGCCATACAGCTGCACGCAGTTAATGGCCGGCAGTTTTGGGTTGTTGTTCCGAGCTTGGATCCAGTCTGATGTGGTTCTTTGCGGATCGCAGTCGACCATAATCACGCTGGCTTGAACTTCATTGGTTAGGAAGACTGCAATATTTTGCGCAAGGCAGCTTTTACCACTCCCCCCTTTTTCACCACCAACTAATATGATCATGGATGTTGCCCTCTCAATATGACTAACTTACACCGTTAAATGTAATTGATACTACACTGTAATAATGGTTATAGATTTAGTCAATTAGCTGATTTTTGACGGTTTTTTATTAATGTCTTTGAGGCGATAATTTGACTGTTTTGACCATAAAGGCAGAAAATTGACAGCAAAGGTTTGCATCCGCCAATGTTAGTGAAAGGTTAAATTTAATAATGACTTGCAGCTGTTATGTGCAAATAACATCGTTGTTTTATGAGGTGTTTTCAATGCATATAAAATATGAATACGTGTTTCATATGCTTTAAATGACTATAAATCTATTTTGATATAGCTAATTGATATATTTTAGGGATGCAGCAAAACGAGTTATTTTAAGCTTAAATTTGATTCAATCGGTTATTTTACGCTAACCAGTGGTCTTATTATTGTCCGATATAGTCAGTTACAATCGCTTTTGAACTGAGCCTGGGGTGAGTTTGAATAGAGGCGACGATTCATTCAGCATGAGTTTACTCAGGGTTGGTTGATTAATGAGCCGCTAACCTCTCATTAATTAACCCAGTATCAATCATTGTGCATTTCACTCGTTGTACTTTTTGGATGGCCCGTAATGTCAATCGCGTGCATTGTCAGTTCACTTTGCTTAACTTAAAGCAGTTTTGATAAAGGCTTTGAACTGATAAAATAGTTAATGTAATCGGTATTACATTAACCTAATCGATAAACAAAGGCGTGGAGCCATAAGTGATGAATGAGCAGCAATTGTTAGAAGCGATTAATCAAACCATGCCATTTGGTAAATATGCTGGTCGTAAATTACTGCAGTTACCAGAACCTTATTTGGTTTGGTTTCACTCTAAAGGTTTTCCTGAAGGCAAACTTGGTGAGCAACTAGCATTAATGTATGAAGTGAAGCTCAACGGATTGGAAGAAATGCTACAACCTCTGTTAAAGCGGTGAAGCTAGGTAGTAAGCGATGAGGCTGGTAACAAGCGATGACAAGCGATAACGAACGTAACAGCCTAGAGCCTAGAGGCTAGCGCGGACTGCGTCCTGCTAGATCGCTACGCTGCTAAATAAAGCGGTCGAAGCGTTCGCTCGTTATCGTCCTAGCTCTACCGCTGTTATAGAATCTAGCCGCGAAGCGTCCTAGCACCTAGGCTTTAACGCTCGTTATCGTTTTTTATCACTTTTTATCGCTTTTATAGCGTTCTCGCAGGACTAAGTCCTGCCCTAGTAGCGAGTCTATTAACCGTTTTTTCATGTAAAAGCCGGTAAACGTTTGGCCACACTTTTGTTGATAGCTTGTTTGTTGCAAAACAAATCCCATAGCTTCAAACAACGGTTTAGATAAGTATGACGCATCAACACTGAGATAAGGATATGGTTGCTGAAGAGCCCAATGTTGTAAGTGTTTATAGAGTGCGCGGGCGATGCCTTGCTGCTGATAGTCGGGGTGAACATATAAGCAGTCAATATACCCCTGGTGTTTAAAATGAGTTTCTAGACTAATAAAACCAATGACCTGTTGGTTATCAAGTGCTAACCAGGCTTTATTTCGTTTGTATCGTAGTTGCCAAAATTTGGCCGAACGGGGCACTGATGACCACGCATTGAGTTTTAAGGTCGGGTATCTTGGATGAATAATGCCTTGTACAGCCGTATGGTATAATTCACTTATTTGAGTTGCATAGGATGCAGAAAAATCAACGATTTGATGAGGTTGATTTATTGAGTTTTTCATAAAAAAGACCAATCGATAAGATTGGCCAATTATGTAAGTTTTTTACGATAAAACGTACTATTTTTTATTAATATTGCCAACAAACATGATTTTATCAAAGGTTCTGTTTAGGCTTGAGCTTTTAAAGTCGCTCATCCACATTTGTTCCGACACTTCTACCTTATCGCCTTTAGCCACTTCAGTTTGCGGACCCGCAGCCCAATATGTTTTGTCAGCTTCTTTTAGTTGAACGTAGGTATAACCGCCACCATTCATGGTGTCGAGTACTTCGCCTTGATGCAAAGCACCTTGTGCCCATACAGAAGAAACACCCATAGCCAAAGTGGCAGCGGCAGCAAATGCAATTAATTTAGCTTTCATGTATGTATTCCTATTTTGCCAAAAATGATAATTAATGAGGATATTAATTCAACCTTTGAACTATTTAACCATCTCTGCTCATTATGGTCTGTGATCTACCGCGAATTATTGTCTTCTATCTGCTGTTAGGTGGTTTCTTTTAGGTATTGTCTTCTAAATATATGAAGTTGCCGTTTAATCGCGATGGCTAATGTAATGTACATTTGTAAACAGTTGTCCCGTAATGAGATGGCCATGTTGACTAACAAAATCGATAAAGGCTTCTGGCAGCGTTTGATTGCTCATCGGTTGCTGCCAGTGGGCATGCAATAACGCATCATAACCTTCCTTACCCGCTGCGGTATAAGAACTTGATACGCCAATATACAACTTATTAGATTCAAGAGTTTGCCATTGATCCTGCTTGTAGATATCAATTTGAGTGATCCGCTGGCCTTTAACTCGCTTACCATCATAGAAGTAGCGTAATCCATAGGGGTAGGGGAAACTGCCCGCACCTGTGCCGACAATACCATTATTGGTAGCGCTATTGATGGACGATTCTAAAGCTTCAATAATATGTTTACCCATAATTTGATACAAGGTTAGGGGTAATTCGAATGGCAAAATGCGGCCAATAACATCGGCAAGTGATAATTGCCCTTTATTGAGTGATTGCCTTACACCTCCCGCATTATGGAGTGCAAAATCGATATTTGGCTCAATGTATTTAGCCGCTTTATACATGCTACGACTCACCCAAGGGGCTATTTCACTGCCATGAGGCAGCTGTTTGCTGGGCAACCTAGTGTGGACAAAGTTTCGAGGTATATGAGCCAGTATTTGGTTTTCTAGCGCATCTAATGATGGGCGGTATTGGCTGTGAATCACCTGATGAATAGCATCATCATGCTTAGCGTCTTTTATGCTTGGGTGATTGAACAACTGCTCGATTAAATCTGCGGCAATAGCACTATCGGCAGGCTGTCCGTCTTTGGTGCTGACATGAATATTGTCATCAAGCATAAAATAGTTATTACCGATAAGTTCGGTTACTTTGCCATTTGAATCAAAATTGATTTGGGCAATACCCAGCGTTTCTGCATATTTTCCGGCATGCAAAATAGGCGTTGAGTTTATGGTTTCTGCGTAAGGAATATCGCTTAAGCCAATGTTGCTCATATTACCTTGGAGAGTATGAGAATGTCCGCCGACAATTAGACTTATGCCGTCGACACAGGCAGCAAGTTCTTGGTCTTGGTCTAAACCTAGGTGGCTTAGTACAATAATATGATTAATGCCTTGCTGTTTCAGTTTTTGAACTGTTTTACGGGTAGTGTCGATAGCATTAACAAAGTGGGTATCGGGATCCGGCCTAGCAATTAAATGCATTTGATCTAAGGTAATACCAATAATAGCCATTTGAATATCGTGAAATGGCTTTATCAATACTTTTGCTGTCCCGGTACTGTCATCAAAGTCGTACAACATCGGGTGGCCGTATAATCGACCTGTTTTCTGCCTATCTTCTGCGCTTAAATCCATATTTCCGGCTAATACCGGAAAGTCGATACGGTTTAAAAAGGCCTGCACAGGGCTATTACCTGCATCGATTTCGTGATTACCCAACACCATGGCATCAGGTTTGAGTAAGTTAAGAAGGTGTGCATTGGCGGCACCTTGAAACTCTCTAAAATATAAAGTGCCCTGAAAGCTATCGCCGCCATGTAAAAATAGAAATGGAGTTTGCTCGGCTGCGGCTTGCTGCCTTGTTTGTTCAATTTGGTAACCTAAACGCGCATAGCCACCTGAATGGCCTTCAAGTGTATAAGTGCGTTGCTGGGCTGTCAGGCTAAACTGGACTGGACTAGGTTCGAAGTTAGAATGAGTGTCATTAATATGAGCTATAGATAAACGATAAATATGTGACATTTTTTTCCTCAATATAATGTCACCATCTTATACTAATTTAGCTAAACATGTCATCACTGCGCGTTGTTGTGATCTTTATATTGCAGCTCAAACAACGGAAATGATGGTACTAGTTGGCTGGATATAGCCAATACAGTTTGTATTAAAAAATGCGACCAACAGAATGTTAATAATTGATTTTTTGATTATGTATCCGTGCGCAAGTGGCTTAATTAACCAAGTTAATTATCATCGTATATAACTAAACCTTTATTCTTGATTCGTCGTTGCCACAGCTTACGCGCCAGAGCTTGCATGTTGGGAGCTAAATCCTTTGAATCAACGATTTCTAAACCAATTAAGGTTTCGATGATATCTTCAATTGTCACTATCCCTTCACTTGAGCCATATTCATCAACCACTAATGCCATTTTAGCATTACGTTTTATCATTAATTGAAACAGTGGCAATACTCTTACGGAAGAGGGGACTACAAGTAACGTTTTTAAATGAGTGCCAATTTCGGTATCTGGTGCTTGGCGAGACTGAAGGATAATGTCATTACGATTGACATAACCAATCACATTATCTCGGTCACCTTGGTAAATCGGAAAACGAGTAAACGGGCTCGACAAATATTGGTCGATAAATTGCGCATGAGTGATGTGAGTCGATAATTTAAATATTACCGTTCTGGGGGTCATGATGTCGCTGACGTGCATGTCTTTCATCGATAACATTTGGGTTAAAATTTGTGATTCTTGTTCACTTAACTCACCACTGTCTTTACCCATTTTACTCATCGCGCCGAGCTCTTGACGAATGTATTGACCGTTATTACCTTTGCCTAACAGATTGGTGACTTTTTGAGACATCCAAATTAAAGGCATGGTCATTTTTTCCATCCAGAATAGGCATACCGATACCGATGGCGCCAATTTACGCCAATGATTAGCCCCTAATGTTTTAGGTATGATTTCTGAGAGGAACAAAATTAAAAAAGTTAGAACAGCAGAGAATACCCCAAGCATTTGACTACCAAACACAATAGCCGCCTGTGCGCCAGCAATAGAAGCACCCATGGTATGTGAGATGGTATTTAGCGTTAGGATAGACACTAAAGGAGAGTCAATATTTTGCTTTTGCTTATCGAGCTGCGCAGCAATAAAGGGGTTAGTTTCTTTTAGGGTTGCGATATAACTTGGAGTGACAGATAAGAGAACTGCTTCAAAAATACTACACAAAAAGGAAATCAAAATAGCAAAAGAAACAATCAATAAAAGGGTTAACATAGTGTGAGTAAAAACTTCCTCGTAGAAGGCCATATAGCCTGCAGTAATACTAACATATCACTAGATGCAGATATACTGGCTAAAACGTGATGCTAACTGTATAATTCGCCGCCCTGTTACAGGTTTTGGTGTTTTGAGGTTAGGCGAATGAGTGTAAAGAAAATCAATTTATTAGATCTTGATCGTAAAGGACTACGGGCGTTGTTCAGTGAGATGGGCGAAAAACCGTTTCGTGCCGATCAGTTAATGAAGTGGGTTTATCACTTTGGTGTTACTGACTTTGAAGAAATGAACAACATAAACAAAGTGTTGCGTACCAAACTTGCCGCGAAGTGTGAAATTGTTGCGCCTGAAATTGCGAGTTTTCAAAAGTCGAATGATGGCACTATTAAATTTGCTATCAATGTTGGCCAAGGCCAAGAAGTTGAAACCGTATATATTCCTGAAGAAGACCGCGCGACCTTGTGTGTATCGTCACAAGTCGGCTGCGCTTTAGAATGTACCTTTTGCTCAACGGGCCAACAAGGTTTTAACCGTAATTTAACGGTATCTGAAATTATTGGCCAAGTTTGGCGTGTATCGCAATTTTTAGGTTTCCATAAAGACACTGGCGATCGACCAATTTCTAACGTAGTGATGATGGGGATGGGTGAGCCTTTGCTGAACCTTGCTAACGTGATCCCTGCGATGGATATTATGCTGGATGATTTTGGCTTTAGTTTATCTAAACGTCGAGTGACGTTATCAACCTCTGGTGTAGTACCTGCACTTGATAAATTAGGTGACGCCATTGATGTCGCATTAGCGGTAAGTATTCACGCACCAAATGATGAACTGCGCGATGTGTTGGTTCCAGTTAATAAAAAATATCCATTACAAGAATTTTTAGCGGGTATTCGTCGTTATTTAGAAAAGTCTAATGCAAATCGCGGCCGCGTGACGGTTGAATATGTCATGCTTGATCATATTAATGACAGCACAGACCAAGCGCATGAACTTGCAATTCTAATGAAAGATACTCCATGTAAGATTAACTTAATTCCGTTTAACCCATACCCTGGTTCTCCTTACGGTCGTTCTTCTAACTCACGCATAGATCGTTTTTCTAAAGTGTTGATGGAACACGGCCTAACAGTGATTGTTCGTAAAACTCGTGGTGATGATATTGATGCTGCTTGTGGCCAACTAGCTGGCGATATTCGTGATAGAACAAAGCGTTTAGCAAAAAAACAAATGCAACAGAATCAGATTTCAGTCACAATGGAATAACTCGTTGTTTGCATAGATAATAGGCTTATAAATGAAGCACGGAATGCAAAAGGTTGTTCTGATTACTTTAGTGGCTTTGTCCGTCACTGCTTGTGTTACTGAGCGTACTTACAGTGGTACTGATACCCCTGTAGCAGAGCGTCGGTTTGATAAGCAGGGGGCCGCTAGAGAACGAATGCAACTTGGGTTAACTTATCTAAATCGTGGAAATAGTGAACAAGCCAAGTACAATTTAAATAAAGCTGTTGAATATGCACCGAATATCAGTGAAGTTCATATGGCAATGGCTTATTATTATCAAACAGTTGGTGATATAGAGCGAACAGAAGAGTCATATAAAAAAGCCATTAGCTTGAGTGATGTTACTGGTGATGCACGGAATAACTTTGGGGTGTTTTTGTGTCAGCAAAATAATTTTGTTGAGTCTGAGAAAATGTTTCTTGCGGCGATTGAAACACCTAAATATACCCGTACCGCATCGAGTTATGAAAACTTAGGCGTATGCAGCCGTAAAGCCGGTGATAAAGAAAAAGCGCGACAGTATTTTAATATGGCGTTAAAGTATGATCAAAGACGTAAAGTAACGTTATTAGAATTAACCGAGTTAGCCATGGAAGATGCTGACTACGGCAATGCGCGCGAACAACTCGCAAGATACCATCGAGTTGCTAGCGAATCAGCAGAAAGTTTAGCCTTAGGGATTAAGATTGAGCGGGCGGCGAATGATATAGAAGCCGTAAAACGATTTGGCATTTTACTTATTGCCAAGTTTCCTGCATCTCCACAAGCCAAAAATTATAGAGCTAACTTGAATTAATGACTAAAGAATTCGAAGTAGAACAAGACGTAGAAGAAACGTCATTGTTAAAGGATGTTGTTACTGCTGGCGCCATTTTAAAAGCGGCTCGCGAAGCAAAGGGACTCTCAATTGAGACCGTAGCAACCCAATTGCATTTACGTCCCAAGATTATCAATGATCTTGAAAATGACATTTTTGTTAATATTGCCTCCACCACATATGTTAGAGGTTATATTAAAAATTATGCCCGTGTTGTGAGTGCTGACATTAACCAAATTCAACAATGCTTAAGCCATCAGTTGCCTGAAATTGTTGCGCCTGCAATGCAAAGTTTTTCACGTAAAACGACTCATCAAGCTCGTAATAGTCGTCTTAATTTAGTGACTTATCTTATCGTTGCCGTATTGATTGCCATGTTAGTGTTGTGGTGGGTACAGAAATCATCGTTACTAACCAATGTTGATTTATCGCAGCCTACCGTTGAAGAGATTGCTGCTGAAAGCAACATGCCTGAACCGCAACAGATCATTCGAAGTGGCTCAGTGCAATCTACTGCTAATGATGTAGGTAACGAAGGCAATGATAGTGCAACAGATTCGGCTAACAAGGCAGCAATAGAAGCCGAAGATAAGCTGATTCAAACGGCACAAGATGCAGCCAGTACTGCACAACAATTAGCGGCTAGCAGCAGCGTTACAACTGCTAGTACTGAATCTTCATCAACAACCGACACCAGTTTAGCCAGTGGCGAAAGTGTGTTAACCATTGAGCTTACCGGTGATTGCTGGGTTAACGTGACTGATGCAAACGGCAAAGTGATGGTTGATGGCGTGAAGAATTCGGCACAACGAATTGAAGTTCGTGGAATAAAACCTTTTAAAGTGATTCTGGGTGCTCCTCAAGTAGCCAGCATCAGCCTCGATGGCAATAATGTCAGTTTAGCTGAGTTTGCCAACGGTCGAGTTGCAAGATTAACCCTGCCTAAAGCGTCATAATGCTTTAGCAACAGCAGTAGAGCATATTTGCATGTATAACGAATCCCCAATTATTCGCAGACCATCAACACGTATCTATGTGGGCAATGTCCCTATTGGTGATGGTGCACCGATTGCTGTTCAATCGATGACGAATACTAAAACTACCGATGTTGCGGCCACCGTGGCGCAAATTCTAGCATTAGAAAAAGTGGGCGCTGATATTGTACGTATTTCAGTACCGACAATGGATGATGCTGAAGCCTTTAAAATTATCAAACAGTCTGTCAATGTGCCATTAGTGGCCGATATTCATTTCGATTATCGTATCGCGCTTAAAGTGGCCGAATACGGTGCAGATTGCCTGCGTATTAACCCAGGTAATATTGGTAATGAAGAACGCATTCGCAGTGTGGTTGAGTGCGCCCGCGATAAAAACATTCCCATCCGTATCGGAGTGAATGGTGGCTCGCTTGAAAAAGACTTAATGGACAAATATCGTGAACCAACGCCTGAAGCATTATTTGAATCAGCGATGCGTCATGTGGATATTTTGGACCGTTTGAATTTTGATCAATTTAAAGTCAGCGTTAAAGCGTCAGATGTATTCCTGGCTGTCGCATCATACCGTCTGCTGGCTAAACAAATTCGTCAACCGTTACATTTAGGTATTACCGAAGCCGGTGGGATGCGTGCGGGTTCAGTTAAATCAGCTGTCGGTTTAGGCATGTTATTAGCTGAAGGCATTGGTGATACTTTACGTATTTCGTTAGCGGCCGATCCGGTTGAAGAAATTAAAGTTGGTTTTGATATTTTAAAGTCGCTACGTATTCGTAGCCGTGGCATTAACTTTATTGCTTGTCCTTCTTGTTCGCGCCAAGAGTTTGATGTGATTAGTACCGTCAATGAACTCGAACGTCGTCTTGAGGACATTACCACTGCAATGGATGTGTCTATTATTGGTTGCGTAGTCAACGGTCCAGGTGAAGCGTTAGTGGCTGATATCGGCTTAACTGGCGGCCATGCTAAGAGCGGTTATTATGATGACGGAGTGCGTCAAAAAGAGCGCTTTGACAATAAAAATATTGTCGATTGTTTAGAAGCAAAAATCCGCGCTAAAGCCAGCATGATGGCTAATCGCATCGCGATAATCGATAAAACTGAATAATCTTAATCCTGTGCATGGCAACCAAGAGTTGTCGATGTTGAGGGTATATTTACATTTTATTAGCGCAAGCTAATCAAGAAGTGGACACGTTAACAGTGGCAAAGCAAATCCAAGCTATTCGTGGAATGAATGATATTCTGCCTACTCAAAGTCCTTTATGGCAAAAAGTCGAAGCTGTATTGCGCTCATCAGTTAGTGCATTTGGTTACAGTGAAATTCGTACACCTATTGTAGAAAGTACCGATCTTTTTAAACGCTCTATTGGTGAAGTGACCGATATTGTTGAAAAGGAAATGTACACCTTTGAAGATCGTAACAGTGACAGCTTAACCTTACGCCCTGAAGGCACAGCCTCAACAGTGCGTGCGGGTAACGAACATGGTCTGCTTTACAATCAAGAACAACGTTTATGGTATATGGGACCCATGTTTCGTCATGAGCGCCCGCAAAAAGGTCGTTACCGTCAATTCCACCAGTTTGGCGTTGAAGTTTACGGCATTGCTAGCGCCGATATTGATGCTGAAGTATTAATGTTATCTGCCCGTTTATGGGACTTGTTAGGCATTAAAGAACACGTGGCACTTGAGCTTAATACTTTAGGCGATCCGGCTGAACGTGCAGCTTACCGTGATGCCTTAATTGCATTCTTAGAGCAGCACAAAGACAAGTTAGATGAAGATAGTCAACGTCGCATGTATTCCAATCCATTGCGAGTGCTAGACAGTAAAGATCAGCAAGTGCAGACCCTTTTAGCTGATGCTCCCGCATTGATGGACTATCTTGGTGAAGAGACCAAGACACATTTTTCAACTTTATGTGAACTCTTAGACGCTGTTGGTATCCAATACACCATTAATCCGCGTTTAGTCCGTGGTTTAGATTATTATAACCGCACTGTATTTGAATGGGTTACCACTAGTCTGGGCTCTCAAGGTACAGTATTGGCGGGTGGGCGCTACGACGGCTTAGTCGGCCAACTTGGTGGTAAAGATACCCCAGCTGTTGGTTTTGCAATGGGCCTTGAGCGTATTGTACTATTGCTTGAAACACTTGAGTTAACCAGTGATATTGCCCCAGAAGTTGACGTTTATGTCACTGCAATGGGTGAAAATTGCGTCGTTGAAGCCATTAAAGTGGCTCAAGAGTTGCGTCAACAGTTACCAACACTTAAAGTCATGAGCCATTGCGGTGGTGGCAACTTTAAAAAGCAAATGAAACGTGCCGATAAAAGTGGTGCTCAGTTTGCGTTAATTATTGGTGAAAACGAAATGGCTAATAGCCAAGTCGCTATTAAACCGCTAAGAACAAACGATGAACAACAATTGGTTACGCGTAGTGAACTCGTAGCTAAAATTGCAGAACTGATTTAAGAACAGATTTTAAAGGGGAAGTGCAAGTGGAAATTTATAGCACAGAAGAACAACAAGTAGATGCTATCAAGCAGTTCTGGAAAGATTATGGTACCTCAATTATTGTGGGTGCCGTAGTAGGCCTTGGCGGTCTATATGGTTGGAACGAATATTCAGACATGAAAGTGACGGCGGCTGAAGAAGCTTCAGAGTCGTTTCAGTCTATCGTGACACAGTCGGCTAACCCTGCTGCGTTATTGGTTCAGGCAGAAAGCTTTGCATCAGAACATGATCAGCAAGGTTATCAAGCATTGCTTGAATTGATGGTAGCAAAGTCAGCGGTTGAAGCGGGTGATTTAGCTAAAGCTGAAGCCTCATTTACTAAGATAATTGCTGCCCAACCAGGTTCTGGTTTGGGTATGGTAGCGATGATTCGTTTAGCACGTATTCAAGCAGAACAAAACAATATAGGCATGGCGTTAGCGACGTTAGATCAAGTGACTGATAAAGCATTTGCTTCACAACGTGAAGAATTGAAAGGCGACTTTTTAGTGCGTCAAGGTGATTTGGATAAAGCCAAATCAGCTTATCAAGCAGCAGTGGATAATGGTGGCGCGTTAGCCAGTCCAGCGCTGACCATGAAATTAGACAATCTAAACAAGGCATAAGGAATTTAGCCGATGAAGTCGTGGTGTAAAAATCTACTTGCCGTTGGGTTAAGTGTTGCTCTTATGTCTGCTTGTTCTTCAAGTGATGTTGAAGAAGAGCCAGTGAGTGAATTAGTTGATATACAAGCAACCGTGTTTCCTGAGATTACTTGGGATACCAGTGTCGGCGACGGTGTAGGGGATTATTACTCTCAACTTCGTCCTACCGTTCGTTACGGCAAGGTGTTTGTCGCCGATCGTAGCGGTATTGTGGTTGCCTTTGATGAAACAACCGGTGATGAGCTTTGGAAAAAAGACTTCAATGATGTCTTTGAAGATAAGCTTGAAACCAAAACCAAGGGTATTCTTTTAGCTGCAGGTGTTACCGCTGCACGTAATAAAGTGTTTGTTGGTGGCGAAACCGGTTTATTGGTTGCGCTTGACGAAGCAACGGGTGACGTTGTGTGGTCTGCGCAAGCAAATGGCGAGTTATTATCGGCACCAACAGTGGCAGAAGATGTTGTCGCGGTAAATACCAGTAAAGGCGCATTTGAAGCATTTGATATCGATAATGGTAAAAAGTTATGGACCTATGAAATGCAACTGCCAAATCTTACCTTAAGAGGTACAGGTTCTGCTGCGTATGAAGCGGGCGGTTTCTTTTTGGGAACAGCTGACGGTAAAGTCGCAGTTGTCGTTAAAAGTAATGGCCAAGCTGCTTGGGAACAAGCCGTTTTTAGTCCAACCGGTGCAAATGAGTTTACCCGGATGGCTGATATTGATATGACGCCATTAATACTGGGCGAAAATCTGTATGTTGCTAGTTACAATGGTAACTTAGTCTCTATGGAACTTCGTAGCGGTCGCGTAGTTTGGTCGCGTAAATATTCAAGCTTTAATGATTTAGCCGCTGCAGGTATTAGCCTGTATTTGGTCGATGATCATAGCCGTATTTACTCTGTCGATCGCCGTAATGGTTTAGAGTTATGGAGCACTTCAGTCCTTAAAAACCGTGAGTTAACAGCCCCTGCAGTAATTGATAATTATATTGTTGTCGGTGACTTTGAAGGTTACTTGCATTTTATTGACCGTAACAGCGGCGATATAGTTGGCCGAGTTCAAGTTGATAGTGATGGATTATATGCCCAACCTTTAGTGGTGGGTGACAAAATCTATGTTCAAGGCCGTAGCGGCAAAGTCGCTATTGTTACGTTGAACAAAGAAGAGCAAATGAATGTTGAGGAAGATACTGAAACTGATGCGGAATAAGTCATAGCACTATTTTTGCGTTAATTAAGGTATAATGTCCTTACTAGAGCCCCTGGAAGCGTTCCGGGGGCTTTTTATTGAAAAGTTTTTTAGAGGCAAAATCATGATCCCTGTTGTGGCCCTTGTAGGGCGACCGAATGTCGGCAAATCGACATTATTTAACCGTCTTACTCGTACTCGTGATGCGTTAGTCGCTGATTTCCCAGGTTTAACACGTGACCGTAAGTACGGCCGTGCATTTTTAGCTGGCTACGAGTTTATCGTTGTTGATACTGGCGGTATTGATGGCAGCGAAGAAGGGATCGAAACCAAAATGGCTGAACAGTCATTGGCCGCGATTGAAGAAGCTGACGTCGTATTATTTATGACCGATGCTCGTGCTGGTATGACCGCTGCCGATTTAGCGATTGCTCAGCATTTACGTAGCCGTGATAAAGTCACTTTTGTGGTTGCCAACAAAGTTGATGGTATTGATGCCGATTCAGCTTGTGGTGAATTTTGGTCTCTAGGTTTAGGTGAAGTCTATCAAATGGCTGCCGCGCAAGGTCGTGGTGTAACCAACATGATTGACTACGCACTAACGCCTTATGCCGAAGCTATGGGTATTGTTCGCGAACTCGACGAAGAAGGCGAGCAAGTTGAACGTGAATATACTGAAGAAGAAGCGGAAGCAGAACAAGAACGCCTACAAAACTTACCGATTAAGCTCGCCATTATTGGTAAGCCTAACGTGGGTAAATCAACACTGATTAACCGTATCCTCGGCGAAGAACGTGTCGTCGTTTATGACGAGCCAGGTACCACTCGTGACAGTATTTACATTCCAATGTCACGCGAAGGTAGAGAGTACGTGTTAATTGATACTGCTGGTGTTCGACGTCGCAGTAAAGTAAATGAAGTTATAGAGAAATTCTCGGTAATTAAAACCTTGAAAGCGGTTGAAGATGCTAACGTAGTATTATTAGTTATCGATGCACGCGAAGGTATTGCAGAGCAAGATCTTGGTTTATTAGGTTTTACCTTAAACGCAGGCCGTGCATTGGTGATTGCGATAAACAAGTGGGACGGTATTGATCAAAAAGTCAAAGACCGTGTTAAAAGCGAACTTGATCGCCGTTTAGGCTTTATCGATTTTGCTCGTATTCACTTTATTTCGGCATTACATGGCACTGGCGTTGGTCATTTATATGAGTCAATTGAAGAAGCCTACGACAGTGCGACACGTCGCGTAAGTACATCAATGCTAACGCGCGTTATGCAAATGTCGCAAGATGATCACCAACCACCATTGGTGAATGGTCGTCGTGTGAAGCTTAAATATGCTCACGCTGGCGGTTATAATCCACCAATCGTGGTTATTCATGGTAACCAAGTTAAGAAACTACCTGATTCGTATAAGCGCTATATGATGAACTATTTCCGTCGTTCATTAAAAGTAGTCGGTACGCCAATTCAGTTACGTTTCCATGAAGGTTCTAACCCGTTTGAAGGTAGAACTGAGAAGTTGACCGTGGGTCAAGAGCGTCGTCGTAAGCGTGCAATGAGCCACATTCGCGATCGTACTAAGTAACCTCGTTGTTATTTAAGTTACTTATTACTCAAAAAGCCTGACTTGTTCAGGCTTTTTTGTAGGTGTTTACCGTCTATTAGAATTGGTATTAAAGATTGGGTGAACTAGGATGCAGCAAAAAATTACCGGTTATCATTTGGATGAAGAACATCATTGGGTGGCAGAATTAGGTTGCGGCCATTTTCAACATGTACGCCATAATCCACCTTGGACTGTTCGCCCTTGGGTAATGACAGTAGAAGGTCGGCAACAGCAATTAGGAATGATCCTTATTTGTAAAAAATGCGATGTCGCGGCACCGCCAGATAGTCTCGGTTAAATTGAGTTTACCTATCTTAATACGTTAAATCACCAGTGGCTCGACACCACCATAAATACGCGGCAATGTAAGTACATATCATGCTGTCCATTACCATTGATAACCAAAAACCATCGACAAAATCTTGATTGGCATGACTCAATACCAAGCTAACAAAAAACAGCTTTTCAATGAGCGCAATGCAAAACAGCGGTTTTATCCAAGCTGAACGGAACATTGCAATAAAAAAACTGCATCCAACCATTAATACCATAAATCCCCAATGCTGAATAAATATTGTGTCACTGGAGTGATAGGTTAACTGGTTAAGGTTTTCGACAGCCCACTGTGGGAATAAAGTATAAAGTCCGCCCAATGAAGTTCCTAAACCTGCAAGGAATAACGCCATTTGTCGGGTATTGTGCAGGAAATGAGTCATGTGTGAGTTCGTTCAAAGTTATTTTATCGCCATAGTGTCATGTTTTAGATTCTTTTTCGATTATTGTTATCCATAAGTGATTGTTAAGATTCCGGCGTGATAATGGCCCCATCATCGCAATCCTACCGAGGTTTATATGCAAACACAGACAACTTATCCATTATTCCATCGTCTTATTCATTGGGGGTTGGCATTGACCATGATGGTGATGTTATTAACCGTATTACTAAGGCTTGGGTGGATGGAAAAAAACCATATGGCCGCCATAATTCACCAAGGCTTAGCGAAATTAGATGTCATTATTACCGATAAACAAGCGGTGAGCATTGCTAAAAGTATTCGTGGCGTTATGTTCCAGTGGCATATTTATTTTGGCTATGCGGTGGGCGTATTTGTTTTTGCTCGGTTTGTTTATATGGCTAAATTTGGTCTGCATTATCCGTCGCCTTTTTCGCGCCAAGCTACGACAAAGCAAAAGTTTCAGGCATGGGTGTATTGGGTATTTTATGCTGGCATAGCGTTCTCTGTAATAACAGGTTTGTTACTCAAGTTTGGTCCAGAGGCAATAGAAGAACAGGCTGAAACAATTCATAAGTTGGCACTGTGGTATTTCATCCCTTTTATAAGTTTACATTTAGCAGGGATTTTAGTGGCCGAGTCTGGTAACGATAAAGGCATCGTGTCGAAAATGATTGGAGGCTAATGTTATTTTCTTTTTTTAATGGCATAAATTGTCTTTACGATATCTTTACAATGCTTAAGTGAATCTTAAGATTGGTGGACTATGTTGTTTGCAATATGTTTATTAGGTGAAAATATGATGTCAATTGGGTTATTTTGTCATTTTCGTAACATTAAGTTTATAGCGTTAAGTTTAGCGATAGGGTTAGGTGTTAATGCCCAAGCTCAAGCTGCTCCGTCATTAGAACATGATGTGTTAGATCAACAAGGCGCAAGTGTCAGTCTGCAACAATTTGCTGGCAAAGTGGTTTATGTTGATTTTTGGGCGTCTTGGTGTGCTCCATGCCGTAAATCATTTCCGTGGATGAATGCCATCCAGGCTAAATATCAACAACAAGGTTTAGAGGTAGTCGCAATTAACCTTGATGTTGATACCGCATTAGCCCATGAGTTTTTGAGCAAACTGCCGGCAACATTTAATCTTCGTTTTGACCCTGAAGGTGATATTGCCCAAGCCTTTGAGTTACAAGGTATGCCAAGTAGCTTTTTGTTCAATCGTAAAGGTGAATTAGTGCAAACTCACATGGGGTTTTTTACCGAAAACATTCCCGCCTATGAACAAGAAATCCAAATGTTGTTACAGGAGTAAATTGATGACAAAAGCATTTTATCAACCCTTTGCCAAAGCTGTGGTGGCATTAGCCATTGTCAGTAGTTTGGTTGGCTGTTCGAACTTAGGTGTACAACCTTGGGAAAAAGATCAATTAGCCCGTGCTGATATGGCGTTGAACAGCGAAAAACTTGATCTCGCGTTAGATGACCATATTTATTTTAGTAAAGAAGGTACTAGTGGTGGTCGCTCATTAGCGGGCGGAGGTTGTGGATGCAACTAACATCTAAGCAAAGTATTGCCAGTGCGTTGGCATTAGCAAGCTGTAGTTTATTAAACCAACAGGCCAGTGCTGCAGAACCGATTCCTGCCAATGATGATTGGAAGGTCGATGCTGCCATTATGTATTATGGCGAGCAAGACCGTGTTCAAGCTGCAGAAGCGATTGGTAATGTACAAAAAGCCTTTGGTGACAGTTCGTTATTGGACCTTAAAATTGTGGTCGACAGTTTAACTGGTGCATCAGCTTCTGGTGCCGTTGCACAAAGTGACAGTCAAACTTTCACGCGTCCGTCAGGTGATGGCCAATATACTGTCAGCGCTGGCGAAACACCGCTGGATGATACCTTTCATGATACTCGTGTTCAGCTTAGCGCTAACTGGCAAGAAGTGCTTAATCAAGATTGGACCGGTAACGTAGGTGTGTACGGTTCAAAAGAGTTTGATTATCTTTCGATGGGCATTAACGCGGGTCTTGAACGTAGTTTTAATAAAAATAACACTACGTTGTCGTTATCGGGGGCATTTACCAATGATGTGGTTGACCCTGTTGGCGGTCGTCCTGTGGCAATGTCAGAAATGGTGTTTCGTGGCGATTATGCCAGTGATACCGATTATCAAGCAGCCTTTGATCAAACGCGTTTAGCGGGTGATGATACTAAACAAACCAGTGATATCATGTTTGGCGTGACTCAGATTATTAATCGTAATTGGTTGATGCAAGCTAACTATGGTTTATCAAGCGTGTCAGGCTACATGACCGACCCGTATAAGATCCTTAGTGAAGTCGATGTTAACGGTCAAACACAAGCTTATCGTTATGAAAATCGTCCAGACTCACGCCTTAAGCACAGTGTGTTTTTACTCACCAAAGGTGCACTGGATTCTGGCGTAGTCGATTTTTCATATCGCTATAGTACTGATGATTGGGATATTCAATCGCATACTTTAGAAACGCATTACCGATATAATTTTAGTCCAACTATGTACGCACAATTGCACTTACGTTATTACCAGCAGCAAGCAGCTGAGTTTTATCAACCATTCTTGATGAGTGGCGATGCAATACCAGAGTATGCCAGCGCCGATTATCGCATTGGTGATATGACGGCTTACACCATAGGACTTAAATTTGGTCAGCGTTTATCGGGTGGCCATGAATTAAGTTATCGTATTGAGTATTATCAGCAAAATCCTGAAAATAATGGTACTGAGATACCTGGTCAGCTACAAAACTACGATTTATTCCCAGCGGTGAAAGCGATAGTAGCTCAAGTGAGTTATTCGTTTTAAGATGAATGTATCATCAATAAACAGAGTAATTTAACTTGCTTGAACCACTAACAACAATGTCAAAAGCCCCAAAAATGATGAGCTTACAGCCTCGTCCTTGGGGCTTTTTAGGTTCATTTAATGCTATGGCTAGCCCATGTGAATTATTAATGGCAGTTGATGACGAGTACATTGCGAGGCAAATGCTGACTATTGCTTATGACGAAGCAAAGCGTATAGAACATAAATTCAGCCGTTTTATTGAAGCTAACGTGGTGTGGCAGTTAAATCATGCCCAAGGTGAAACGACCCCAATTGATGCCGAGACAGTGCATTTATTGCAATTTGCTCAACAATGTTTTCAATTAAGTGAATCAGCATTTGATATCAGTGCCTGTCCATTAATGGCGTTATGGCGTTTTGATGGTAACCATCGTGTGCCGTTACAAACTGATATTGATGCCGCTTTGCTTAAGGTGGGTTTTGATCGCATTGCATTGACGGATAAGACCGTTTGCATGCCTGCAGACATGAGTGTCGACTTTGGCGGTATCGGTAAGGAATATGCGGTGGATCGCACCGCACAAATATTAGCGAGTCGTTGGCCAAAGCAATCGGTATTAGTCAACTTTGGTGGTGATATTGCTTGCCTGATCACCAAAATCGATGGCTGGCAGGTGGGGATTGAAAACCCTCATAATCTTGATAACGCTGCGGCACTGTTAACCATTCGCCAGGGGGCGTTAGCCACTAGTGGTACTACTCGGCGCTATATAGAGGTGGACGGTAAACGTTATGGGCATATTATTAATCCTAAAAAGGGTTACCCTGTAGAGCAAGCGCCATTATCGGTCACTGTGCTGGCGCCCAATTGTGTTATGGCTGGAATGTTGGCCACAATGTCGATGCTAAAAGGACCGGATGCTGAAGGTTTTTTACAGCAACAAGGTGTCGATTTTAAGGTGTTTCGTTAATGAATAAGGGTACTGAATGCGGGTGTTATTAGTAGAAGATAATAAGTTGTTAGCACAAGGCATCGTAATGAGCTTAGCTAAATCAGGTATTCAGGTCGATCATTTAGCATCATATAATCAAGCCCAAATCGCCTTAGGAAATGAAGATTTTAGCGCCATTATTCTCGATTTAAGTTTACCCGACGGCAATGGTGCAGACTTATTAAAACAGTGGCGTAAAAATGGTATCTCATTACCTATTATTGTGTTGACCGCAAATACAGATTTTGACACCCGCTTAATGTGTTTAGATATTGGTGCTGATGATTATTTAAGTAAGCCTTTTGATGTGAGGGAATTAATTGCTAGGCTTAAGGCGATTATTCGACGTCAACATGGCCTAGATAATAACCAATTTAGCTATGGTGCTCTCAACATCGACTTTGCCCGTTGTGAAGTGCATTTTCGCGATGTGTTAGTGTCGCTTTCACGCCGTGAATATCAATTGTTACTCGAATTTGCTCAATCAGCAGGTCGCGTGTTAACCCGTAATCAACTTGAACAGCTAACTTATGGCTGGGATGAAGTGGGCAGCAACTCGATTGAAGTGCATATTCATCATCTACGTAAAAAAACGGCCACTGAGCTGATCAAAACCGTGCGCGGTATAGGCTATATTTTAACTGAAACGGTATAGCTTTATTATGAGTTAGATAGGGTAGATGAAGTAAATGCTGGGCAGCCAAACAGCGACTTAATTACACTTAATACAATAAGGATATTATGTTTTCATTACGATTATTATTAAGTTTGATTATGCTGGTGGGGATTGTTCTTACGGTAACCTTTTCGAGCATACTCAGTACGCGTGATGCTATGCATGAAGTCGAAGAATTGTTTGATGCGCAGATGGTGCAAACCGCCAAAATGTTGGAACAGTTTTATGTCGAACATTTAACAGAAGCTCAACTGGCACAATTGCTCCAGCAGCCAAGTTTGTTCCATGTTGCGGATTCAAAAATAGAAACCTTTGCTGATCAATCTAATCCTGTCACCTTGTCTTATGAGCATAAATTATCATTTCAATTACTGTCCAACTCGGGGCAGTTACTCGCGTATTCTGATAGTTCTGGCGAGCAACAGCTAACCAATTTCATCCAAGGCTATGACACTCGTGGCATCGATAATGAGTTATGGCATGTGTACAGCTTTTTCTCATCGTCGCATCAGGTATGGATTGTAACCGCACAGCGTGATGATGTTCGACGAGAGATCGTGTCATTAATTATCAGCAACACTTGGCGCTCGCCGTTAATCATTACTCCCATTATGATGTTTTTCATGTTGTTGTTAACTTATTACTTATTTAAACCGGTTAAGTTATTAGAACGTCATTTAGATAACCGCTCAGCCCAAGACCTAACCCCTATCAATTTCACTTTACCGAAGGAGTTAGCATCAACGCAAAAAGCCCTTAACGGCTTCTTGCTGCGCATTAGCGAGACGATGATCCGTGAACGTCGTTTTAGTGCCGATGCCGCCCATGAACTTAAAACGCCATTAGCGATTATTAAGTTACACAGCGATGGCTTAAGCGATGTATTGTCTAGCCAAATGCCACAAATTCAGCAGGCAACGTTGCCATATATAGAAGCCATAGGCGAGGGTGTAAACCGCATTAGCCATACAGTGGAGCAGTTGTTGTTGTTATCACGAGTGGATGCGATAGAGGCGTTAAATAAAACCGATTGTAAGCTACAAGATATTATTGAGAATGTGATAAATCAACTAGTACACGTCATTGCCGATTACGAGTGGTATATCGTTGTTCCTAAAGATATGACCATTAATGCCGATCCGTTTTACATCGAATTAGTACTGAAAAATATTATCGAAAATGCCTGTAAATACAGTCCTAAAGAATCCTTAATAACCATTAAGGTTACTCAGGACGAGCAACAGACAAAAATTTATGTGCTTGATCAAGGCCGGGGCATGTCAGATGAGGAAATCAGCTTAGCCAAAAACCGCTTTTATCGTGTTGATGAAAACGCTTCACATGGTGCGGGTTTAGGCTTATCAATTTGTCAGCATATTATCAGTTTACATCATGGTGAATTGACTTTTAGCAAAGTAGAACCTCATGGCTTAAATGTTTGTATCGTCTTACCTCATACTCAGATTTAGTGTGCGAACTGATAACTTTATTGATTTTATATATAAAAAAAACAACACGAGAGGCAAGGTCTACTCGTGTTGTTTAGTGCTTTAGATCGCTGTTTTTTTTGACTGTTTACTGTCTTTCTCTTGAAGGCTTTTCTCTTGACGGTTTTTCTCTTGAAGGTCCGGTGTCTCTTGACTGGCTTGCACGGCGTGATGATGTATTATCACGCTGCTGACTCATTGATCGCGAAGCTTGCTGAGGCGTCGATCGAGTTGTTTCGCGAACTTGCTGCTTTTGTGGTTCACTCCTGCGTATTGGTTTCACTTGCTGTTGTGGATTGCGCATCGCGTTAACTTGCGGCTGGCGCGATGTTTCAACTCGAGTGTTACGTTGAGCTTGTTGTAATTCTTGAGTGCGCGGCTTGCTTGTTATGTTCGCCACTGGTTTTGTCTCATACTTAGGCTTAGTTTGGGCCACATCGCGTTGGCGACTGTAGTTTGACTTCATCGGCTCACCTTTGCGCTCAAATGATTTTACTTGTGCTGCTGGTTGACGTTGCTGGCTTAACTCGCGTTTTAGCTGGCTACTTTTGTGCTCAATCGGCTCATTGCGGCCTACACTTCTTAACGTTGATTTGTCACTACGCTTATCCTGCTTGCTGCTATGGTTTATGTCTTTACGCTGATCATTCACCTTGGTGGAATAATGACGAGGTTCATTGGCTTGCTGGCGTTTGGCTTCGCGTGAATAACTTACCTGCTTGTTACGTTTCTCATAATGGCCATTATAACGTTTGCTGATCACTTGGCTGTGGTAAGCCACACCTTTGCGATGCTTAGGTTTATGTTGCCAATGTTGGGCACCTTGGCTGTAGCTTATTTTTCGTGGTGTGTAGTAACGGTAGTTTTGACTTACTGGTACCGCAATTACACGGCGATCATGCCAATGAAAACCACTAAAAAAGAAGTTAAAGCTAATACGTACTCCGCTATCCCAGTAAATAGCACTGTGGTTAGGGCGATAATGTACGTAAGCAGGTGCATTCCAATAAACCGGTGGATAACGATTCCAGCGCCAGTTGCCATAAACGATACGGCTGTCGTAATAAGGCACGTAAACAATTTCTGGGCGAACTGATTCAATCATAATCCGGCGCTCAACCCGCGACACTTTTACTTGCTCAAGGTCGGCTAAGTTGTTGGCTTCATCAGCTTGTTGTCTTAATGATTGAATGGTGTCTAGCATGCGGCCTTCATCTTGCAAAAAGGCATCGCCTACGCTTTGAGTCCACGCTAAATCATCATTTAAACGCTGCAATACATTGGGAAATGCTACCAAGGCTTTGACACTTGGGTCCCAGTCTTGCGACTCTACCTCGGTCATAATTTGGTTGGTGTCGCGGTTACCTTGGTTTGATAACCAGCGTTTGGCTTGGACAATTTCTAATGGGTACGTTGACGCAATTAATATGTGGGTTAATAAACTGTCTGGATATAGCGCTATTGGCGCGAGCATTTGTGCCAACTCAGCATCACTCACCACATCATCTTCTGCTGTATAAGTGTATGAATTAGTTGGTTGCGCCGCTTGCACATTGGTTAATGGCATACAGACCAAGGCTAAGGCGAGCAATGCCTGAGCGGGTACGTGAATGGCTTTTTTCATGTTATCTCCAGCGTCATTGATGACTGTTAGGTTCATCATAACGGGCCGAAAATGAACATAAGCTGAAAGCTTATAACGGAAGTTAATAAGCTAGAACTATGCGAGAGGAGTAAGCAAGAGCAATAAGCTAGATAGATAAACTAAACAAATAGTATATAACGGCAATCTAAAGCAGGCGTTTATTGTTGGAAAGTAAACTCAAATTGAGCGCCACCCAATGATGCCGATTGGCCAACAGTAAGTTTACCGTGATAACTGTCGACAAGGTCTCTAACGATTGCCAGTCCGATCCCGTGGCCTTGAGTGTAAGTGTCTGCACGGATCCCCCGTTCAAAAATATGTTGCTGTTTATCTTTCGGAATACCTTCTCCATCATCTTCAATTGTCATGCATAGCTGACTATCTTGCTGTGTAAGGGTTAATGTCACTTTTGTTTTCGCGGCTTTGCAGGCATTGTCGAGCACATTACCAAGTATTTCTGTTAAGTCTGCTTCATCGCCTTTAAAGCGGGCTTGTTCGTTGGGGTGATACTCAATGGTCAGGTTTTGATGTTGGTATATCTTACTTAAGGTTCTGACTAATTTAACGGCAATACTGTCAACATTAACCCCTAAGTGCCAAGCACTGCCAGCCGCGCTTTGTGCCCGCTTTAGTTGGTAAGCAATAATTTGGTTTATACGGTTAATTTGTTCCATCGAGGCGTCGCTTAAATCAGCTTGAGTTTGGATTACCGCTAAAGGTGTTTTTAAACTGTGGGCTAAATCGGCTAACGCATTACGGTAGCGTTTACGTTGATTTTGTTCGGTTTGTAATAAGGTGTTTAACTGTTGCGCTACTTTTTGCAATTCCACAGGGTAGCGGGTACTGAGTTGCATTGATGTGCCTTGTTCTACCGCACTGAGTTCTTGGCTAAATTGGCCTAAAGGTTTTAGGGTCCATAGCAACCAGCTGAGCTGTACAATAACCAATAAGGCGGTTAACACTAGCAACCAAGTCCATAAGGTGTTAGAAAACTTTTGGATTTGTTGTAGGTATTCTTGTTGGTTTTTTATAATGTGCAGCGTCATGGTAAAAGGCTGTTCGCTGGTGGCAAAACTCACGCTAAAACTGTATATCAACTGCGGTTTATCATTAATCAATATCGAGTCGAAGGTACTTCTACCGGTTACGGGCTTGGGTAAGTTAATCGGGGTGTTGAGGCCGAGAAATGAGTTTGAGGTCCACAGTAGCTGATTATCTTTGGTGGTGATTAACGCATAAAGCCCTGAACCAATCACATTGAATTGGTTTTCAAGTAAATGAGACGGCATTTGTAATTGGTTATCTTCCACTTCTGCCATGGCTAAAACAGAGTAAACATAGGCTTTTAACTGGTTTTTTGCCGCGACATTAATTTGGGTTTCAAAGGCGTTATTAACGGTTATGCCGATAATAGGCAATAATACCAAAATCAGTAATAACGCACTGATCACAATGCGGACTTTAAGCGAGCTGAGTAGTTTACGCATCAGGGTCTAATTGACGCAGTCGATAGCCCTGACCACGCAGTGTTTCAATTAATTGATATTGATTGTCGGGGTCGAGTTTTTTACGTAAACGACGGATAAACACTTCAATCACGTTGGAGTCTAAATCAAAATCCTGATCATAAATGTGTTCAATTAAACTGCTTTTGGAATGTACCGACCCTGGGTGCAGCATCAGGTATTCAAATAGTTTGTACTCAGAACCACTAAGGTTAATTATTTGCAGGCTCTTTTTAATTTCTAAACTGCGGGTATTAATGCTAAAGGGACCATTTTGAATCACTGGACTGGCTTTACCTGCGGAGCGGCGAATTAATGCATTAATTCGTGCGACAAGTTCTTCTAGCTGAAACGGCTTACTTAAGTAATCGTCTGCGCCGGCATCTAAACCGACCACTTTATCTTGCCAACTGTCTCGAGCGGTTAAAATAATGATCGGGTAGCTAATGTCTTGCTCACGTAACTTACTGATTAATGACAAGCCATCAAGCTTAGGCAAACCGACGTCGATAATGGCGACATCGTATTGATATTCTTGAGCCTGAAATAAGCCTTCTTCACCATCGCTGGCGACATCAACAGTATATTGCGCGTCGATAAGGTGCTGTTTGATGTTTGCTTGTAGGGCTAAATCGTCTTCGACCAGTAATAATCTCATGAGCTAGTTCCTTGTAACCGAGCCATTAGTGGCATCGACTAACACATAAAAAATGACTCCATCATTGGTGAGTAATTTAATTCGATAACCAGGATGTCCATTGACGTTAGCTGATTGCACTTTTAATACTTTACCTGAATAACTTCGTTGAGCCATTTGCACAGCTTGTTGAGCGCTATTAACCACCAGATTACTGTTCTGCTGGTTATTGTTTTGACGATTATTATTGGGGCCTGGGGAGAACTGAGCACCTGCTGATGAATGTAATGCAGCAGCATAGGACGGCACTGAGCACGCTAGTGAAAGTACCGCTAACATCAGGCCTAACATGGTGGCATTTACGTTGAGCATACGCTGCATATTGTGTTCCCTAATAACCTCATTATTGCCAGTGTAAAAGATCCCTTTCTATATAGAAACATCTACTTAATCTTATTGAGTAAATAGCCGTAAACGAAACATAAACGCCCGTAAGATATCAGTAAATGCCAATGTATCGATGATTTGACTTGGCAGTATAAGGGGGAGCAGATGAACATTAACTGAATGGTTTACCTCTATGGGATGTTTTCGCGGTATTGATTTATAACAGTGGCACTAAAGGGTAGCGATAACGGAAGTCTACCTTATTGCTATGTTCAGCTTACGTTCATTTTGATTAGGGTTAAATGGCCTCAATATCAAGACTGTGAGGAACTAACATGAAACATAATACTGCCAAGACAGCTAATCTATCGACAATTAATACCCAGCTAAAATGGGGCGTAAGTTTATGTATTGCCAGTGCACTCTGGTTAAGTTCGCCAACAGTACAAGGCGCCGAACGGATCTCTGAACAAGCTTTTGGTACATACAGTCAAGCAAGAGTCATTAATCCGCAAACGCCAGAAACTGAAGCGGACAAGCAGGCTAGGGTGAGCGCTTTACATGAGCAAGCTAAGTTGCAAGGTACCGTTACAACCCTGAATAAAAAAGTCACCCGTGAACAAGTGATGGCTAAAAATCAAAAAGCTGCCGCGACAACGGCCAACCAGCAACAACGAGCGTTGGCGCAGCAAAATCAAGTTGTTTATTACGACTTTTCTTTCTACGGTGCAGATTCAAGTTTATTTGATGACTATGATTATGATGGTTTTTATCAAACCTTTAGTGTGACCTTTGATGCTGATATAACCAGCAGTGCGGGCGACATTCAGGCTGATGTATTTGCCGAGTTATATTTAAGCCAAGATGGTGGGCCGTGGATCCATTATTACTCAACTGACGTATTCACCCTCCACGCAGATTCTAGTAATGATGATTACGAAGTGCTCACTACGTTAGCCAGTGGTTATCAAGCCGATCACTATGATGTGTTGATCGATTTATATGAGCTAGGTTATGCCGATCCGGTTGCGACAATAAGTAGTGATGAGTCGAATGCCTTATACGCGTTGCCACTTGAAAGTAGCGACCGTGATGCGGTTTATGTGGAAGAGGTTTATATCGAAACTGAACATTCAGGTGGGGCGTTATCTTGGTTAAGTATTGGCTTACTCGCCGGAGTGATGGGGTTTCGTCGACGTTTGATTAATAAAATATAACGTAAAATTTATGCTTATGTACCTTAGATCTACGTTAGAATGACGATTTTTGATTTTGTCAGTTTTTACTTATCCATATGGGATAAGTAGTTAGGAGTGTGTATGTCAGTAAAGTTAAATGCATCATTGTTATGCAGTTCATTAATCGGTTCGGCGCTGTTGTTGTCTGGTTGCCAATTACCTAATCCTTATACGGGCGAATCAGAAAATGCTAAAGCCACAAATGGCGCTATTATCGGTGGTCTTTCAGGCGCAGCCATTGGTGTACTTTCATCAAGCAAAAGCGACCGCGGTAAAGGTGCATTAATTGGTGCAGCATCTGGTGCGGCTCTTGGTGGTGGTATTGGTTATTACATGGATGTGCAAGAAGCAGAATTGCGTAAGCAATTAAAATCAACTGGCGTGAGTGTGACGCGCAACGGTGACAATATTGTACTGAACATGCCTAATGAAGTGACTTTTGCGGTTGATCAAACTGTCTTAAGTTCACGCGCTAAATCAGTGTTAAACAGTGTTGTATTAGTGGCTAAAGAATATGATGACACTCGCTTAAATGTGATTGGTTATACCGACAGTTCGGGTTCAGATTCTTATAACCTGCGTTTGTCACAAGTACGAGCGAGTGAAGTTGCGCAATATATGACGAGCCAGAAGGTTAGTGGTTCACGTGTATCTTCAACTGGTATGGGCGAGTCAAGCCCAATTGCCAGCAACTCTACCGAGCAAGGTCGTTCGCAAAATCGTCGTGTAGAAATTGTATTAACACCAATGGGTAAATAGTTTTAGCCGTGAGTGTGGTTAACAAGCAATGCTTGTTGATCTGTAAATAAAAAAGCCATCGAAAGATGGCTTTTTTTGCTTAACCGATAACGGAGTTAGTGAACAATAATCTAGATGACTACATGTATTTGGCACAGATAATTTGGTATATATGGATGGTAAGTGATCTAAAAAACAAGCATACATAATCGATAATATCTCTGGTTCACACATTCCCAGCACATTTCTATCATCGAAATCATGCTTGTTATTTAGTTGAAACATCTGTCACGGTGGAGGTGACACTTCCTTGCTTTAACCGAGTATGAATTACATCACCATTGCTTAATTGATTGGCATTTTCGATAACATGCTCATTGGTACTTGTGATTGAGTAACCTCGGCTCAAGGTTGCCAGCGGGCTGACGGTATCAAGTTTATGGGCGGCCTGTGAAACTCGTGATTCAGCCTGTTTAAAATAATCTTTACTGGCGTCGTTAAAGCGTTCAATTAAATACCCAAGCCGCTGTTTTTCTATGGTTAAGGTATTAATTGGCGAACGTTGTTGCAAGCGATTATGTAATTGCTGGTGGCGTAAGGTTAGGCGACTGAGTTTATGTTGTAAGGCATTTTCTAAGCGCATTTGCATTTCGTCAAATCGTTGTTCAAATTGCTGCAGTTTATGCTGCGGCTCATGGCGTTGAAGTTGGTGAGATAACTGAGTTAATCGTCCATACTGCTGCAATTGGTAATGTTTCATCCCTTGCTGTAAACGCGATAGCAATAGCGCCAACTTTTCAGCTTTATTGCCTTTGTCTTTCGATAATAATTCAGCACCGGCTGACGGCGTAGGAGCGCGAACGTCCGCCACATAATCACTGATAGTGGTATCTATTTCATGGCCAACAGCGCTCACCACAGGCAGTGCGCTGTTGTAAATCGCATGGGCTAAATGTTCGCTGTTGAAGCACCATAAATCTTCTAACGAGCCACCACCACGGGTAAGCAACAGTACATCAACTTCCATGCGTTGATTGGCAGTAACAATGGCTTGGCAGATTAATTGACTGGCTGTAGCACCTTGAACTTGAGTGGGGTACACAACCACTTCGATTGAGGGATCTCGGCGTGCTAATACATGCAAGATGTCTCGCAACGCCGCACCCGTTGCCGATGTGATGACACCAATTCGTTGGATATTAGTTGGAATAGGGCGTTTGGTTTCTAGGGCAAATAGGCCTTCAGCGGCCAATTTTAGTTTTAATGCTTCAAATTCTTGTGCGAGTAGTCCATCACCTGCTGGCAACATTGACTCAAGTAGCAGCTGATAATCGCCACGAGGCTCGTAAACACTGATTGCGCCTTTAATCAACACTTGTTGACCATTGACGGGTTTAAAACGCACAGATTGATTACGGCCCTTAAACATGGCACAGCGAACTTGTGAATGAGCGTCTTTTAAGGTGAGATACCAGTGCCCTGAACTTGGGGCCGAAAAGTTTGATATTTCACCATTTAGCCAAATTTTGCCGATTTGACCTTCAAGAATATGCCTCACTTCGCTATTTAATTGCGAAACACTATAAACATTGTTTTTTGTGGCACTCATGAGAGTTCTCATTCTAACGTTAATAAAAATCCATTTTCCATTTACCAACTGCAATATGCAAGGTATAATCTCGCCGCAATATTTCACCTCAAATCCTACTTACTAGGGAGATGTTGCCATGCTACGTTTACTGAAAGATGCACTAACCTTTGATGATGTGTTGTTGGTTCCTGCCCACTCGACCGTACTCCCTAATACCGCTGTTCTTAAAACTCGTTTAACGACTAAAATCGAATTAAATATTCCACTTGTGTCTGCTGCTATGGACACTGTGACTGAATCTCGTCTTGCGATCGCGATGGCGCAAGAAGGTGGTTTAGGATTTATTCATAAAAACATGAGTATTGAGCAACAAGCCGAAGAAGTCCGTAAAGTTAAAAGTTATGAAGCCGGTATTGTTCAAGATCCCGTTACTGTTACACCTACCACAAGCTTAACTGATTTACGTTTATTAACTGAACATAATGGTTTTGCTGGTTACCCTGTAGTCAATGATGCACACGAACTAGTGGGCATTATTACAGGTCGTGACGTGCGTTTTGTGACTGATTGGAGCAAAACCGTTGCCGACATGATGACCCCTAAAGATCGTCTAGTCACAGTAACTGAAGGTACTAAGTTAGATGAAGTACAAAAACTAATGCATTCTCATCGTATTGAGAAAGTCTTAGTGGTTGATAAAAACTTTAAACTTAAAGGCTTAGTCACCGTTAAAGATTTCGAAAAAGCTGAACGCAAACCAAACGCATGTAAAGACGAATTAGGTCGTTTACGTGTGGGCGCTGCAGTTGGCGCGGGTCCTGGCAATGAAGAGCGTGTTGACGCGCTCGTAAAAGCCGGTGTTGACGTGTTATTGATTGACTCATCACATGGTCACTCAGAAGGCGTATTGCAGCGTATTCGTGACACTAGAGCTAAATACCCTGATTTACAAATTGTTGGCGGCAACGTTGCCACCGCATCTGGTGCAATTGCGCTAGTTGAAGCGGGCGTTAACGCCGTTAAAGTCGGTATTGGCCCTGGTTCAATTTGTACCACTCGTATTGTAACGGGTGTCGGTGTACCACAAATCACTGCGGTATCTGATGCTGCTGAAGCAGTACTCGCCTTAGGCATTCCTGTTATTGCTGATGGCGGTATTCGTTTTTCTGGCGACTTAGCTAAAGCATTAGCTGCAGGTGCATCATGCATCATGGCGGGTTCTATGTTTGCTGGTACTGAAGAAGCGCCGGGTGAAACTGAACTTTACCAAGGTCGTGCTTATAAGTCATACCGTGGTATGGGATCTCTGGGCGCTATGGGCCAAACTCAAGGTTCATCTGACCGTTACTTCCAAAGTGACAACGCAGCAGACAAACTCGTACCTGAAGGTGTTGAAGGTCGCGTGCCGTACAAAGGTAAGTTGAAAGAGATCATTCATCAACACATGGGCGGCTTGCGTTCATGCATGGGCTTAACCGGTTGTGCCACGATTAAAGAGTTAAATGAAAAAGCACAGTTTGTAAGAGTGACTTCAGCAGGTATGGGTGAGTCACACGTTCATGACGTGACCATTACCAAAGAAGCACCAAACTATCGTTCGTAATTATGATAAGGGCGACGTTATGTCGCCCTCGTTTTATTAGCGTTAATTTGACCGCATCAATTGGATGCGAGTTATTACACTTAATTAATATGTAAAGGTTATTCATGAGTAATATTCACGATCATAAGATTCTAATCCTCGATTTTGGTTCTCAGTACACTCAACTTATTGCGCGTCGTATCCGTGAAATTGGTGTGTATTGTGAGTTATGGGCGTGGGATGTGAGCGAAGCGCAAATTCGTGAGTTTGCCCCAAATGGTATTATTTTAGCCGGTGGCCCTGAAAGTGTCACAGCAGACAATTCACCGCGTGCCCCTGAATATGTGTTTACTGCTGGTGTACCGGTATTGGGTATTTGTTACGGCATGCAAACCATGTCAGAGCAGCTGGGTGGCAAAGTGATTCAAGGCGTTGGCGAAGGTGAGTTTGGTTACGCACAAATTGAATTGCAAACCACATCAGCTTTGTTTAAAAGCATTGAAGATGCCGTTAGCGAAGAAGGCAAACCTTTGCTTGATGTGTGGATGAGCCACGGCGATAAAGTGTCTGCTATCCCTGAAGGTTTTGTGACCGTAGCGAAAACGGCAACTTGTCCGTTTGCCGCTATGGCCAATGAAGAGAAAGGTTTTTACGGCGTACAGTTTCACCCAGAAGTGACGCATACTCGCCAAGGTCAGCGTATGCTAGAGCATTTCGCGCTAGACATTTGTGGCTGTAAAGCCAATTGGAAGCCATCATCAATTATTGAAGATGCTATTGAGCGTTTAAAAAAGCAAATTGGTGATGACGAAGTTATTCTGGGTTTATCTGGCGGGGTAGATTCATCGGTTGTGGCGATGTTATTACATCGTGCGATTGGCGATAAACTAACGTGTGTGTTTGTTGATAACGGTTTGCTGCGTTTGAATGAAGCGGATCAAGTATTAGAAATGTTTGGCGATCATTTTGGACTCAAAATTGTTCACGTCGATGCTGAAAACCGTTTCTTAGATGCGATGGCTGGCGAAGCAGAACCAGAAGCCAAACGTAAAATCATTGGCCGTGTGTTTGTTGAGATTTTCGACGAAGAATCAAAGAAATGCGCTAATGCCAAATGGCTAGCCCAAGGTACTATCTATCCTGATGTTATTGAATCAGCGGGCAGTGCAACGGGTAAAGCGCATGTAATTAAGTCGCACCACAATGTTGGCGGTTTACCTGCCAATATGAAGATGGGTTTAGTTGAGCCATTACGTGAATTATTTAAAGATGAAGTGCGTAAAATCGGTTTAGAGTTAGGCTTGCCTTACAACATGCTTTATCGTCATCCGTTTCCAGGACCTGGTCTAGGTGTTCGTGTACTTGGCGAAGTCAAAAAAGAGTATTGTGATTTATTGCGCAGTGCCGATGCTATCTTTATTGAAGAACTGCATAAAGCGGATTTGTATAATAAAGTCAGCCAAGCCTTTACCGTTTTCTTACCTGTTCGTTCGGTAGGTGTAATGGGTGATGGTCGTAAGTATGATTGGGTTGTATCGTTACGCGCGGTAGAAACTATCGACTTTATGACTGCGCATTGGGCACATTTACCGTATGATTTCTTGGGTCGCGTGTCGAATCGTATTATCAATGAAGTTGATGGGATTTCTCGTGTGGTTTATGATATTTCAGGTAAGCCACCTGCAACAATTGAATGGGAATAACGCTGTAGCGTGACTCCTTACTTTAAATAAAAAGACGCCGCGGCGTCTTTTTTATTTGCTAGAATAGCCACGTATGACAATTACCTAGGTTTTATAGCGTGACAGATACCCCAAAAAAACACGTTTCCAGCGATACTTGCCCACTTTCTAATGCGCACAATGAGAAATCGAATCAGCTTCAGCGCGCCATTGATGAAAAGTGGATGCGTTTAGCGATGCAACTTGCCGAGCAAGCCGAGCTAAAAGGCGAAGTGCCAGTGGGTGCCGTATTGGTTAAAGACGATGTATTGATTGCCAGTGGTTGTAATTTAAGTATTGTGAATCACGATCCAACCGCTCATGCCGAGATGGAATGTATTCGTCAAGCCGGCAAGGTGTTAGAGAATTATCGTATGCTCGACACGACTTTATATGTCACGTTAGAACCCTGCACTATGTGCGCAGGTGCCATGGTGCACAGTCGTATTGCGCGGGTTGTTTATGGTGCAGATGATTTAAAAACTGGCGCGGCAGGTAGCGTGATTAATTTATTACAACATCCAGTTTTTAATCATCAGCTTGAAGTCAGTTCAGGTGTGTTGGCTGCAGAGTGTGGTGCGCAGCTAAGTGCATTTTTTCAACGACGTAGAGCAGAAAAAAAAGCACTCAAACAGTTAGCTATAAAATAGACTGATTGAGTGACTGGTTTTTATGTGGTTAACGGAAGATTAATTTTCAGTTTGTACCAATAAAAAATGAGCTCGTTGACGATTTTGAATGCGGCTTTTATGTACTTTAAGCATGACACGACGACGTGACATGGTATTGCTTATAGCTCTTCTTCTCATACCGTGATCCCTTAATATTGGCTAACCTCATCGAGGTTACTGATAAACCGCATACTTTAGCAGAATGCTTTCTTACGATAAATTCAGCACCATAGTACCTTATATTCGTGACAATTATCGGTCAGGTTTATGACGATAATCGTGTCAGCACAAAAATTAGTGTGCTGCTTCATGGATATTTTTTGAAGCGTCTTCAGCAATGATTTCAATTTGTTGAGGTTCTTCAATAATCTCCAACTTTTGGGTTTGATTATCGATCCACACTAAGGTGTCGTAATAACGACGAATACTGTCAACATAATGAACAGCTTCGCTACCACGGGCATAACCATATCGAGTTTGTTTATAATATTTAGATTGTTGCAGCAAAGGTAATACTTTTTTGACATCACGCCATGCGCTAGGATCCATTCCCATTGATTCAGTTAATCGTCGTGCATCTTCAACATGACCTAAACCGATATTATAGGAAGCCAGTGCGAACCAGATCCGTTGAGCTTCAGAGATGGTGTCAGGCAATCTCTCCATCATGTCTTTTAAATAAAATGCCCCACCACGTATGCTTTGTTCTGCATCTAAGCGATCATCTACACCAACATAAGCCGCTGTAGGTTGGGTTAGCATCATCATACCTCTCACCCCAGTAGGTGAGCGAGCACTCGGGTTCCAGTGTGATTCTTGATAACTTGCGGCCGCTAATTTACGCCAATCTAACTCTCCAGAATACTGCTCGAAAAAACTACGATATTCGGGCAGAATATTATCAATTGCGCGGATAAAGGCACGAGTATCAACGTAATCAAAACGCTTAACATGGCCAAAATACTTCTCGTTTAAATGCTCCAGCGTACCCGCACGCCTTTCTTTATGCCAAAAAGCCAATAGTTTACTCATTAAACGGTCGCTGTTATTAGGCGGTAATAGCCACACCACTTCGACCTTTTCTTCTAAAATCATCCCCGCGCGTAGTTCAGGTAAAAAACGCTGATTGATCAATAAACTATTTGAATCTGAAATGGTGTAGTTCAATTCACCGTTGGCAATTAATGCAAACAGTTCTTCATTGTCTTTGTCGTTGACTTGATTCCACATCAACTCAGGATAGTCTTTTTGTAATTTGGTTAAGGTATTGACTGAAGATGAGTTAGCCATGACAGTAATTTCACCTGACAGAGTACTAATATCTTTGGGCTCCGGAGTGCCTTCCTTATAAACCAACACTTGGTTGACTTTATATAAGGTGGGTCCGAGCTTAAATTGTTGACTACGGTTAGGGGTTTTAGCGATGCCAGCCGCAATAATATCAATCTTGTTTTCTTTTAATGCCGCGAATAATAGCTTGCGATTGGTGTACGGGATCATTTCTAAAGGAACGGCTAAATAGTCAGCAAAGCGCTGCGCCATTTCGAAGTCGAATCCGCTTTCACCCTGTTCTGAATTAAGATAAATCTGCGGGCCATATAATGTCCCTACCTTTAATACGGTACGCTTAGGTGCGGGGGCGGCAATATCAACATCTTGAATATCAACAGGTTGACAGGCGGATAATATCCCGCAAAGTAAGATTATGAATAAGGTTTTGATCATATTTATTAATTGGTTATCTTAAGTTGTTTCGTTAATGTCACCAGAATGATGTGTAAAAACGAATGAAATACCGGTTGAATAGCCTTTAAATATGTAGGGGAGTTAGCTTATTTTTTGCTTACTTTATCAGTAGTTTTCCTAAACGCCTATAGTTGAGTAAATAAGCAGCATTTAGTGGTTGTTTTTTGTTAAAAGGTAAAGTGTTTATGTTATTCATTTTAGCATTACTTGAATGGGATATTTTCCCTATCAGGAAACACTGTTTTCACCTGCGCTTGAAGGTGATTTGTAGTGTGCAATTCCCTATAATAGCGCCAATTCTGATCCTCCTATATTATAAAGGTGAATAGACGTGATGGAAATCATTCGCGGAGCCCCAGCACTATCTGCATTTAGAGTTCAAAAACTCATGGAGGCTTGCGAAAACGCAGCGCTTCCTGTATCGCAAATTTATGCTGAATATGTACATTTAGCCAATTTGAGTGAACCACTAGATGATAATGAACGTCTACAGTTAGAAACTATTCTTACTTATGGCCCAGCTATTGAGTCTCATGCCCCACAAGGCACTTTACTGTTTGTTACTCCTCGTCCTGGCACTATTTCTCCTTGGTCTTCTAAAGCAACTGATATTGCCCACAACTGTGGCTTAGGCAAAGTTAACCGTCTTGAGCGTGGTATTGCTTATTATGTAGAAGCGTCAGTATTAACAGCCGAGCAGCAAAAACTACTGCAAGGTTTATTACATGACCGCATGGTCGAAGTCATGCTGCCGGCGTTTGAAGCTGCTGAAATATTATTTGCTCGTACAGAACCAGCAAAATTTAGCAGTGTAAATATTCTTGCTGAAGGCCGCCGCGCCTTAGAAGTGGCCAATATTAAGCTAGGCTTGGCCCTTGCCGATGATGAAATTGACTATTTAATTGAAAATTTTGTTCGTTTAAAGCGTAACCCTAACGACATCGAACTAATGATGTTTGCTCAAGCAAACTCGGAACATTGTCGCCACAAAATTTTCAATGCAGATTGGACAATCGATGGCGAAGTACAGCCAAAATCATTGTTCAAAATGATTAAAAACACTTTTGAAGTCACGCCCGATTACGTGTTATCAGCTTACAAAGATAATGCCGCAGTGATGACGGGTCCGGTAGCGGGTCGTTTTTTCCCTGATCCCGATGGTGTTTATAACTATCACACCGAACCAATGCATATATTGATGAAAGTAGAAACTCACAATCATCCTACCGCTATTAGCCCATATCCTGGTGCTGCTACTGGTTCTGGTGGTGAAATTCGCGATGAGGGTGCTACTGGCCGAGGTTCTAAACCTAAAGCGGGTTTATCTGGTTTTACTGTTTCTAACTTGAAAATTCCTGGTTTTGTACAACCATGGGAAGGGGATTACGGTAAGCCAGATCGTATCGTCACTCCGTTAGAAATCATGCTCGAAGGCCCTCTTGGCGGCGCAGCATTTAACAATGAATTTGGTCGTCCTGCCATTACCGGTTATTTCCGCACCTACGAGCAATTAGTCTCTAGCCACAATGGCGTTGAAGTGCGTGGTTATCATAAGCCGATTATGATTGCCGGTGGCTTAGGCAATATCCGAGAAGAACACGTTCAAAAAGGTGAGATTACCGTTGGCGCTAAGCTTATTGTGCTTGGTGGACCGGCAATGAACATTGGCTTAGGTGGCGGCGCCGCATCTTCTATGGCGTCTGGTCAGTCTAGCGAAGATTTAGATTTTGCCTCTGTACAACGTGAAAACCCAGAAATGGAACGTCGTTGTCAGGAAGTTATCGACCGCTGCTGGCAGTTAGGTGACACCAACCCAATTCAATTTATTCACGATGTGGGCGCAGGTGGATTATCTAATGCGTTCCCTGAGTTAGTGAATGATGCTGATCGCGGTGGGGTATTCAATTTACGTAATGTTCCTTCTGACGAGCCAGGCATGAGCCCGCTTGAAATTTGGTGTAATGAATCTCAAGAGCGTTATGTGTTATCGGTTGCACCAGAGAACTTACAACAATTTGCTGATATTTGCGCCCGTGAACGCGCGCCATTTGCGGTGGTTGGTGAAGCAACTGCAGAGATGCATTTAACGCTTGCCGACAGTCACTTTAATAACAAGCCGATTGATTTACCGCTTGAAGTTTTATTAGGTAAAGCGCCTAAAATGAGCCGTGATGTGGTGACAGCCAAAGCAGTATCGCCAGCGTTAGATCAAACTAAAATTGAGCTAAACGATGCCGTTAAGCGCATTTTAACCTTGCCAACCGTGGCTGACAAAACCTTCCTTATCACCATAGGTGATCGCTCCGTCACTGGTTTAGTTAATCGCGACCAAATGGTGGGTCCATGGCAGGTTCCTGTTGCCGACTGTGCAGTAACCGCATCAAGTTATGACAGTTACTGCGGTGAAGCGATGTCGATGGGTGAGCGTACTCCGTTAGCATTACTCGACTTTGACGCCTCTGCTCGTATGGCAGTTGCTGAGTCGATTATGAACATTGCCGGTACCGATATTGGCTCGTTCAAGCGTATTAAACTTTCTGCTAACTGGATGTCTCCAGCGGGTCATCCAGGCGAAGATGCGGGTTTATACCAGGCGGTTAAAGCGATTGGTGAAGACCTTTGTCCTGAACTCGGTATCACGATTCCTGTCGGTAAAGACTCCATGTCGATGAAAACCGCATGGGAAGAAAATGGTACTCAGAAAACTGTCACATCGCCTATGTCGTTAGTCATCACCGCTTTTGGTGTGGTGCAAGATATTCGTAAAACGGTAACCCCACAACTTCGTGATGATAAAGGTGACAGTGCATTATTAATGCTGGACTTAAGCAATGGCCAAAATCGTTTAGGCGGTTCTTGTTTAGCGCAGGTTTATAGTGAGTTAGGCGATATTGCACCCACATTAGATAAAACCGCTAACTTAGCGGGCTTTTTTGAAGTGATGCAGCAGTTAGTCGCCGAGCAAGCGGTTATGGCTTATCACGACCGTAGCGACGGCGGTTTATTTACCACCTTAGTGGAAATGGCCTTTGCAGGTAATACCGGCTTAATGATTGATTTAGCCAGCTTGAATGGTACTGATTTAGAGCGTTTATTTAACGAAGAAATTGGTGCTGTAATTCAAGTCAGTGCTGTTGATGCCAAAGCCATTTCCGCGCAATTTGAGGCTAAAGGCGTAACGTGTCATCACATTGGTGGCTTACAAACGGCAAACAAGATTAGCATTAACGATGGCGAGCGAGTGATATTTGCTGACAGCCGTACTGCACTGCGTACCTTATGGTCAGAAACAACCTATCGCATGCAAGCGCTACGTGACAACCCAGAATGTGCGCGTGAAGAGTATGAGCTTAAACAACAAGCTGATGCGCCAGGTTTAACGGTTAAATTGGGCTTTAATCCAAGTGAAGATGTGGCTGCACCTTATATTCTTAAAGGCGCTGCCCCTAAAATGGCTATTTTACGTGAGCAGGGCGTTAACTCTCATGTTGAAATGGCAGCCGCTTTTGACCGTGCCGGTTTTGAAAGCCGCGACGTGCACATGTCGGACATTTTATCTGGCCGTATTAGCCTTGAAGAATTCCAAGGCCTAGTGGCTTGTGGCGGATTCTCATATGGTGACGTGTTAGGTGCTGGTGAAGGTTGGGCTAAGTCGATTCTGTTTAATGACCGTGCTCGCGATGAGTTTAGCCGTTTCTTCGAACGTGATTCAAGCATCGCCCTTGGCGTGTGTAATGGTTGTCAGATGTTATCTAATCTGAAAGAAATTATTCCAGGAAGTGAGCATTGGCCGCGTTTTGTGCGTAACCGCTCAGAGCGTTTTGAAGCTCGATTCAGTTTGGTTGAAGTGCAACAAAATCCATCGGTATTTTTTGACGGTATGGTTGGCTCTCGTATGCCTATCGCTGTATCGCATGGTGAAGGCTTAGTGGAATTTGCTAATGCTCAAGCGTTAGCAAATGCAGAAGCATCGGGCACTATTGCACTGCGCTATGTTGATGGCCATGGTCAAATTGCGACCCAGTACCCAGAAAATCCAAATGGTTCAGCCAATGGCTTAACGGGTATTTGTACCACTGATGGTCGCGTAACCATTATGATGCCGCATCCTGAACGAGTATTTAGAACTGTTGCTAATTCATGGCATCCAGATAACTGGGGTGAAGATAGCCCATGGATGCGCATGTTCCGTAATGCACGAGTGAAAATCGGCTAATCGCAAATTAAATTTTTAGTTTAGCTAAAGCACTTTATTTAGCTAAAACACTTAATTTATAAAGCAAAAGGCGACTCCTTTGAGTCGCCTTTTTTATTGGTTTCAATTTGTTTAGCGCTGCTGATTTTATGTTGTCGTGATAAAGAAAAACCCCATAGATTTATTCTATGGGGTTTTCTGATTCGTTATCCTTGGATCATAACGATTACCGCTTAATATTATTTCTGCGCTAACAAAAACATTCACTAAACACGGTATAGATAAAAACGTGAGCTCGCTTATTTCACTTCTTTAGCAGTAAACATTTCAGTAAAAACACGTTTGTACAAGTTGGCAATATGTTCGAATAATTGAGTCATAGCACATTCTCTCTAGGTTAGGTCACTGGAATTAAGACAACGACTCATTGCACTACTTAGTGTTCGTCTTCTTAATTGTGCGCAAATTATACAATTGAACTAATGTATGCTCAAACGAGAAAAAATGATGTTTGACATTAGTTTATTTAATGAATCATTGTATTATTTAAATTTAATTATTTAAATAAATTTAAATATAATAAATATAAACAGTGTCTTATCTATTTCGTGTTACATTGTTAATTATAGAAATATTTATCTAATATTAATTTTTTGTGTATTTAACTACTTTTTATTAACAATCTGAATGAGTAGGGTGTTTTGTCAAAAATAATACATACTTGCTCTTTATTCCTAGCAATTATCCATTTTTTGTCAATACCTCAAGAGGGTTGCAAATTAGAGTTCAAATGTTATCTCTCTGAATATCGCAAGTTCATTTATGATTGTGATCAACCTGACGGCAAATATACACAGAGATATGTGACACCTTTTACGCTAAAGAACTGATTCACAGAAATAAAACATTCTTCATGCACCAAATCTAATACTGGTCACATAATTGACTAAAAAATATGATCTACAAAGTGAATTTGCCGTAAGATATAGGGCGTTTAGGATTGGGCTTGAAAACACAGGCAAACAGGTTAATTTATCATTTTTCACTCTTTGGTGAGTTGTCCACTGCTTCAATATTACCGTTTTCAGGTATAACATCATCATTATGGTAACCGAGTGTTGCTATGTCGTATTTGGTTGTACTGAAGTAAGGAGTCGCCAATGATTATCGAAGAGGTCGTTGAGCTATCGCGTTTTCAATTTGCGCTGACAGCCATGTATCATTTTTTATTTGTTCCACTCACCCTAGGTTTAGCCTTTATTCTTGCGATTATGGAATCACTGTATGTGATGACCAATAAGCAAGTTTATAAAGACATGACTAAATTTTGGGGTAAGTTGTTTGGGATTAACTTTGCCTTAGGCGTAACAACGGGTTTAGCGATGGAGTTCCAGTTTGGTACTAACTGGTCCTACTATTCTCATTACGTAGGTGACATTTTTGGCGCGCCTCTGGCGATTGAAGGCTTAATGGCGTTCTTCCTTGAGTCTACGTTAGTCGGGATGTTCTTTTTTGGTTGGGATCGCTTCAGCAAACGCCAACATTTAGTCGTCACTTGGCTTGTCGCTCTTGGCTCTAATATGTCAGCTTTATGGATTTTGATCGCCAATGGTTGGATGCAAAATCCAGTGGGCTCGGTGTTTAACTACGAAACTATGCGTATGGAAATGACCAATTTTGCCGAAGTGGTATTTAACCCCGTCGCGCAAGTTAAGTTTGTTCATACCGTCGCATCCGGTTATGTTGCCGGTGCCATGTTTGTACTTGCCATTAGCTCATATTACATATTGAAAGGCCGAGATTTACCTTTTGCTCGTCGCTCATTCGCTATTGCAGCAAGCTTTGGTATGGCATCCATTTTATCAGTCATCGTGTTAGGCGATGAATCAGGTTATGAAGTCGGTGAAGTCCAACGTGTTAAATTAGCCGCAATTGAAGCTGAATGGCACACAGAACCTGCACCAGCAGCCTTTACGGCATTTGGTTTCCCTAACCAAGAAACTATGCACACGGATTACGCCGTTAAGATCCCATATGCGATGGGTATCATTGCGACACGTTCTTTAGATGGAGAAGTAACCGGTATTAAGGATCTTATTAAAGATCACGAAGTACGAATTCGTAACGGTATGGTTGCGTATGCTTTACTTGAAAAATTACGTGCAGGTGATAAATCGGTTGAGGTTAGAGAGCAATTTGAAGCAACCAAAATCGACCTAGGTTATGGTTTCTTGCTTAAGCGTTATACCGACAAAGTGGTGGATGCGACTGAAGAGCAAATTATTGCAGCGTCTTATGACTCAATTCCTACCGTGGCGCCTATGTTCTGGAGTTTCCGCTTAATGGTTGGCTCTGGGATGATAATGCTATTGGTGTTTGCTGCGGCCTTCTGGCAAAGCACTCGTCATCAAATCGCCGAGAAAAAGTGGGTACTTCGTGCTGCTCTTTACAGTTTGCCACTTCCATGGGTAGCCATTGAAGCTGGTTGGTTTGTGTCAGAGTTTGGTCGCCAACCTTGGACCATTTCTGAAGTGCTGCCAACATTCATGTCGGCGTCTAGTTTAACGACGGCGGATCTTTGGTTCAGTATTATTTCGATTACGGTGTTCTATACCATCCTGTTGGTGATAGAGGCTTACTTGATGTATAAGTTTGCTCGTCTTGGTCCAAGCAGCTTAAAGACCGGCCGTTACCATTTCGAAACCCAAGATGCTTAATCTGAGGACCTGATTATGTTTGATTATGAAGTATTAAGATTTATTTGGTGGGCGTTAATCGGCGTGCTGTTTATTGGTTTTACCGTGACAGATGGCTTTGATATGGGCGTAGGTATATTGTTACCCGTTATTGGTAAAGATGATACTGAACGCCGTATTATGATTAACACTATCGCACCACATTGGGACGGTAACCAAGTATGGCTAGTGACGGCGGGTGGTGCATTATTTGCTGCTTGGCCTATGGTCTACGCGGTATCGTTTTCGGGCTTTTATGTGGCAATGATGCTAGTACTATTTGCATTGTTTTTACGTCCAGTCGGTTTTGATTATCGCTCTAAAATTGAAGATCCAAGATGGCGTAAGTCATGGGATAGAGCATTATTTGTCGGCAGTTTTGTACCACCGTTAATCATTGGTGTGGCATTTGGTAACTTGCTTCAAGGCGTACCATTTAACTTTGATGAATATTTACGCGCCACTTATCATGGCGGTCTGTTGGGTTTATTGAATCCGTTTGGCTTATTAGCCGGTCTTGTGAGTGTCACTATGGTGATAATGCAAGGCTCTACATGGTTACAAATGAAGACCGACGGAGAGCTGCGCGTTAGAAGCGCTAAAGCATCGCAAATTTGTGGTGGTCTATTAGTGGTTCTGTTTGGTGCTGCTGGGGTTTGGCTTGTAAACGGTATTGATGGTTATGTTATTACCTCAGCCCTCGACCTTGCTGGCCCGTCAAATCCAACTACTAAGACAGTGGCGGTTGAAGCGGGTGCTTGGTTAACCAACTATGATAAATATCCTCTTACCATGTTATTCCCGGTGTTAGGATTATTAATGCCAATATTGGTGATTTTTGCCAGTCGTTTAAATCGTAGTGGATTTGCGTTCTTTTTCAGTTCGCTTGCGGTTGCTAGTGTCATTTTAACCTGTGGTGCAGCAATGTTCCCATTTGTTATGCCTTCATCATTAGAACCTAATGTCAGCTTAACAATGTGGGATGCTACAGCCAGCCAAATGTCACTAAAAGTGATGACCGTTGCCGCTATTATCTTCGTACCTACAGTATTAAGTTACACCATTTGGACTTACTACAAGATGTACGGCCGCTTAAATCGTGAGTATGTTGAAAACAACAAAAGCTCACTTTACTAAATTAAGGAGCAACGTCTATGTGGTATTTTGCGTGGATTTTAGGGGTATTGTTAGCGTGTTCATTCGGTATCATCAACGCGTTATGGCTTGAGAATACTGAAAATATGGATCGTAACAACGAACTATAAACGTTATATCGTTTGATATAAAAAAACCGCTTTAGTAATAAAGCGGTTTTTTATTGGCTACTCACCTTGTTTACAAAACTAAAATCGACCGGTTTTAACTTATGACTCAATCTAGCACTCATTAGCTTGTTACTTAGTGGCTGTTAACAAAGCCAATTTTATCTTCAGTCGCCGCCTTTTAAAAAGCCCAAAAAATATGTAGTACGCTCGCCACTGCTAAGTAAGATTTTTATTCAAAGGTACCAGGAAATATAGCTCAATTCCCAAGTGTTAACAGAAATATTGTCTATAATTAATTAACGCTAATTGTTTGTTTTTTGAACATGGCAATTTGTTAATAATGCACTTAACGGGAGATATATAATGAGCAGTTGGATTTTAGTCGCGGATAGCGCACATGCACGTCTATTTAACGCAGAAACAGCAAAATCTACATTAATTGAGATTAAGAGCATGATCCATCCCGAAGCACAGCAGCATGAACAGGAACTAACCTCAGATCTACCAGGCCGTCAGGCTGGAGGAGCAACCAATAGTCATCATTCTGTCGGGGGGAAAACAGAGCCTAAAAAGAATGAGGCTGTCGAATTTGCCAGGGAGATTTGTCGATACCTTGAGGCTGAATATAATGCGCACAAATTTAGCCAATTGATTGTTGTTGCCGCACCTCATTTTCTAGGTAACTTACGCAAAGAAATGAGCACTAACGTCACTAAAGTTGTTACGCTAGAAATAGACAAAGATATTGTAAAGCAGGACATCGACTCGATTAGAGGTCAGCTGCCAATTATCTTACCTAGCTTAGCCACATAAGCTGAAATTTAGATAATTAGGTTCGTTTATTAAGCTGTCATCATCATTACTCGTATGTCGGCAGCTTAATGGGGTATTTTTGTTTTTTGTCGTAAACTACTGTCGTGAAATAACATTAAGCATGAACCTGTATTACCTAAGTCGCAAATCCTCGTTGTGACGATTATCGTTGCTCAACTAAGCGATTAAGATAATTAACCAGCACTCAGTAGATTGAGTACTGGTCTGCTAAAATCCCACTTAGTTAAACCACTTTAAATACACCTATTTGTTGTTTGATACTGTGCGCAAGTTTGGTTAATTGCTCTGAATCACTTACCGCTTTTGTTGCCCGTTCATCACTATTTTGTGCAAGTGTAGAAATAGTATGTAAGCTGCGTGACACTTCATCTGCTACCGTACTTTGCTGTTTGGTGGCACTGGCAATACTAGACGAAAATATTGCCATTTCGCCGATATTATGATTAATCAGTGTGAGTTGATTATTAACTGTATCAGCTTGTACCGCTGAGGACTCACCCAGTTGCTGACACTGGATCATTTGTGTTGCTGTGTGTTCTACCTGCTGTTGTAATTTGTTAATAGTCGTACCTATCTCACTAATTGAACGTTGTGTTCTTTGTGCTAATGAGCGAACTTCATCAGCAACAACAGCAAAGCCACGACCTTGGTCACCCGCTCTGGCTGCTTCAATTGCGGCATTTAAGGCGAGTAAATTAGTTTGGTCTGCAATGCCGTTAATGACTTCAGTAACCTGACTGATGGCTTGAGTTTCATTGTTGACGCTTTCAATATTTTTTTGACTTTGAATAAGTTGTTCACGCAAGGATTGTAGTTCTGTAACCGCCTGAGTTAACTGTGTATGTCCTTGGTTTGATGCGCCATCAATTTCTTGCGCCTGCTGGGCAACTTGACTCGAATTCTGCGCTACATCTTTAATAGAAGAAGACATTTCTTCGATAGCTGTCGCAATCTGTTCTGTTTGGTTTAACAGTGATTTTGCCTCATTACCATTCAATTTTGATGTTTGTTGGCTAAGAATTGCTTGGCTTTCTAAGCTGCTGACAGACTGTTTTAACGACTCAATTAATCCTGCTAAACTTGCAGCCGTTTGGGCCACACTTATCGTGATGTGATCAACTTCATTGTGGCTGTCTTGAGGGCATTGTTCGAAAGTTTGTGAAAGATCCCCTTGGCCTAATTTAGCTATTTGCCTCTGTAGGTTCTTTAATGGCTTAATTGCACGATTAATGACATTAAAAAGTAAAACGGAAATAATAACTACGCCTAGCAATGCCAATATGGCGTTAATTTTTAACATGCCTAAGCTTTCATCACTCAATTCCTTTTCAGGAACGAAACCGACCAAAGTCCAATTCCAACCGGGAATATATACGGAATAGGAATACATTTCTTGATTAGACAAGGACCTGTAAACCCAACTCCCTTTATCTGTGAGTGCCTGTTCAAGCGATAGGCCATCGAGCAATGTTTCATTATATGGTTCTTCTGATGTTAACTCACGATGAGAGATAATCTGTTGATCAGAGTTTCGGATGATGACATACGAACCTGATTCTTCAAGAGTCAGTTGTTTAAGTGAGTTTTGGATTTGTGCAACAGATCGGGTGATATCAAAACCGATAAAAAGAATAGCGATAACTTTGCCATTGGGATCTTTTACTGGGCGATAAATTGTCATGTAGTCTTTACCAAAAAGCTTGGCGTAGCCTTCATACTCTTCGCCTTTAACCAAACGCTGATAACCGGGATGTGTAATACCTAAATACGTCCCTAATGCACGATTACCATCTGCTTTTTTAAGTGATGTTGATACACGAACAAAATCATCATTATCGCGAGCAAATATCGTAGCGACTCCGCCTGTAAGCTTCGAAAAGTGATCTACGTTATTATTTGAATTGTTAATTTGCTCATTATCATGGACTAGTACAGGGGTCTTAATTCCTAACACCTCAACGGTGCGATCTTCTATCAAGAATTGTCCTGGATATAAGGTACGCAGAACATCGGCATTTCGTTTAGCTAAGTCCAGCATACTGTTGAACTGCAGTTCAATTAAATGAGTATTACTGTGCATTTGTGATTTAATCGCTTGAATTGCTTTGTCATGCAATACAGTGGATGCCGATTGATAGGAAAACCAAGACATAGCGGTAAAGATAACGATAGAAGACAATATGGCAAGTGAGCCAATTTGTTTTGCTATAGGCCAGTTTTTATAATTCATATGCACTATTCCATAATTATTATGACAATTAATTTTCAATAGGTAGGTATACGAGTTTAAATGTACATCTAAGGACTACTAATTACCCGTTATTTAGTACGAAAAAGTGATAAGTAATGATAAATTCTGATGAAATTTATATCATTACGCGACTGAGTGATTAGCAAGTATACCTTTCGGCTTCATCAATAAGGTATACATTACCGGTACCCAAATCAGTGACAACATGGTGGCTAATAATGTACCGCCAGCGATAGCGATAGCAAAGGGTGGCCAAAAGCCACCACCGGCGATAATCAGAGGTAAAAAGCCACCTATGGTGGTGATAGTGGTTGAGCCAATATGACGCCCGCAACTGCTCACCGTGCTAATAATGAGTGCTAAATTGCCATCGCGCGCCTCGGGAATATCCTCAAGTTCTGCCAAAATAACAATGGCCGCATTAATGGCTAAACCCATTAACCCCAATAAACCGATAATGACGGTAAACCCAAACGGATAGCCAAATACGTATACGGATAACAAGCCTAAACCTGCCGATTGAAAAGCACTCAGTAAAATGATGGCGGTTAATCTAAATGAGTTGAAAGACAGCACTACCGTTGCTAATAGTAAGGTTACAACCAACACAATATTAGACAGTAAATTACCTACCGCCTCATTACGCTTTGCGCTTTCACCACCTATTTCGAGATGATATCCCGCTGGAATGGACAAATTAGCAATAGCATCTTTAACCTCGTTGAGCACTTGTGCTGGTAATACTCCACTGGTGATATAAGCTTCGATAGTATTAACGCGTTCGCCATTTCTGCGCGGTATTGCACCACGACTGACATTTATTTCGTTATAAGATAATGCCGATAGTGGAATGCCTGACCCCGATGGTGACACCAGATTAATCTCGGCTAAACGAGTGGCTTGTTCGCGGCTGTTGTCGCCTAAGCGAACCCGTATTGGCAGTGATTCTGTTTGCTCTAAAATACTGCCACCAATGATCCCAGTAGTCGCCATTTGAATTTGATTAGCAATGTCGCTCAAACTTAGGCCGCTCATTAAACTGGCGTCTTCATTCACTTGTAACCACACTTTTGGAGCGCCAGAACTGAGGGTGGCACGAGTATGAATCACATCTGGTGTGCCGACTAAAATTCCACGTACTTGCTCACCTAATGTTTTCAGAGTATCAAGATTAGGGCCATAAATTCGCAGCTCAACCGGAGCGTTAAAGGGAGGCCCCTGTTCCAGTTTTCGCACTAAAATCTGTGCTTGTGGAAATTGGGCATCAAACTCTTTTTGTAATTGTAAAATTAACCGATTGGCGGCGGCATAATCGGTCACTTTAATCATCGCTTGGGCGTAATTGGTTGCCCCTTGTTGCCGTTGAGTTAAGTTGTAATAGAAAGAGGGCGTATTACCGCCAACAACCCATGTGGCTGCGATAATATCGTCAATCTGTTGCAGCTTTTTATCAATCAGTTTGACCTGCTCGAGAGTGTTATCAATACTGACATGAGGTGCCAGGTAGACTTCAATTTGGAACATGTCGCGATCAGACGGAGGGAAAAATTGTTCAGTCATTTTGCCCGCGGCAAAAAAGCCAGCTATCGGTAATATTCCAATTACGATGGCGGTCAGTATTGGCCGAGATAACGCAAACTGTAAACTGGCGGTAAATGCTTGGCTAATTCTTGGGAATGCCATCCCTTGCTGATACCAAGCCGTTGGTTTTTCACTGCGACTGAATCGACCCGCAAGGCCAGCAATAATGGTATGAGAAATAATATATGAGCCAAGTAAGGCGAACATGACCGAAATGGCAATGCCACCCACAAACTCGCCCGCAGCGCCAGGCATTAATACAATAGGTGCAAAGGCTAGCATGGTGGTAATAGTCGACCCTGCTAGTGGTAGCCATAAATGGTGTAAGGTTTTTGATACCGCTTCCAGTTTGCTCATACCTTGTTGACGGCGTTGCGCAATGGCATCAACAATCACAATCGCGTTATCGACCATAATCCCCAGCGCAACCACTAAACCTGTTACTGACATTTGGTGGATCGGTAGTCCAGTATATTTCATGCAGGTGAGGGTAAATAATGCGGTTAATGGTAATGATATCGCCACAATCACTGCATTGCGCAGTCCTAATGTTAGCATCAGAACCACTAAAATAATCACAAATCCTTGTAGCAGATTAATCACCAAGTCACCTAATCGGTCACTGGTATAGCTTTGTTGGTCGAATAACCATTGCACCTTAATATTGGCTGGTAAATTAGCTGAAAAATCATCTATGGCGCTGCTTACATGCTGTTGCCACACATCGACTCGATTATTGTTGAGCATGCGTGCAGACACCAAAACGCCTTGCTGACTGTCGATTAAAGCGATACTCGATGCCGGAGTCTTGGCTTGGCGGCTAATATTGGCCACATCCCCTAAGCGAATAATTTGACCATAGTCGTCTACTTTTAACGGCACTTGGCGGATACGATTCTGCGAATCTAACTCACCAGAGACTTCAACTAAGGCTCTAAATTGGCTGTTATTAACTTCACCGGCTGAAATTTTGCTGTCGGCATTATTTAAAATAGCGGCAATACTGGCGGGGGTTAAATGCAATTGACTGATTTTATTGCCATCTAGCTCAACTAATATCTCTTCTTGTGGTGCGCCATAAAGTTTAACAAAATCAGTACCATTGAGCAGTCTTAGACGGCTTTGTAATTCTTTGGCATAACGATTAAGAATATCGGTTCTTACAGGGCTATCGTCAGCCCAAACAAGTCCTAAAATGGCGGTATTGGCATAACCTAGTTGATCATCTAAAACACTATTTTGTGCTTCTACTGGCAACAATGATTTACTGTCGGCGATAAGATCTCGAGCGCGCGACCACACCGGATCCGTCTCTGTGACCGTGTCTTTTAATTCTAGCTGGATAACCGAAATCCCGGGACGAGAAGTCGACTGGACTAGCTTTAAATCTTCTAAACGGCGTAATTGATTCTCTAATACCTCAGTCACAAGTGCTTCAACCCGCTCTGCAGATGCACCAGGGTATTGAGTGATAACAGACGAAAATCGGTTAGTAATATGTGGATCTTCGGTGCGCGGTAGGCTTGAAATCGCCCCTAATCCGGCAACAATTAATAATGCGATAAATAAACTGGTTAGACGGCCATTTTCTAAAAATGCTTTAATCATAATGCCCCCGTTTTCTCAGCTTGAGCGAGAGTGACTTTCTGGTTAACGACCAATTTATGTAATCCTTGCGATACAATTAAATCGGTTGGTTTTATGGCACCTTGAATATACGCTTGTTGTTCATTGGTATAGATAATCTCTACATCGCGGCGCTCAATGGTATAAAAACCTTGCTCAGCCTCAACTAAGGCAAACACGTTCCATAATCCGCGCACGCCATCGGTTAATGCCGACATAGGCACCCAATAACCAGGTGCTTGCACGTCTTGTTGATACGCCAAATAAGCTATTTCGCCATTGATCACTCTGGCTGAGTCGGGCAAATGAATACGCAATTGAACCGTGCGAGTAACAGTATTGACCTCGGCACTAATACCGGCAATTTTAGCGGTAAAGGTTTGTTTACCTACACGGACATCAACCATCTGCTCGGCGGTTAACTGTTGAGCGATATCAATGGGTACTCCAATATAAGCCACAGGCTGACTGTTACCGACTAAAGTAAAAACAGGACTGCCTAGCGCAATCACTTCGCCGATATTATGAAAACGTTGACTGATTTTTCCATTGAATGGGGCCAGTAAAGTTGATTTTTCAATTTTCAAATTGGTCGCACTTAAGCTGGCTTCTATACGCTTTTGGTTAGCTTGTAAGCTAATAACTTGTTGCTGGGTTTCATCGAGTTGCTGCTCAGACACATAGTTTTGTTGTTTCAATTTTAGAGTACGGGCTAAGGTACTTTTTGCTAAATCTATATCTGCTTGAGTTTGCAATAAACTGGCTTGTAATTGCTGTTTTTCTGCGGTCAATAAATCAGTATCAAGCTGCGCTAATGTTTGTCCTTTGCTAACCGTATCGCCACTGTCTACCAGGATATTATTCAGTTTACCCGCAAGCTCAAAGCCAATTCCGGTGGTATTGGCCGAGCGAATTGTACCCGTATAAGTTTGCATGTGTTGATAACGGTCGCTTAATGATAAAGGCTGTGACAATACCGTTTGATACTCAGTTGTTTGTGAATGCTCTTTTACCTCAGAGCCACAACCGCCTAATGAGATTAAGCTTAAACCTAGCGCCCAGTATCGAATGATTGGGGTGAATGTCTTTGACGCGTACATAAGTTTATTCCTTGCAAAGCAATATATTGTGCCAATGTTGATTTATCTTAAAAACCAGTGTTAATAACAATAAGCGAACTCATTAACCGCAAATCGTGACTTGTAACTTAAATGTTAACTAGACTCAGTAGTCTAGTTTTATAAAACTAGACTGTCCAGTCTATTTTTAGTTACTATAACGCTAAATAATGAGTAGTAACGCTGACACTCGATTGTGCTTAATGGGTTAATTTACGGAACCAACATGACAAAAAAACACACATCGCTTAATAACATCGAACAGGTTAGTTTGAGCCGCAGTGAGCAAAAGCGGGCTCAAGTACTTGAGTCTGCGATTGACCTTTTTTGCCATCAGGGTTTTCCTAATACCAGCATGGACGAAGTGGCAAAACATGCCGGTGTATCAAAACAAACCGTTTACTCTCACTTTGGTTCCAAAGATGATTTGTTTGTTTCTGCGATTGAGTCTAAATGTGTTGTGCATCAACTCACTGGCGAAGCTTTAATTGATGCAGCAAATCCACAACGGGTTATTTTGCAGTTTGCTCTGCAATTTGGTGAAATGATTGTTAGCAAAGAAACCATGACAGTATTTAAAACTTGCGTAGCTCAAGCCGACACTCACCCAGAAGTGTCTAGATTGTTTTATGACGCAGGCCCCAAGCATGTGCTCGGACTGATTAGAAATTACTTAAAAAAGGTTAATGAGCATGGCGAATACTTTTTTGAAAATCCGCACGAAAGCGCAGTTAGATTGTGTTTAATGTTATTTGGCGAACTAAAATTACGCCTAGAGTTAGGCTTAGAGATAGGTGATTTACTGACAACCAGACAACAATACTTGCAAGATACTGCCGAGATGTTTTTGCGAGCTCATCAAGTTGACGTAAAATAAACCAATAAAACTTGAACTTAATTGGCGCGATAACCGTATTATTGTAGTTAAACTAAGGTGCTATTAACCCAACGTGCTATTAAGCCAAGGTGCAGTTAAGCCAAGTTAATAGTTAACTTATCTCATTATTTGAAGGGAAGCAGATTGATATGACGCTTTATAACGTTAACGTAATTCAGCCAAAATCATTGAGTACATCAGCTTTGTCAATTTTGCTAGCATCGGGACTGTTGTTAAGTCAGCATGCTTTAGCAGCGCCAGAACGTTCACCATTTTCGCTCACTGTGGCTCGTACATCAACGGGTACCGCTAATGTTGGGGCTGATAGTAACAACCCTAATCAGTTACAGCGTGATGCTTGGAAGACCAGTTTTTCGGCCAGCATGCCACTCAATCGTCAGTGGTCAATTGGGGCAAATCTAGGCTACGATAATCTCGATTACGACTGGGATATGAACCAAAACACCCTGTTACGCAGCAGTACTGAACCTTGGTCAACCATACATCAATACAGTGCTGGTTTATCGTTATCTTATCGTCTTGATAATCATTGGATGTTTCTTATAGCCCCCAAACTGCAATACGCCTATGCCGATACTGCATCATCTTCAAATGCGCAAAGTTATGGTGTCGTTGCCTCGGGCATGTACCGCTTTGATTCCGGCAATATGCTCGGCTTTGGTGTTGCATACTTAAATGATATTTCAGAAGTGCGCACCGTACCTTACTTAGCCGTGCGTTGGCAGATAAACGAGAAGTGGGTACTTGCTAACCCGTTCCAAGCTGGTTTTAGTGGTCCTGCAGGATTAGAGTTAAGTTATCAGTATAACCGTGACTGGAGTTTCGGTGTGGGTAGCTCAATGCGAACAGAACGTTTTTTAATTGCTGATGATGACAAAACCATTGAAGTAGAAGAATGGGTAGGCTTTGCTCGCGCAGGCTGGCAAGCAACGAGTAATGTTAGCCTTAATGCGTACGCAGGTTATTATTTTGGTGGCGAAATGGAGTTAAGTTACCCAGACGTTACGGAAGACATGGAAAACCAAGCAGCATTAGGTTTAGTGTTTAAACTGACGTTTTAATGATAAGTGTTAACCTAATATAATAAAAATGCCGCTGATATCAGCGGCATTTTTATATCAACAAGTTAGCGTAAACGTTCAATTAAAAGTAAGTAACTTCTTTTACGCGTTTAGGACGATTTTGTTGTTCGTACAACTGCCATACTTGTTTAAAGTCCAGAGCTAGCTCCGTGACATAAAACTCACCAGAAGGGTAGGTCTTAACCACTTTAGCGCCGCGAATAATACCACTCACGCTAGATTTAACGTTGTCGTCAGTTAGTAACCATTCACTTACGTCGCTATTAGCCGAAATTTTTTGTCCATATACTTGCTCAGCCAACTCTCGGTAAGCGGCAATTTTTGAAGCTTGCATCGCCATTAAAATACGATGTGATGGCTCTTTACTGGGCTGAGTCGCCAACGGGGCATAACCAATTGCCGTTAGCGTTGGGAACGAGGCTGGCGCTTCGGTTTCCCACTGAACATATTTATCTTTGCTCACACAGCCTGTGAGCAGCAATAGCATAATTAACATCAACGACTTCATAGTTTATCTCCTAATACGGTGTAACGACTGTCGCCCTTATTCTCGTGGCGATACAGTAAACCATTGCGTGATTCAATGAGTTCAGAGGGTTGTAAATAACCCGACAAACTCGATGCTGCCACAAATGATTGCACCGCTGAAAGGACGCGATTATTGGTCACATTAACCACTCGGCCGTTAAACACAATACCTTCAGGGGTTAGGGTCATGGTTGACACTAATACGTGTGAAACCGGTAAATCTGCACGTAACAGTTCCCAGTTGCGGCTCAACATAAACTCGCCTTGTTCTGTGGCGCGCAAATTTGTCGCCACATTTAAATCGACTAAGTTAAATTCATGAGCGTGGAACGCCGCGAGTAATCCTTGTTGTAACTGTAATGCTAATTCATTGGTTGCATTTAAATTACTGGTCATCACTGGCGTAGAAATCAGCAGTGGTTGATCTGGGCGTAAGGCGTCATTTTGTAACACTAACTCGTTAACTAACTTTTCTGCCCACACATTCACTTGGCCTTTGGGTGATATTCCCGCAGCCTGAATATCATAAGCCAGCTTATCGTGATAAACCTCATCTTCGTCGACGATTTTGACAAATTTACCGTTATTACTAAAGGCAAGGTTATTGGCAGCATTAGGCGTTTGGGTGCATGCCGCTAACGATAACGACGCAAGCATGACCGTGGAGATAAAAAGCCTGTTAATCATAATAATTCCTCTAACAAATAATGCCGCTAGTCTTGGTATAAATGAGTCATTTAATCGCCTTGTCCATCGATAGTTAAGGCCAATTATGTACTCTTTATTATTGGTGTCTTTATATCGGCAAATGCGTTAAAAGCTTTACTGTAATAGTGCAACATCGAAAATAATCACTAATATAGTGAGTCGGCACAATTTTTGCTTTGATTAAAATAGAGTAAGCTGAATTTACACAATTGTGCAAAATAGACGATTTTTTGACATTAGGACATTGTATGTTGATCCGACACAGCCCTGTTAACCGAACTAAAACCTTCAATCACCTTGCCGTAATAGCAATGCTATGTGTGAGTGCATTGTGTGTAACGTCGTCGGTATTGGCTGAACAAATTGAAGTAACTGGTAAGGCTAAAATCGTTAATGGCGATATAGATAAAGCCCGTGAAGACGCCATAAGCCAAGCATTAAATTACGCCAGTTTAAAAGCCGGGGTTAACTTTTCCAGCGAACAACAAGTCAACCAAGGTCGGCTTACTCAAGATACCTTTCAAATTCAGCGGATGGGATCGGCCAATAACGTTGAATTAATGAGTGAAATGATCAGCCAACACACCATTACCGTGGTGTTACAGCTTGAACTCAGCGAACAAGAACCTAACGCACAATGTAAAAGCCAGTCTCTCAAGGCCGCGATTATGTTGCCACAAGCCTATTTACAAGAACGCGAACAGTTGCGTTATGGTCAATTAGCTCACTTTGAAGAGCGGATCACCGAGCAATTAGGTAAAGCTATCAATGCACAGTCGCGATACAGTTTTGCACGACTACATGCAGATGAAAAAATTGATAACACCAATCAACTGGTCAACTTTAAAGGATACCGTATTCCCAGTTGGTTAGGCGAAATCACCGACAGCCAATATCTGCTGCAACCTGAAATCATTGATATTTCGACCGAACCTGCTCAAAGTAGTTATATGGGCTTTGTCGAGGATGATCCGTTAAGACAGTTTATATTTAAATTAACCCTTTACCACGGGATCAGCGGTGAAGTGGTGTGGTCAGAATCATTCGCCACCTCAGCGCCTTGGGAATTTGAAAGACAAGAAATCGTCTCACCTGCTAACCAGCGCTTTTGGCGATCATCTTATGGCCAGGCGATCAGCGATATTTTACAGCAAAGCGTGATGTCGCTGGATAAGCAGTTAAACTGTCGTCCATTATTAGGCCAAATTGTCGCCAGGCAAGGGGATCGTATTATCATCAATTTAGGCCGTAAAAATGGCGTTAAAATGGGTGATAAGTTCCAAATCGTATTACAAAAGAATATCCCAGACAGATTTAATTCCATGCGTGCCATCGCCACTAAAAGTCGTGCCAATGTGGTTATCGAACAAGTTACCGAAGACAGCTCAACCGCAATATTCGACGGCATCGACAGTGCAGATAATATTCAAGTAAATGATATTGCGATTAAGAACTAATGATTGGTTACTAGAAGCTAATTGTTCAGACTTAAGTGCTAAGTGCTAAGTGCTAATCGATAACAGTAAGGCGATTATGAATTTGTTGGTTATTAATCAAGCAATTAAATATAAAAGGTTTAATTCGATTATAAACTCAGTATAATCACTGGGTCTCTCTATAGCTCAACAGGATAGAGCAGCCGCCTCCTAAGCGGCCGATCGGGGTTCGAGTCCCTGTGGAGAGACCAGTTTTTGTATATTTCATGAATATAGACATATAATTTCGAGAATAATATCAATGACTGAACTTTTTATTGCAAATCTCAAGATAATATCTAAAAAATGGCCAGATATTGCATCTAGATTAAAAACGACAACGTTTGAAAATATAGAAGCCTTTTTAATTCAAGGTTATAACCAAACTATTAGCGTGAGTGGAATTCAACTTAGCAGCCGTCATAATCGCCTTGCCGAAGCCCAACTTTTTATCAGTACATTACCAATAGATGCTAGTCACATAACCGTCTACGGTGTTGGAATGGGGGATGTGCCAAGTTTACTTATCGATAACCCTCAATATCTTTCAATTGATGTTTGTATTTTAAATATCAGCATTTTTGCCTTACTCATCAGCTACACAGATCAAAGTGAATGGTTAAGCCATCCGAACATCAATTTAAATGTTCTTCCAAGTGAAAAGTTAAATTTCCCTCATTTTCCTAATATTGCAATAACACCAGATCTCACTCTTGTCAGTGATGATAATGCCGCTCTTAGAGACTTATTAGTGATGGAGCTTAATCTTGATTTCTCTAATCAACGGCATAAGTCTGACGATCCTGCAGTATTAAAACGCTTCGATGATAACCAACGTTATATTACTCACGATTTAGATGCAGCGAGTTTGATAAATAGCCATTGTAACGATAAAGCTATCGTAATAGGCTCAGGCCCTTCACTAGAAGAACATTATGATTATCTTAAACAAATGAGTTTAAGTACTCAAAGGCCACTGATTATAGCGGCAGATACCGCCTTACGTGGTTTACTTCACAATAGTATTAAACCAGATTTCGTGATCTGCATTGATGGATTGATAGGTGAATATCATTTACCTTTAGCCTTGACCCATGACATAAATCTTGTTTATTTCCCCCGAGTTGACCCCATTGTCCTTAATGCTTGGTTAGGCCAAAGATATACTGCCTATGGAGGAAGTAACATATACGACACTCTGGCTTCTTCATATCCTAAGTTAAGATTGTTCACTAATGGCAGTGTTATTCATCCGGCTATTGATTTAGCGGTCAAATTAAAAGCAAAAGAAATTACTCTATTAGGATGTGACTTTTGTTATTGCAATAATAAAAGTCATGCATTTTGGAATGATCACAAATTTGCTCAAAATGAGGCAAAGGAACAAATATGGGTTAAGACTGTTATTCAGAAAGTGAAGGAAGCTAAACACTGGGTGCTTAATGGAAAAGGTCAGAGGGTTGCGACGGATCTCAACCTAAGAGCATATCTGAGACACTTAGAACTTTACATAGCTAAGCATCCAGAAGTAAAGTTTTACCAAGCGAGTTTATCAGGCGCTAAAATTAGCGGTTCTCAGTATAAGGACCTTATATAATGAGTATGAATCTACAAGATTCACTGCGAAAAACGGCATCTTTATTTAGATTAGGTAAAGAAGCAATGGCCTCAGTCGAACTACGGCTATGTCTTGATGCAATAGATAAAAACTACCCAGAACTTGTCCTTAATACAATTTTTCAGCAAATATTGCCTTCTATGCTGCAGGCTCAAGAGCAACACGATTGGTTAAGCCTTGCCGATTATTTGGAATATGAACTAATAGAATTAGTCAGATAGAGCAAAAATACTAGAGCATCAAGATTCCTAGAGATTTGCCGTTAATAGATTATACAAAGCCATTTGCGAGTAACTATGACTACACATTCACCTATTTTTATCGCTGAAGTCTCCAGCAATCATCATAGAGACTTACAGCGCTGCATTGAGTTTATCAAAACAGCTGCAGACATTGGTTGTGATGCCGTAAAGTTTCAGCTTTTTCAAATAGAGCAACTTTTCGCTCCCGAGATTCTGGTTAAAAGTGAAACGCATCGAAAGCGCAAAGATTGGGAGCTCCCAGTCAGTTTTTTGCCTGAATTAAAACAAAGCTGTGATGAATATGGCATTCAGTTTTCTTGCACCCCCTTCTACTTAGATGCTGTCGAAGAACTTGCTCCATATGTTGATTTTTATAAGATAGCCTCCTACGAATTGTTATGGACTGGTCTCCTAGTAGCCTGCGCAAAAACGGGATTACCAGTTGTACTTTCAACTGGCATGGCCACTTTAGAAGAAATAGATAAAGCAGTACTCACACTAAAAGAAAATGGCGCAAAAGACATAACCTTACTTCATTGTGTATCTGCATACCCAACCCCTGAGAATGAATGTAATCTTGCTGTATTAGAAAGCTTTAGAAATCGCTATCAAGTTAAGGTTGGTTGGTCTGATCATACTGTTTCTGCTGCTGTACTCAACCGAGCGGCACACAAATGGCAAGCAGATGTCATAGAGTTTCATTTAGATTTAGATGAAAAGGGTGATGAATATGCTTCTGGACATTGCTGGCTGCCACAACAAATAGCACCCGTAATACAAGGTATAAAATTAGCCAATGTAATTGATGGCAACCCAGAAAAAAAATTTGTTGCAAGTGAAGCCTCGGATAGAGAATGGCGAGCAGATTCCCTTGATGGATTACGTCCAATGAAATTTGTTCGTAATAACTTTGACGGAAAATAATAGAATCGCTCTAGGAAACTGTCTAAATAGCAACCCCAAAAATAAATATTAAGTGACCTATAATGACTAAAAATATTAATCAACTCTCATTGCAAATACGTAAAGATGCAATTTCATCGATATATCATGCACGCTCAGGACACCCTGGAGGCGTCCTGTCATGTATTGATATTCTCACGACTCTGTTTCACAAGATTATGTCTCCAGCAAACCTAAGAAATAAAAGTTATAGTGATGATTATTTCATTCTATCCAAAGGCCATGCTGTCCCTGCGCTCTACGCAGTAGCTGCTAGCATAGGCCTACTAGAAAGATCCGAATTGAAAACGCTGCGTAAACTTAACTCAAAACTTCAGGGGCATCCAGACGTTATCCATTTACCTTGGGTTGAAGTAAGTACAGGCTCACTTGGTCAAGGATTATCTGTTGCAACGGGAATAGCCAAAGCACTAAAGTTACAAAATACAAACCAACGTGTCTATTCCATTGTAGGCGATGGTGAAATGCAGGAAGGACAAGTTTGGGAAGCCGCTATGTTTGCGTCACACCATAAATTAAATAATCTCACTGTAATTGCAGATTATAATAAGTTACAAAGCGATGCTACTAACGCCGAAATTTGTGCGCTCGAACCTTTGAGTGAGAAGTGGCGAGCCTTTGGTTGGCAAGTGATTGAAATCGATGGCCACAACCATGACGAAATTTTTCATGCTCTCACTCCAAAAACGAATATTACAACGCCTACAATCATCATCGCTCACACAACAAAAGGGAAAGGCGTAGATTTTATGGAAAACAGTCCACTTTGGCATGGTAGTGTCACTCTGTCTGAAGAACAGTTTTTTTCGGCTATGAAAGCCCTTGGATGTAATGATAAAGATATTAAGGAATACACAAATGTCTAGTACACCTGCTCTAGTTGGACAACAATCAGATTCCTTAAGAGAAGCTTTTGGTAAAGCGATAACCCAATTAGCAACTGAAGATAAATCCATTTACGTGTTAGATGCAGATGTAGCAGGTGGCACCGGTGCACATCACTTCAGAACGCATCATCAAGATAGATTTATCCAGTGTGGGATAGCAGAACAAAATATGGTCGGTGTTTCAGCTGGGCTCGCTATTACCGGCTTAAAGCCTTTTGTCACAACCTTTGCCGTGTTTATGTTACGAGCTGTCGAGCAAATTAGATTATCTATTGCCTATTCAAATATTAATGTCAAACTCATTGCGAGCCACCCTGGATTAGATGTCGGCCCTGATGGTGCTTCTGCGCAATGTTTCGAAGATCTCGCTTGTATGCGTGCAATGCCTGGGATGGTAGTCTTGTCTCCCTGTGATTCTTATGAAATCCATGCTGCCACTCGCGCCTTAGTCAATTATCAAGGGCCCGCATACATGCGCACCGGCCGAAGTCCATGTCCAAATGTGTTTACTGAAGAACCTGAGTTTATCATTGGAAAAGGCAAACAATTACAACAAGGTCATCAAATAACATTAATTGGTTGTGGGGTAATGACTCACCGAATACTTACCGCGGCAAAGTATCTTGAAACTGAAGGTTTTTCGATACGTGTAATCCATATGCCTTCGATAAAACCTATAGATAAAGATATAATAATAAGTGCAGCACAAGAAACCAAAGCAATAATAAGTTATGAAGATCATAATACTATTGGCGGTTTAGGAAGTGCTATTGCCGAAGTATTGGCCGAAAAACCTTTATGTCCTCTGCATCGAATGGGGATAAATGACCAGATAGGTCGTTCGGGAGAACCTGACGAATTAGCCGCATTTTATGGTCTAGACGTAAATAGTATTATCAGTAAAGTAAAACAAGTTATAGGTGAGGGGAATTACATATGCCTGCCGAAAATAGATTAGTACTCATAACTGGAGCAAGTGGTGGTGTTGGAGCCTCCATGGCCAAGCACTTTGCGAACATTGGATACAGTGTTGGAATAGGCTACAGCAGTAATAGAGAAAAAGCAGAAGAATTAGCTAAACAAATAGAAATAAATAATCAATACGCATTAGCTATAAAGCTCGATTATGCTAGTCGGGATAGTATTCAGCAGGCCATACTGGCTTTAACTGAGTATTTTAATAAACCCATATCTATACTTATCAACAATGGCGCAATCGCCCAAGAAAAACCTTTTGCTACAATAACTGATGAAGATTGGCAGCGTATGCTACTCGTCAATCTTCAGGGACCTTTTATGGCCACCCAAGAAGTGTTACCTCAAATGCTGTCTCAAAACTGGGGGAAAATAATCAATATAAGCAGTATTGGCGGTCAATGGGGCGGTTTAAATCAAGTCCATTATGCAGCATCAAAGGCTGCCTTAATCAATTTTACTCAATCAATCGCTAAAATTCACTCAAAAGATGGCATTGTTTCAATGGCTATTGCAATAGGGCTTGTAGCAACCGACATGTCGGCTGCTGAATTAACAACAGATGCAGGTAAGGAAAAAATCAGAAACATCCCCGCCCAGCGTCTTGCCACCGCAGGTGAAATTGCAAAGTTAGCAGCTCGATTATGTGATGAAGAGTCGTCTTATCTATCTGGACAGACTTTAAATATGAATGGAGGAATGTATTTTGGTTAAAGTAAAAACCGCCAATAGGAAAAGTTTATTCGGAGGCACGCTAGAAGACATAATCGAGTATAATTGGTATATATCAGGTGTTGGAGAGTTGGATGTTTCTTTTGGGTTATGTCGAGAATCAGGCCTTGTAATGCAAACAAGAACTGTAACACCTGAAGAAATGACGAGCTACTATGAGGATGTTGCCACATATGTGTCATCCAGTAGAAATGGAAACCCTACACAAGCCAAAGTTGAAGATTTAAATAGATTAATCTCGCTCGTAAAACTGTCATGCGATAGCTTTCCAAGTAAAGTGTTACAATTCGGGAGTTCTGACGGTTACACTCTTTCAAGGTTCCAGGCTAGTGGTTCTACAAAGTTACTGGGTATTGAACCTAGTGAATTAAGTCGAAACTTTGCAAGAAGCAGATATGGTATAACAACGCTTGAAGGTACTATCGAAGAATATGATTCCATTGAGAAGTTTAACCTAATTATTGCTACGCATATTCTAGAGCATCTGTATGACCCTTATAAGGTATTAAATCACATAAGGAAAAACCTTACTCAAGATGGGTGGCTCCTTATCGAAGTCCCTTTATGGGAAAAAGAAAGTATGCAGCCAATAGGGGTGTTAACTTTTGAACATCTTAACTATTTTTGTGAAGAAACACTAACAAGAGTTATCTTTAATTCAGGCTATGATATAGTTCATATATCGAAGAATTATAATATAAATCATTACCCTGTTATAACAATATTAGCTAAGGTAAAAAGTAATGATGATCTTAATTATGTAAGCTTTGTTTCAGGCAATTACGAAAAAAATAAAATCATGTTGTTGTCATATATAAAAAGAGAAAGTGAATTTTGGAGAAATAAAGAACAAAGTATTTATAATCAAATAAAAAGTTCAATGCCTACTTATATATATGGAGGTGGTGTGCATACGAGTCAGTTACTATCAATGACTAATGTAATAAAAAATATTAACATCTCCAATGTAATAGATGAAAGTGAAACCAAGCAAGGTAAAATGGTGTTTGGTATAGAAATAAAGCCCCCTAGTATAATTCTTTTGATAAAAACAAATTCAAACATTATTATTTCATCACGTGCATTTGAACTGGATATATTAAAAAGCATAAAAGAAACAAGAAGTGATCTTAATATTATAACGCTTTATCAATATGGTGATGTTAAATGAATATTTTAGTTATTGGTGGTTATGATACAAAAAACCTAGGTGATTACGCATCTTTTTTAGGATTACAAAATATTCTTGGTGACAGTTATAACTTTACAGTTTTAAGTCGACATGTTGATGATTCATTTTCACAAGAGTTCAATGTTTCTTGTATAAAAAATTTGGACCATGAAACAAAAAATAAGTCTATAGGAAGAATGTTTAATGGTTTCAATTCTGGTGATGATAATCAGCATCTGATAAATATTTATAATGAAATGATAAGAAGTGATGCAGTTTTATTTGGCAATGGAAGGCTTTTTGTTGATATATCATTAGACTTTATGACGGGGCCACTAAGTTATTTTTCTATCATAGTGATACTGGCTAAGTTTATGAACAAACCTATAATACTCTATTCAGTTTCTTTAGTTCATCCGAAAACCGAGAATGGTAAAAAACACTTAAAAATGATTTTGGATAACTCCAATGCTGTAATCGTTCGAGAGATATCATCTGCAGAAACAGCGTCAAAATATATGTCAGATTCTCGTAAAATTAGCATATTACCTGATATTGCTTTTTCTTTACCGGTAATAGGTAGTCAAGAGAGTATTGATTTTTTGCTACCAGATGAGTTTATCGTAGTTAACTTTCGGGGCTTGGACTTCACATCTGAATTATCAATAAAAAAAATTAAAGATAATGCTAATAAAGTTATAAGTTTGATTGAAAGGTATCAGACAAAAGTAATATTTATTAGTCAGTGTAACTATAATGTAGATAATGATTTAACTGATGATAGAGAAACAAATAGAAAGGTTTATATAGAAATGCCTAGTAAATATCAAAGTCAATGTTTATTGGTTGAGGATGAATTATCTTTAAAGGAAACATTGACAATATACAAAAATGCAACGCATACTTTTACATATAGAAGACATGGTTTTATATTAGCCTTGACACAGCAAACAACGGCCTCATTAATTTGTAATGAAGATAACACTAAGTTTGTTAAAGATTCAATAAGTGATCCAAGATTTTATTTGGATGATAAGTCTGAATTTATTATTCCTACTATTGATAGAGTAGAATTAGCGAGAGAGTTGACTGTAATGAAAGTTAAGTGTAATCAGTACAAATCTATAATAGAAAATATTTGTAATAAATCATGAGATTTTATGGTGAAAAATTAAATTTTACATAATTGGGCGTTAATCACTTTAATTTATGGTGTTTTTGTGAACTGTTGTGAAATCTGTGATTTTTACATATGAGTTGAATCATAGACTTTAAGCATTTAAATGCTCAAATATCGACTCCAAGCTGTTGTCTTGTCTCGATTTTGATTGTTGGGCGCGACAACAGTTTTTTGTGATAAATATTATTGCCCAACCCAGATCAGCCTTTAATTGAGTTATCGATTTACTTGCCAACTATTTACTTGCCAACGATTTCATTACGGGCTCGAATCAACCTTGAGTAGATTTGGCTATTTTAAGCATAGATAAACGTAATTTCTGCCGCCTTTGGGTTATACGGCCGATATAACGCTTGAGGAGTAAGCTCAGCAGACTAGTCCAGATAAACCCCTTGACCAGATGTGGCTGACGCGTTACAAATTTCTTCAGGTTGTTGTGACTCTTCCACTCTTTAAGATAGCAGCTCAATCTGCCAGTGGATGCGATACAGTTTCATCACGTCTTCACAGTTAAACTGTTCACGCGACAAATTTTTCAGCCACCGATAGGTAACGCTTTTCTTTCTTGTGCCAAAACAAAATCATGCGGCATTCATGTCGTTGCCACTGAACATCAAGATCGAGTACTTGATCTGGTCAATTGAATTCGGTCACCCTAGTTAAGTTGTGAGCGTCTAGCGAAGTACACCTCGCATCGTTAGTAAGCGGTCAATTAACCCCACATACCAATAAAAATCAGCTTTTGGCATAGTGCTTCTTTACAAAGGAGGTGCTATGAATCAATCTCAAAAACATGACCACTGGACACAAATACTGACTGAGTTCAAACAAAGCCAGTTACCGATTAAACAATTTTGTAATGAGCGGTCCATCCACTACCAAACACTTTACTATTGGGTCAAAAAACTCAATAGTAAACAGGCCAAGCAACACGTTCAGCCCATTGTCTTTGACCAGGAAAGCGCTGATGTCGTGGTGCTATTATTACCTAACGGTATTAGCGCTGAACTCCCTTCGATGCTCAGTCAAACACAAATCAAACATTGGGTTGCAGCACTACAATGACTCCCACTGGTAACGTGTATTTAGTGTCGGGTGTCACCGACATGAGAAAGTCGATTGATGGATTATCTTAATCGTCGCAGACACACTTGAAATGGATCCCTTTAGCCAGGCTTGGTTTATCTTTTGTAATCGACACCGCGATAAGCTTAAAATCTTATTTTGGGATACTAATGGATTTTGGCTTTATTATCGCCGCCTCGAAAAAGGCCACTTTAAGTGGCCTGTGCCTAAATGTGATGGCGCAGTTCATATCAGCAAGCAGCAATTACATTGGCTATTATCGGGATTAACCTTAGATAATCCTAAGGCGCATCGACCCATATTTGGACTTGAAGTGTGACGGCGAATGTTGATCGCAAATTTTTACTTGAACGATCATTTTTCGCTGTCAGACTAAGGATATTGATAACCTTTTAAGCCCTGAGCCACCTTGACTGACCTACCTGATGATATAGCACAACTCAAAGCCATGTTGCTGCAACTACAGCTAGAGAATGATGCTCAAAAAGTATTACTTCAAGCTAAGCAGGAGCAAGTGAGTGAGCTTCAAACTCAAATTGAGTTGCTTATTGAACAGCTCAACCTCAGCAAATCAAAACGTTTTTCATCACAAAGTGAAAAGGTAGCCAAAGGCACGTTTAACGAAGCTGAGCAGCAACATGCGTTGCCCAACGTAAATAAGAGCAAGGCTAAAACAGGCAGAAAACCGTTACCAGAAGCGCTTGAGCGTGAAGTTTATCTGCACGAACTTTGTGCCCCTTGTTGTGAATGTTGCCAAGCACCCCTTCATGAATGCGGAAAAGAAGTCAGTGAAGAGCTCAAAATCATTCCACAGAAAGTCAGCGTTATCCGTCATGAGCGTACCAAATACACGTGTCGTCAATGTGAAAAAACACACGTCAGCAATAAAGTCATTACCGCCCCTAAGCCTGCGAGTATGTTGCCTAAAAGCATGGGCAGTGCCGATACGTTTGCCGCTATTGTCACCGCTAAATACGTGGATGCACTACCACTGTATCGCCAGGTTGATATTTTAAATCGCTCAGGAATTGATATAAGCAGAGGCACACTCGCAAATTGGTGTGTACAGCTAGGTGATAAAGTCCAAGTCATTATCGATGCAATGAAGGATAAGCTCCTGAGCGAAAAGCTGATTTGTGCCGATGAAACAACGGTACAAGTCCTTCGAGAAGAAGACAGAAAAGCCGAAACTAAGTCGTACATGTGGGTTTACCGCAGTGGTGAATTTGCAGAAAACCCTGCGGTTATTTACGACTATCAACCGAGTCGTGCTGCCGCCTGTGTAAAGGATTTCCTAACGGGATACTCAGGCTACCTCCTGACCGATGGCTACAGTGCTTACAATACGCTTGAGCAGGTTTACGGTATAGAAAAACAGGCAAAAAACTTAACCTCCCAAGCGCGTCAACAGCTGAGAAAGCAACAAGCCGAACCTATCCTCAATGAGTTTTACGACTGGCTAAACAGCCAACATGTTTTACCTAAAGGGGCATTAGGTAAAGCCATTAGTTACACCTTAAATCAATGGCCCAAATTACTGACCTATCTTGAAGATGGGGATATCAGTATTGATAATAATGTCACTGAGCGAGATATCCGGCCATTTACCACAGGACGAAAGAATTGGATGTTCTGACGTCGGTGGGTGGCGCTAAAGCCAGTGCGAACTTATATAGCCTGGTGATGACCTGCCGTGCCAATGATTTGAATCCCTACTACTATTTCCGTCATCTCTTTACAGAATTACCCAAGCGTGCACCATCAGATGATATGACTGATTTGCTGCCGTGGAATGTTGATTTAGGTGAAGCAGAATAAGCTTCACCGGTAAATTGAGCGCTTACCTCTATTGATATGTTTTTATTGATGAGTAACAATTATGTCAGTGAAGATAATGTAGGTCGGAAATGTCATTAAAAAGAGTGTAATTTGATATGATACTTGACAGGGCTGGCATAAATAAAAAAGAGAGTTATATCAACTAATTGTTAATCTAAATATTGGATGCGAAATTTTCATTTATCCGAAGGTTATAATTTAAATGAAATTAAAACTATTCTTATTATCGGGGCTGAAAATGATGTATATGAAGGAATAAAAATAACAAAAAGCTTGGGGCTCGGATTAATTTTCACAGATGGTAATCCACTGATAACCAGATGATAAAGTAATTATTCCTCATTTGCCTCGCAGGAAGTCATATACCAATCTTTACAATGGCTAAGAGGCAAAGGTGTGGTTACTTTTCGTCTACACAAGCCAATTAATCGCTAAAGGATCTTTCTTGATGAAGAAGACTGCTGAAATACATACAGGTGCAATCATAGATAACAAAGACGGTTTCGACATCATTGAATGCACTCAATGTGGTTTTAAACATGTCAATCCACTGCCAGAACATGAAGTGTTGGAACGACTTTACAAAGAAGAGTATTATTCAGTTGAAAAACCATTCTCCATTAAACGGCAACATGAAGATGAAGTATGGCTAAATCTGCAATACTCCGACCGCTATGATACGTTTGAAAACCAACTGGTTGCCGAACATCGCTCTTTACTCGATTTAGGTTCAGGTCCTGGCTTCTTTCTCAAGCACGGTAAAGAACGAGGCTGGAATGTGCTTGGAATAGAACCTTCTATTCAAGCGTGCCAACATGCGCGTTCATTAGGTGTTGATGTAATTAATGATTTTTTTAATCCAATAACTGCATCCACACTAGGACAGTTCGATGTAATCCATGCAAGCTTAGTGCTCGAACATATCCCCAATCCTATTGAGCTATTAACATTGGCTCGGACATGTTTGAAACCTAATGGAATCATGTGTATCACGGCCCCGAATGACTACAACCCCTTCCAACAAGCATTGGTTAAATCAGGAGAGCATTTACCTTGGTGGGTAGTCCCTAAACATCACCTCAATTATTTCACTCCTAAAAGCTTAGCTAATTTACTAAACAACATTGGTATGGAGGTTTTCTTAAATGAAACGACTTTCCCAATGGACATGTTCTTATTAATGGGCGATGACTATGTAGGCAATGACCAATTGGGACGCGCGTGTCATCAGAAAAGAATGCGCTTTGACTTAAACCTTGATAAAGCAGGTTTAAATGAAACAAAAAGAGCAATATATCGCGCATTGGCTTCATTAAATATTGGTAGGGAAATCTGCATTTATGCAAGAAATATCGGCTAAATCTAACCATGACCAAAACCTACTTATCATAGGTGCTGGCATCGAAGCTTGCGAAGGAATCAACCTTGCTAGCGATATGGGCTTAGGGCTTATCATTGTTGATGGCAACTCTAGAGCGCCCGGTTTTGCCAAAGCCGATCACATTATCCAAGTAAGCACTTATGATGGTGAAGCGATAGCAAAGTATGCCTTAACATTAGTAGAAAATGGCATTAAGATACATGGTGTCATTGCGATGTGCGCAGATGTGCCGATGAGTGTCGCCATAGTCGCAAGAGCACTTGATTTACCTGGGCTTTCGCTACAATCTGCCCATTGGGTGGCTGACAAACTTGCGATGAAATACCAACTCCAAAAAATGGGAATCCCAATCCCTCGTTTTTGCGCAGTGACAAATAAAGCTTCACTTCATGCATGCGCTAATATGATAGGCTTCCCTGTGGTGATAAAACCTGTAGACAGTCGAGGCGCTCGAGGTGTTCAACTCATTGAGCAGTCGTCACAGCTTGATATGGCATGGACACTAGCTCATCATGAATCACCAACTGGCCGTGTGATGCTTGAAGAATATCTCGACGGTCCGCAATTTAGTACCGAAACCCTAATAGACAATAGCCAATGTTATACCTTAGGTTTTGCTGACCGTAACTATGAATGGCTTGAACGTACTAAGCCATTCATCATCGAAAATGGGGGCGATGCTCCAACAGCATCAAGTGTGGATGTTCGCTCTGCCGTTATTGTATGTGTCGAGCAAGCAGCGTTAGCTTTGGGGATCAGCTCCGGAGTCGCAAAAGGCGACATGGTATATACCGATACAGGGCCTAAGGTGATTGAGATCGCTGGCCGCCTCTCTGGTGGCTATTTTTCGACCACTCAAATTCCGCTTGCGTGCGGGGTAAACTTTGTCGAGAAAGCCATCAAACTGGCTCTTGGACAAAGTCTATCGGTTGAAGAGGTCACCCCCACGCAACAACAAGCCGTGGCTATACGTTATTTGGATCTTCCTGAAGGTAAAGTCAAATCGGTTATTAATCATGATGTTGCCTCTACTGCTCCTGGGGTTCAGTTACTCAACATATTCATTACTCCGGGTTCAATCATAGCTCCGCTGTCAAATCATACCCAACGAAGCGGTTTTGTCATTACCACAGCAACCAACAAGCAAGAGGCAATTGAGCTGGCTCAAACTGCACTATCACTTATTAAAGTGACGTATGAATAGGATAACGGTATGACGCCAGTAAAAGTTTACGCTATTTTTCATATGAATCTGGCATTCTCATCGATAGATCAAGAATCTCATATTGAGGTAGTACAGCGATGTTATTGGCCATTGCTGCACCTGATAGAAAGTGGGATCCCGCTCGGATTAGAGATGACGGCCTACACGCTTGAAGCCATTCAATCTGTTGATCCTGATTGGATTAAGTGTTTTAAAACGTTACTGAATGAAAACCGTTGTGAACTTATTGCGAGTGGCGATAGCCAGATAATCGGCCCATTAGTTCCTGCCGATGTTAATCGTCATAATCTTCGACTTGGGCAAGCTACCTATAACAACATTCTAGGTTACAAACCAACAATCGCTTACCTTAATGAACAAGCTGTTTCAGCAGGGCTACTGGATATTTACCTTGAAGTTGGCTTTGATGCAGTTGTTGTTGAATGGGATAACCCATATTCGCATAATCCTGATTGGCATACTGATTTATTGCATCGTCCCCAGTCCTTGGTTACCGCATCAGGTAACGAAATTAAAGTTATCTGGAACCATGCAATCGCCTTCCAAAAGTTTCAACGCTATGTGCATGGGGAATTATTACTCGAAGATTATCTGCAATACCTTAATAAAGTGATACAACCTGGTTGCCTTGCTTTTCCTCTCTATGGCAGTGATGCGGAAGTGTTCGATTACCGCCCAGGACGTTACAACACCGAAACGGTTCAAGCAGAAAAAGAGTGGCTGCGCATTGACCTACTGTTTAACACATTAAATAGCGATGCTAGATTTTTATGGAGCCCCCCACGTGAGGTCATAACATTATGGCGTCTATCTCCTGCGTTAACATTGACTAATGCCGAACACCCCGTTTCAGTAAAGAAACAGGCAAAATATAATATTAATCGTTGGGCATTAAGTGGGCGCAATGATTTACAACTTAACAGTCAATGTTTTGCTGACTTCCAAAAATTGAATAAAGACACTGCAACTGATCACCAATGGCGACAATTATGCCGACGTTGGGCCAGCGATCTGCGGACTCATTTAACCCAAAAAAGATTTGAGGCATTGACACGTCAAAAGCCGACGCTTAAGCGATCGGCTTTATTCAGTGAAAATACACAACAGGCAAATATCTTCCCTGATAATGTCCAAGTAGAATTTGACCAAGCAAGACGAAAACTCAGCATAAAAACACCAGAAATACATCTAATACTCAACGCAAACAGAGGATTGTGCATCGAAAAATTGAGTTTTATGTCACAGGGTTTTACACCCATTTTAGGCACACTTTCACATGGCTACTTTGACCATATAAGCTATGGGGTTGATTTTTTTAGCAACCACTTATTGATGGAAAGATTCAGACATAGAGACAGAGTTACCGATCTCAATAAAGTGGAATATCAAATTTTAAATAATACCGATGGCTTACTTATACTCAGTCATCAATCATTACAGTCTGGTGGATTTAGTAAGTGGTATAGATTAAATGGCGAAAACCTAACCTGTGGTTTCACTTTTGATAACCATATTCGGCCTGAAGCATCACTGCGACTTGGTTATGTCACATTACTCGATTGCAGGCAAAGAAGCTGGTACCAAACTCACTTAGGTAGCGATACCTTGGAAACCTTTCAGGCCAAGAATGATTTTAATCATGGTAATCCAGTATCATCGATTGTCTCAGCTACCAGTGCACTTGGCGCAACCGCTGGAGAAGTGAGGTTCGGTTCAGGGCCTTCTGGCGTAAAGCTTAAATGGGATCCCGCACTCTGTGCGGCATTACCTATGATTTCTAGCCAAAAAATTAATGATAATTATCTTAATAGACTGTGGTTTTCACTGGTAGAAGCCGATGAAACGCTTAAGGAAGATGGTTATCTACCAAGTTTTGAATACAGTATAAGTCCATGTTCACTCGATTGTGAGACCCGCAAATGAAGACCATTGCCATCGTTGGTGCTCGATTAAATTCTAACCGTTTGCCAGGCAAGCATCTGTTGCAGCTAGCCGGTAAGCCTATGATTGAGCAGCTATGGCATAGGTTAACCCATTGCAAGGAAATCGATGACATTATACTTGCCACCACGGCCGATGATTATAACCGCCCACTGGTGAATTGGTCGCAGGATAACAGTGTAAGTTGTTTTACTTTCGATGGTGATGTTAATGATCTAATGGGTCGCCTAGATGCCGTTATCAATACATTTCAACCTCACTATATTGTTTATATTTGCGGCGATTGCCCTCTGGTCGATCCGGGCTTTATCGATCATGCGATCAAAGCATTAAAGCGCCATCCTCTCAAAGACAGTATTGTGCTTGCAGAGGGGATAATAAGTATCCACGAAGGAATGGCATTTTACAGCTTCACGGGCTGGAATAAACTGTTAGCGGCCAGTCAAAGTGACATGTCTCGTGAACATGTTGGTTATGCTGATAAACTGATACCCGTATTAGACAAACTCAACATCACCGACAGTGATGATTTTTCTGCGATAAAACATAGAGTTTCAGTCGATACTCATGCTGACTATCGCTTTATGGAAGAAGTGTATTGCCGTTGGTATAGAAATCATTCGGCCGAATCAATCGTCAGTCTGAAATGGGTTCAACAGCAACTTATTGATGATCCGGCACTTCGTGCTCTGAATAATCACGTACAACAAAAACGTCCTGATACACACTATAAAAAAGCACAGATACTCTGTCATGTCAGGAAGGATATCGGTATGGGGCATCTGAAAAGAAGTGCTTTTATCACTAACTTACTGCAAGAACATTTATCGTTAGGTGTCACTCTACATATTATTGGTGACAAGCGTACCGACTTACCTTGGTTGCAAAGTACTGCAATATGGTACAAAAGCGAGCAATCTGCGCTTTCCCAAATGCTGGAAAATAACACCGGACTATGGATAGTAGACATTCATCCACATTACATAGACAAGGTTCTTTTAAATTCAGCCCTTGCCAAGGCCAAATCAGCAAACACTAAATTACTGGCTATCGACAAAACGGATGCAGATATCGATTTTTTAGTGGATGCCATATTTGTTCCTGCATTTTTTTGTCAGTCAGCCTCAGATAAAATAACATACGGCTGGTCACATTACCTGTTCACCCCCCAGAAAATAGTACCCAAGCAAAAGCGAGTACTGATCACCACCGGCGGCAGTGATGCATTGCAATATGGCTCTTGGTTACCCGCCATAATAGAAACACAGGTTCCGCCCACGTATAAAATAACTTGGGTACAGGGACCCTATGCAGACAAGCCAATATTACCTAACTCAGAAAGATGGACTCATGTCATTAACCCTGAAAACTTACCCGAGTTAATGGCACAGTCAGAAATGGTTATTTGCTGCTATGGCATTTCTCTGTTTGAGGCTATTGTATCTGGGGCGATCACACTACTACTGCCAACCGACTCACTCTGCGAACCACCAGAGCTTGATGCGCTAGAGAAGTCCGAATGTTGTTTTATTAGTCGCTCACGAGACACCATAACCCAGGATATTGAAGCGCTATTTACATTGCAAAGCCAAAGCTTTCGAGAGCGATGCATAGGTAATGCTGAGCAGTACTCCCTTGAAATAGAAGGGGGAAACAAACTGTGTCAATTGGTTAGCTGCTTGATTGAGGATACTTATGTCAAGCCGTGATGCAGCCTAGCCTTCATGTGAACGTTTAGTCATATTAACGCCTGATATTATCTTAGTCGTTAAGTTAGCGGTTCAATGAAATAAGCTGAAGATGTATTAGCCTTGACGCTTACCGTAAATAAAACACTATCATTGCTTTGATAACTGTAGCTTGAGTTGGGTTATCACTGCATTTAGTTCATTAAGTGCTAGTCCTGGGTATAATGGCAAGCTCAAAATCTGCTTATAAAAGTGCTCCGCAGATGGAAAATCTCCTCGTTGGAAACCTTTTTTAAGATAAAATGGCTGAAGGTGTACAGGAAAATAGTGCACATGTACTTGTATACCAGCGGCTCGCATATCGTTGAATATCTGCTTTCTTGCAGAGGCAGCATGTAGGCGGATAATTTGTAGATGTCTAGCACTTTGAGTATTAGGTAAAGGCTCAACCCAACTAAAAGCTAGGCCTATGAGTTGTTTACGATACAGTGATGCTAATTCATTTCTTTTCAAAACAAAGGCATCGAGTCGCTTCATTTGCGACACGCCGAGCGCTGCCTGTAACTCGGTCATGCGATAGTTAAACCCCAACTCGTGCTGTTCATAATACCAGTCACCTTCATCCGCCCTAAGCATAACAGTATGATCTCTAACGATCCCATGACTACGAAGTTGAACCATACGTTTAGCTAAGTCGGATTGTTGAGTAGTAACAACCCCTCCCTCTGCACTCGTGATTATTTTTACCGGATGAAAACTAAATACACAAATATCAGAATGCTGACATGCGCCTATCTTCTGGTCTTGATAGCTTCCTCCTATAGCATGAGAAGCATCCTCTAAAACACTCACAGCATACTGCTTAGCTAAATCGCCAATTGCTTGCATATCGCAGCTATGGCCTGCTAAATGAACAGGAATAATAACTTTAGGTAAACGCTCAGCATTACGTAATTTATTGGCAAGGGCTACAGGACACATGTTACCTGTTTCGGAGTCGACATCGACAAAGTCAATATCAGCACCACAATACAAAGCGCAATTTGCCGATGCAACAAAGGTAATCGGTGATGTCCATACTAAATCTCCAGGACCAACATCCAAAGCAAGGCAAGCGATATGTAAGGCAGAAGTTGCGCTATTAACGACAACAGAGAATGCGGCTCCTGTGTAGTCACAAATGGCTTTTTCAAACTCTGGAACTTTAGGACCTTGAGTTAAAAAGTCGGATTGTAATACTTCAACAACGGCTGCAATATCATCTGTAGCAATATCATGTCTTCCATATGGAATCATCAACATGACTCTTCATCTAGTTTTAATATTTCATCAACTGTTAAAAAACGAACATTACTACCAGAGTTATATTCGAAGCCTGAATTAACTAAAGTGCCAACTTCATTTAAAGAATTAACTGTAAAATCACTTTCACGACCAAAAAACTTTATTGATGGCGTGATAACAAAATGATCATCGAATTCTATCGTATGATGAGAATCATCACCTGGACACATAACTTCATGCATTTTTTCCCCAGGACGAATACCCACAATCTCATGTGATAAGCCATTACCATAGGCATCCGCTAGTTCAGAAATGCGTATTGAAGGGATTTTAGGTACGAAAATCTCTCCTCCTTGCATTCTAGAGAAATTCTTAAGGACAAAATCTACACCATCTTGGAGTGTAATCCAAAAGCGTGTCATATCGGGATGGGTAATAGGAAGAGATAAAGCACCATTAGCAATCAACTGCTTGAAATAAGGAACGACGGAACCACGAGAACCCACCACATTCCCATACCTTACGGCAGCAAAGCGTGTTTTTCCTGGACCAACGATGTTATTGGCTGCAACAAATAATTTATCAGAAGCCAATTTTGTCGCACCATAAAGATTAATAGGGCTCGCAGCTTTATCTGTCGATAAGGCGATCACCTTTTTTACTTTGTTGGCAATCGATGCCTTGATAACATTCTCTGCACCATAAATGTTTGTCTTGATACATTCCATAGGATTATACTCTGCAGCAGGAACCTGCTTTAAAGCAGCTGCATGAATAACATAATCGACATCTTGAAATGCTTGCATTAAGCGGTCTCCATCACGTACATCTCCAATAAAATAACGCATGCAGGGAGCATTAAATATCTGCTGCATTTCATATTGTTTTAGCTCGTCACGAGAGAGAATTATCAACCGCTTAGGTTTATAACGCGCTAAAATTGTCTTAGTATATTTTTGGCCGAATGAGCCTGTGCCGCCTGTTATCAGAATCGATTTATTATCAAACATGTACTCTCCAAATTATTGTCTTCGTCGCCCAGCTTTCTCTTTATTTCGATATTAAGCAGGCAAAATACAACTTTTCTTGTTAACCGAACAGGCAGTTACAGCAATTTTTGCACCATAATTGATTTAATCACAACATTTACTCTTTAATCTATTTATATGATAGTGAAAATTAAACCAGTAGACTTATATAAACAATTGTAATCTTAGTAACTTAATTCTAATTGTCTAACCTTTTTTTCATATGTAGCATGAAAATTAGCTATTTGCTTAAATTTCTAAAAAAATGGCTATAGATTAGGTTTTTACTCCCCTCGTGGCATAAATGTAGCATTTAAAGGAGGATTTTAGATAAACTGTTTAAATTGGATTGATTAGTCGGCTAATAATGACAATTAATTGACAGGAACTGCGGACAATTAATAGCGGAGGGCACCATGCTTAATACACCATCAGAAATAGGCAAAACATTTGCTATAAGTCAATTTAACGAAGTTTACTTACCAAGTGTTAATCGACATATTTTCGAAAAAATTGATTCAGTCTCTTTGTATGAAGAAAAGTTCAAAGATGCTCTTAGCACTTTAGACACGTTACATGTAATCATAGGTTTAGACTCAGGTTTATTAGCTAATTACATTATGGAACGCCCGTTAGCTAAGGGGAGCAAATATATTTTTGTTGAACTACCCGAAGTTTTGGCTCTGCTGACTATAGATATTCCTCAAGCTCTGCAGAGCGACTTGAGTATAACTTCATCAGAGAGTTTCTCTGCACTCATTAAAGAGCGTGAAAACAATATTTATATTGTTAAGCAGAAGTTCAAAATTCACCGTGCAATAGCCGTCTCAGGAAATTACCTTGAATCCTATTGTGGACTTAACACTCAAGTTGAAACAACGCTTGAATATGAGCGTTTAGAACAAGCTGTTGGTTTTGAACAGAAAATATTTGTTCAAGCTCAGTTGCATAACCTGGCAGAAAACCTGATTCCAGCAAGAATCTTAAAGCAAAAATTTGTCGGTAAAAGCTGCATTATATTAGGTGGCGGGCCATCTTTAGATAATTCTATTGATTGGATTAAAGCTAACGCAGAACGGTTAGTTATTATCGCTGCATCTAGGGTAGTGGGAAAGTTAAATAAACTCAATATTAAAGTAGATATAGTGGTGTCTGTAGACCCACAATCTATCAGTTTTGATGTCAATAAAGATTTTATGCAACTAGAACATGATGTGCTACTGATCAATTCCTATCATGTAGCACCACAAATTATGGGGCAATGGAGAGGTGCAGCACTATATACAGGTACACGCTTACCCTGGAACACCGATAGCGACGAGGACAATATAAAGACAATTGGTCCAACCGTGATCAACAGCGCCATCGAAATAGCAACCGAAATGGGCTTTAAGCAAGTAATACTTTGCGGTGTCGATTTTTGCCATTCTCAAACAGGTATGACACACGCACAAGGTACCTATGGTGCAAGTCTAGGCCCTAATATCGGTGTGATGCTTGAGTGGGTGGAAACTAATTCAGGTGAGATGGCCGAGACCCCAATGCAGTTGAAGCAAGCAATAGAGTCATTGCAAGCTTCAGTGGCACTTAAAATAAACACGAATTACATCAATTTATCTAAAGATGCTGCAAAAGTAAAAGGTGTACAATATCAAGAGTGTCAGGATGTTAGTCTTGAGCCAATAACGGAGAAACAACGCCAAACGTTAAAACCTGAAACTTATCAGGTATCTATGCAACAAAAGCTTAAGTATCTCAATGATACCTTGGACAATCTCACGACCACTCAAGATAAACTGCTTCAGCTTAATGCCTTACTGTCATCAGCGTTGGCACTTAATACCAAGATAGAAAAAAAACAAAAAACAAACCAATACATCCCAGCGTTGGCAGATAAAATTGACAAAATAGAACAGAAAATAAATAAAGAATTTATTTCACTTGCCCATCTAATCAAATTTTATGGTTTCTATGAGTTTTCTCATTTTTTGTCAACGAAAAAAACGGAAGAGTGGTCACAACAAGATGTGATTAACCAAACTCACATTTACTACAAAACATTTAAGGCCATATCTACTGAAATATCTGAATTGGTTACCTCTTCCATACAGCGTATTAACTCTCGGATGAATGAATATCAGCATATAAGTGACATTAACGCTCTATGCAAGCAGTGGAATGATGATAAACAATGGGGAAGGGCGGTTCTCTGGCAGGCCAATCATCCCATGCAATATGCGAGTTTAAACGCGATTGAACTTAATTTAATTCAAACTGCTCAAATAATGTTCTATGAACAATTTGTTATTAAAAAGTTTATTGATGATACTGGTAAATCTATCGTACCAAGAATAGGTAATGCCTTTAATAAATTACAAATACTATTTCATAAGAGGCATCTACTCGGTATGTCTAAGATTGTCGAATATACTTTCCCTTTTATAACAACAGACTCTGAGGTTTCTCGGCTTTATCATTTAGCGCTAAGTTATCTGCAGATGTTAGAGGGAAAGCCTGAATTAGCGCTTACGACAATATTAAAAACACCGATAATATTTTGCCATGAAGCTGAATTTAAACAGATTATTCTGCTCTCTCTGAAATTAAACAAGCTAGAGTTAGCAACCGAGCACCTTGCAGAAATAATTCATTACAGCGATGAATACTTACCTCAATATGCCCATGCTTTAAGATTGAACGATAAAGCTCAAGAAGCTTTAAATATTTATCTCGATTATTTAAATAAATACCCTGATGACATTCCAGTATTGTTAAAACTAGGTGTATTCTTAACCGAAGTAAGTCAGCACGACGCTGCTAAAACATGTTTTAAAAATGTATTGGATTTAGATATTAACAACCAAACAGCAATTCGTTATTTACAACAAATTGATGGGTGGTGTAATTAATTAATACCTATATGATAATTTATCGGCTGTCATTATTTCTTTTGTTGTCAGTCAAACCGTATAATGTAAACGAGTAAATTATATATTTCAATAGTGGGGTAGCGTGAAACATACATACATTTCATTCGAGAATTTCAAGCGTAAGTGGATTTTTAACCATAAAGATTTGCCTGTATCAGATGATGATAAGGCCTTTATTAAGCCATTGACCGAAAAAAGTGCCATGGAAGTGTGGGATAAGTGGATAAGCAATAAGAGCAGTCGTGCAGAGCTGTTTGAAAAAGGTGATTGGCCAATAAAGCAAGATGCTTGGGCGGCAACGGAGCATTGGCAGTCGGCATGGGATTCTAATGATAATGCGATGCCCGAAGCAATTATTGCGCATATTCAATGGCCTGATGATGCGGTGGTGTACTTTTGCTATGAAAAATACCAAATTGTTGAAACTCGCTGGGATGTGTTTGTGCGTAATTGGAAGTGCTTTTTATTTTTTGATGATGGTCCAATTTTAATCTCGCCAAAGCACAAGCAAGCATTGATGTTTCTACAGAATGGCCAATATAAATTAGGCGTTCGCGGTTAAATTACCCGATTTGAGTTGCGGTTGTTGGTTAAACGACTGATGGTGTAGTCGTTGATATTGCAGTTTTTTAGAGAGTTTATATGAAATTATTAGCTTCAATTGGATTGAGCTTATCGTTAATGATGCCGTTGTTGGCGCAAGCTAGCATGATTGCAGATGTTGATGTAGCAGAGCAAATTACAGTAGCAGAGCAGCCATTGATATTGAATGGCGCTGGTGTACGCAGTAAGTTTTTTATGGATTTATATGTGGGTAGTTTATATCTGCCGACAAAAGTGCACACTCTAGAAGATGTGCTTACTCAGCCGATAGCGGTGATCCAGCTAACGATTACTTCTGGGATGATCACTTCAAACAAAATGCGTGATGCCATTACTGACGGTTTTGAAGCTGCTACCGACAATGACACACACTCAATTGCCAAAGATATTGAACATTTTACCCAATTGTTTGCAGATGAAATTGTCGACGGTGATCAATTTACTTTTGTGACTCAAAAAGGCAAGGGCGTGAGCAGTATCAAAAATGGTAATGCTCAGGGAGATATTGCTGGAGAGGCATTTCGTCAGGCTTTACTTAAGATTTGGTTAGGTGAAACTCCGGTACAACAAAGTTTACGCCAAGCTATGCTAGCTCAATAAATCACCTGCTAGGTTCTAGGGCAGACTACTAGGTTCTAGGGCGGACTACGTCCTGCTAGGGTCGCTGTGCTTCTAGGGACAGCTTCGCTGCTAAGATTTTATAGCCTCTAGCCGCGAAGCGTCCTAGCAGCGCAGCGCTCTAGGCTGTTGCTAAGTTTTATTAGGCTGAAAAGTCATTGCCCAGTGTTGAAATGGTAGAGGTTTTACCTTTGTCATTGTAGGTCAAGCTTGAGGCATTGCGGCTGGCTTGTAATGCCTGGGCAAATCGATTGAGGCTGGCGATATTGAGCTCAATCAAGCTGGCATTCTGACTGTTGATGTCTTTGCACTCGGCGAGAATAGCTTTAGCTCGTGAGACTTGTTGTGCCAGTTCAGTATCGGTGGTGAGCAGATTGTGCTGTGGGTGGCTTGCCAGTTTTTCGTCAGTGGCTTTCATATTGAATAAGCACTGGGTTTTATCTTTGGAAAGCGCCAGCAGTTTGTCGGCATCTTGTTTGGATAATGCCGCTTTCTCTTCAACAATAAGCGATTTCAGCTGCGTTAATGTCTGATTTTGACTATCAAGCAGTTGGTGTAGCTCTTTGCGTTGATCTTCGCTTGCTTGCTTGTGTAATGGCTGGTTTAACTCTGTCATAAATTACTCTTAGGTTTTCTTAACTAACACTTCTCTATGGTGCAAGTTTGCACCTATTATCTGTGTGTCGTTAAAACAAGTTAAAGAGTAACGTTTAACGGTTACTCTCTGTCAAACGATAAACCGCCTAGCTCTGCTTCAAAGCTGGCAATATTCGCTGCAAGCTTTTCTGCATCGACTTTATATCGTCCCTCAGAGATTGCTTGCTTAATTTCAGCGACCTTTTTTTGGTCTACTTCTGGTAACGATGCCATTTTTGTTTGCGCGCTCTGAAGCTGTTGAGCTTGAGAGGTAATGCTAACGGAATCTGTTTTAACCGGTGCAGCTGATTTTGGGGCTGCAGTAGTTGTAGATTGCGTGTCACGTGCAGTGCGCATTTGTGTATTGGTAGCAGTGTTATGCTTAATATCAATTGCCATGGGAGGCTCCAGCGTAATGAATCAGGTTTTCCAATCAGGCTATCGGCACCCCAGGAAAAAACTTTAACGCTATTTTACATTCTTACTTCAACTTCGCCAACGCCAATTACAACCGCATCGAATTGTTTGCTAGTGTTACTGTTTTTTACTCTGATAACCTCATCGACATTGCCATCACGCAATGCTTCTCCAAGGGTTTTTATTTCTACATTAGTGGTTTTAGCATAAATAGAAACAGTGTCACCTTTGCAAACAAAGCACAGGTTATTACTTAATACTGGAGAGTCTTTCGCTACCCGACGTTTCACCCGCGAGCCGATTAATGTCGTAGTGTCGGAAAAAAACTGACCTTTTAAGCTATATTGGTCAACATACATGACTTGTAAATGATGTTCGCCAATAATTTGGTCAGGGGACAATAGTTGGTTGGCCACCACAACAGGGTATTGGATTTCGACTCGAACAGAGAGATACATTTGCCATGGATAGTCATAGTCAGGGCTATTACAACTGAGTTTTACCATGTTATTTCGACTAATAGCCCGTTCACTGGCAAGTTCGACATTAATCGGTGGGTAACAGGCTGGTGGACTGATTCTGCCCTCAAGGTTTTGTGGGGTTATTTGCACTTTAGCTTTTGAGTCAGCATCAATTTTTTTGGCTACCGCCTCTTTAGCTAACGCATAAATGGTCGATAGTGAAGGTGTGATAATTTCTTCGCTAGCAATTGCAGGCAAAGAAAATGTTATTGAACACAAAAAACATAAAAAAAATACTTTCATAATGAAGATACTAGCTTGTTTTGCCAGAATGCACCTATACTTTGAAAAACGAAAAATATGCGAGTAATCTCTGCATACACAATAAGCTAAAATAAATGGGCTAGGGGACATAAGAATAACATTATCCCTTCGTCAAAAAAGTGTCAGTTCACAGTGCTAGCTAATTTATACAAAATTAAAGCAAGTTGCATGCCCACTTTTTGATTCATTAAATTGAGATGTATTTGTTACATTGGTGATGGTTTACACTCAAATTGAGTGACCATCAGTAAGATATGTACTAACCGTATTATGCTAAACCAAGGTTTACTATAATTTCAAAGAACAATTTTTATCCTTTTGGGTGACAGTTAACTACAAGGCCTTGTTATGTCGAGCATTTTAGATTCAGTAAATAAACGTACCCAACTTGTCGGGCAAAACAGACTCGAGCTACTATTGTTTAGGCTTAGCGGCCGTCAACGGTTTGGCATTAACGTGTTTAAAGTGAAAGAGGTTTTGCAATGCCCACCACTGACTACGTTGCCTAAATTAAATCGTTTTGTTAAAGGTGTTGCTCATATTCGTGGCGCAACCATTTCCGTTATCGATTTAAGTGCCGCAACGGGTGGACGCCCACTGACATCAACAGAAAATTGCTTTATTATCATTTCTGAATATAACCGTAGTATTCAAGGCTTTTTAGTCAGTTCAGTTGAACGTATTATCAACATGAATTGGGAAGCGATTATGCCTCCACCGCAAGGTTCTGGCCGCTCTTCTTATTTAACTGCGGTGACAGAGATTGAAGGTGAGTTGGTTGAGATTCTAGACGTTGAAAAAATTCTTGATGAAATTTCACCGGTTAAGACTTCTATCAGTAAAGAGCTCAATGAAGCATTAACTATTGATAGAGAACAGCATTATCATATTATGGTTATTGATGATTCTGCTGTAGCACGTAAACAAATTATTCGTTCGTTAGAGTCATTAAATCTGCAAATCGATACCGCTAAAGATGGTAGAGAGGCGCTGGAAAAACTGAAAAGTATTGCCGCAGAAATGGATGATGTTTCAGTTGAAATTCCGTTAATCATTTCTGATATTGAAATGCCTGAAATGGATGGTTATACCTTAACGGCTGAAATTCGTAATGATCCAAAATTAAAGAATATCAAAGTCGTATTGCACACATCATTAAGTGGTGTATTTAACCAAGCGATGGTACAAAAAGTAGGGGCTAACGACTTTATTGCTAAGTTTAACCCCGATGAGTTAGCCGCAGCGGTTAACAAACATTTAAGTTTATAAACCTTTTATTATTGCAAAAGATTGCAAAATATTGGAGGTTGAGTTCATAGGCTTACCTATTAGGAAGATAATGTGACAGATAAATCACTTGCTGAAGCAGAGTACAATCAATTTAGGCTGTTTTTAGAACAGCATAGCGGTATTGTGTTAGGTGAGAACAAACAATATTTAGTACGCAGTCGTTTAGCGCCTTTGATGGGGAAGCATAATTTGCCTTCTTTGTCTGAGGTAGTTAAAAAGTCGATGAAACCGATAGAACGGCAACTGCGCGCTGAAGTGATAGATGCGATGACCACCAATGAAACGTTATGGTTTCGAGACCGTTATCCATTTGAATTACTGCACAATACTCTACTGCCTGAATACAGTAAGCTTGGCAGACCATTAAAAATTTGGTCGGCTGCGTGCTCTTCAGGTCAAGAACCTTATTCGTTGGCCATGACGGTGTTGGAATATCAACAACGTAAACCTGGTGCTTTACCAGGAGGCGCGGCAATTCAGGCAACAGATTTATCACCTTCTATGCTAGATCGTTGTAAAAATGCTGAATATGATGGTTTAGCACTTGCTCGTGGTTTGTCTGAAGAACGTAAACGTCAGTTTTTTGATGCTTTACCTTCGGGTAACATGAAAGTTAAAGATAATGTGAAGCGATTAGTTAACTTTAGAGCCCATAATCTACTTGAAAGTTATAGCCTATTAGGTAAATACGATATTATTTTTTGCCGCAATGTGTTGATTTACTTTGCTCCTGAGGCAAAGGCTAAAATTTTGCGGCAATTTGCTGCCGCACTTAATCCTAAAGGTATTTTATTTTTGGGTGCGTCAGAATCTCTTGCGGGATTAACCGAAGAATTTAATATGGTTCGCTGTAATCCTGGAATTTATTATCAAAAGAAAACCTAGATAATATAATAGCTTAATCTATTTATCATGCCGGCATTCGTCGGCATGTTTGTTTTTATCTTTTATTCCCTCATAAATTAAATTGTTGGCATAATCTTTGCTTTATTTCTACCAGTTAGCTGATGGAGGCAATTTTATGGCGATTAATTTCGATAATGCATTAGGTGTTCACCAATACTCTTTGGGCATTCGAGCTCAAAGAGCAGAAGTGATTTCAAGTAATATCGCCAATGCCAATACTCCTCATTATAAAGCTCAAGATGTCAATTTTGCTTCTGCTATGCAAGCGGCAAGCTCGCATCAGAAAGGCTTGAGTATGAGCCAAACCACAGAGAAACATTTTGATTTAACGGCGTTAAGTCAACAGCATGTTCAATATCGTATGCCAAATCAAGCTGATACTGGCGATGGTAATACTGTCGATACGCAGAAAGAGCAAGCAGCATTTATGCAAAATGCGCTCGAATATCAAATGTCATTAGGCTTTCTTGAGGGAAAATTTAGTGGCATGCGTAAAGCATTGCGAGGTGATTAATTATGAGTTTATTTAATATTTTTAATGTTTCTGGTTCAGGTATGTCTGCGCAGTCAGTGCGTTTGAATACCACCGCCAGTAATATTGCCAATGCTGATTCTGTGTCTAGCAGTGTCGATAAAACCTATCGCGCGCGTCATCCTGTTTTTGAAGCCGAAATGCTAAAAGCCAATAGCCAGCAAAACAGTTCGCCTGGCGTAACCGTTAAAGGCATTGTCGAAAGTAATAAGCCATTATTAAAAGAATACTCGCCAGACCATCCCATGGCGGATGGTGATGGTTTTATCTATAAACCTAATGTCAATGTGATGGAAGAAATGGCGGATATGATTTCTGCATCGCGTTCTTATCAAATGAACGTTCAGGTGGCTGATGCAACAAAGTCTATGTTGCAACAGACATTAAGGATGGGTAAATAGTATGATTATTCAAGGAGGTAACAATGAGCCTCGTTAATTCTTACAGTCAGTCTTTACCGCAACAATCCAGTAGTGCATCTAATACTAGCGCTACAACGAAAAGTTCTGTACAGACAAATACGACCAGCACAACTACGGGTAATCCTTTCCTTGACGGAATTCGTTTGCCTGAAGAAAGCGCTATCCCTGAATCAAAAGATCAGATGTTAAAGCAAGAAGATTTTTTTGCTTTACTCAGTCAGCAATTGTCGATGCAAGATCCGTTTAAACCGGTTGATAACGATCAAATGATTGCCCAAATGGCGTCGTTTTCTACAGTCGATGGTATTTCAAATCTTAATGATGAAATCCTTAACCTTAATACTGTGATGAGTTCTAGCCAGGCGTTACAAGCTTCAGGCTTGGTTGGCCGTAAAGTGCTCATTCCTTCTGATACCGGCGCTATCTCTACTGAAAGCTCTGAGATAAAAGGGGTGATTAGTACACCTTCAGCAATTGAAACGATTACGGTAAGGGTTGAAGACGAGTCGGGTCAGCTTATTAAGAGCTTTAATGTTGACGGCAGTAAAGGCGGCAATGTTGATGTGACTTGGGATGGTCTAGATAAAAATGGCAACCCAGCTAAAGCGGGTAATTATGCCATTAAGGCCAGTGGTAAAGTCGATGGAACGTCACAAGATTTAGCCGTATCGACTTACGCTCATGTTACCAGTGTGTCATTAGGCACTGTAGCAACAGGAGCAATTTTGAATTTGCGTGGAGTAGGTGGAATTAAGTTATCTGACGTACTCGCAGTATCTGAAACATAGTACGGCTAACAACAAACCGTTAGCTGTCATCATAAATGAATTAATTGTGAGAGGTGTAATATGTCATTTAACATCGCATTGAGTGGTATCGCTGCCGCGCAAAAAGACTTAAATACAACCGCGAATAACATCGCCAACGTCAATACTATTGGTTTTAAAGAGTCGCGAGCTGAATTTGCTGACGTTTACGCCAATTCAATTTTTTCTAACAGTAAAACAGCTGTGGGTGGCGGTGCAACTACCACACAAGTTGCGCAGCAGTTTCATCAAGGTAGCTTGCAATTTACCAGTAACTCGTTGGATATGGCGATCAGTGGTGGTGGCTTCTTTGTTACCTCTTCAGAATTAGGTTCGCAAGATCAGTCATACACCCGTGCGGGTGCGTTTAAAGTTGACTCAAGTAATTATATGGTCGACTCAGCAGGTAATTTTTTACAAGGTTTCCCAGTGGATGAAGATGGTAACTCAACTTCAGTGAGTTTAACCACAACCCAACCGATTAAGATACCTGACACGGCGGGTAGCCCAGTGCAAACTAAAAATGTTGGTTTGCAGATGAATCTTAATGTGAGTGAAATAGCATTAAATCCAGCTAATTTTAATCCTGCAGATTCTGATACATTCAATAATTCCACCTCAGTGACGATTTATGATTCATTAGGTGAATCACATATTATGACCACTTACTTTGTTAAACCCACTGGTGGTTCGCATACTGGCGAAAGTAATTGGGTAGCTTTTTATGCTGTTGATGGTGATCCTGTCGATGTAACAACTGCTGGGGAATATACTACGGATACAGATACTGACACTGATGGTGACGGTATCGTGGATCCAACAGGGCTCGCGTCTGCTGTTAATCCGGGCACGGCTGGTGGAACATGGTCAGGTGCGGTGCTTAAGTTTAACTCTGTTGGTGCTTATACTATCAGTGACCCTACCACTATTACCACTGAGGCTTTAGGTGCTGCTGGTGCAGGTGCTTTAGGTCCTGGGGCCGATGGTACTCAAGCGCTTACGATAAAATTTAATAATCCGACTCAATATGCTTCTCCGTTTGAAGTGACTGAATTGACTCAAGATGGTATTACCGTAGGTCGATTAACCAATGTTGGTATTGGTTCCGATGGTTTAATTACCGCTAGTTACAGTAATGGCTCAACGGTTCCGTTAGCGCGCGTGGCATTAGTACGCTTTGCTAATGAACAAGGCCTTACACAGGTGGGTAATACATCTTGGAAAGCCAGTATCGATTCAGGTGCTGCATTAGCGGGAGAGGCCAATAGCGGTACATTTGGTAGTATTCGTTCATCTGCGCTTGAGCAATCAAACGTTGATTTAACCACAGAGCTGGTTGATTTAATCTCGGCTCAGCGTAACTTCCAGGCTAACTCGCGTACGCTTGAAGTCAATAACACCTTAAATCAAACCATATTACAAATCCGCTAAGTTTACGTTTACTTTTACCTTATCAATTTATGTTTACGTGATAATAGGTGTTGCCGTTTACGGCAACACCTTGCCTTTATCCTTGTTATTGTTACTCCTCGCTACTCCTTGTTATCACCTCACTAGTGTTGATAGATGCTTTTTTGACACTCACGCGTTATTCATTAATTTTATTGATTAACCGATTCATGTAGTTACCTCCTTACAACACAACTTAAATCTCATTGGCATGATGCTTGCTTATTCTGTGTATATAGTGTTTTTGCAGAAAGTTTGACGGAGCAAAAAATGGACAAATTTCTTTATATTGCCATGAGTGGCGCAAAGCAGGGGATGAATGCCCTAGCAGTGAGTGCGAACAATCTTGCTAACGCCAATACTGATGGATTTAAAGCTGACATGGTCCAAGCCCGTTCAATGCAGGCATTTGGTGAAGGCTTGCCTACTCGGGTATTTTCGATGATGGAAAGCCCAGGCAGTAATTTTAACGGTGGTCCGATTAAAACCACTGGTCGTGACCTTGATATTGCGGTTAAGGGTGATGGCTGGCTTGCAGTGCAAGCGGCAGATGGTTCTGAAGGGTACACCCGTGCGGGCAGTTTAAAAATTGACAGTACAGGTTTGTTGTTAAATAGCAGTAACCGTCCGGTAATGGGAGCTTCGGGTCCTATTGTGTTACCCATTCCGGTTGAGAAAATAGAAATTTCCGCCAACGGTATCATTTCAGTACGTCCGCAAGGAGCAACCGCTGAAGTGATAGAAGAGGTCGCGAGGATTAAATTAGTTAATCCTGGTAACGAAAACCTAATGCGCGGTGAAGATGGTTTGTTTCGCTTAACTGCGGGTGGTAATGCACCAAATGACCCCGGCGTTCAAGTTGAAAGCGGCGCGGTTGAAGGCAGTAATGTGAACTCAGTGCATGAAATGGTCGCCATGATTGATATTCAACGTCAATACGAAATGCAAGTCAAAATGATGAAGAACGCTGAAGAAATTGATCGGGCGTCCACTTCCTTGATGAGAATTAGTTAGGAGTAATTATTATGCATCCAGCGTTATGGATAAGTAAAACCGGTGTCGATGCCCAGCAAACTAACATTGCCGTTATTTCAAATAACGTGGCCAACGCCAGTACTGTCGGATTTAAGAAAAGTCGTGCGGTATTTGAAGACTTACTTTATCAAACGGTTAATCAAGCCGGTGGTATTAGTTCAGACAACAGCAAGTTACCCAATGGTTTAAACATTGGTGCGGGTACTAAAGTTGTTGCTACCCAAAAAATGTTTACCCAAGGCAACATGCTGACTACCGATAACTCATTAGATTTAATGATTGAAGGTTCGGGCTTTTTTGAAGTGCAAATGCCAGATGGCACAGCAGCCTACACGCGTAATGGCCAGTTCAGCTTAGATGATACTGGTCAGATTGTAACCCCGGGTTCAGGTTATGTGGTGCAACCGCCAATTACCATCCCGGATGATTCCACCAGTATTACGGTGTCTGCATCGGGCGAAGTGTCAGTGCAAACCCCTGGTACCGCAGCCAGTCAAGTTATTGGCCAGTTAACCATGACCGATTTTATTAATCCGGCAGGTTTAGACCCGTTAGGACAAAACTTGTATACCGAAACGGGTGCAAGTGGCACACCTATTCAAGGTACAGCGTCACAAGACGGCTTAGGTTCTATTCGCCAAGGAGCACTAGAAACGTCTAACGTGAATGTAACAGAAGAGTTGGTCAACCTTATTCAAGGTCAACGTATTTACGAGATGAACTCTAAAGTTATCTCGGCAGTTGATCAGATGTTGTCTTATATTAATCAGAATCTCTAAGGAGCTAACATGATTAAATACATTGCGTTAGCCTCAGTAGTGTTATTGGCTGGCTGTAGTTCTACTGCCAAGAAACCGATTGCTGATGACCCATTTTATGCGCCGGTATACCCAGATACCGTTCCGACGCAGGTGGCGCCAACGGGATCTATTTATCTTGATAGTCAAGCATCAAGCTTGTATTCCGATATTCGTGCGCATCGCGTCGGCGACATTATTACCGTGACCTTAAAAGAGTCCACTCAAGCGTCGAAAAGCGCCAATAACGAAATCAAAAAAGGCTCAGATTTAAGTGTAGAGCCCGTTTATGCCGGCGGTAAAAATATTTCCATCAGTGGCGTCCCAATTGATTTGGGTTACTCCGACAGCATGAATACCAAGCGCGAATCTGACGCCGATCAATCTAACAGTTTAGATGGCAGTATTTCGGCCAATATCATCCAGGTACTCAGTAACGGTAACTTGGTGATCCGCGGTGAAAAATGGATTTCTATTAACAACGGTGATGAGTTTATTCGTGTCACCGGAATGATCCGCAGCGAAGACATTAATCCAGACAATACAATCGATTCGACACGAGTGGCTAACGCTCGTATTCAGTACAGCGGTACCGGTACGTTTGCTGACTCCCAAAAAGTCGGTTGGCTGAGTTCATTCTTTATGAGTGACTGGTGGCCTTTTTAAGGAGTAATGCATGAAAATTAAACTGATTACGTCGGCTGTATCGATAGTCGCATCAATACTAATGCTAACCGCACCTGCACATGCAGAACGGATTAAAGACATCGCCAGTATTCAAGGGGTGCGAAGTAACCAATTAATCGGTTATGGCTTGGTGGTCGGTTTGCCAGGTACCGGGGAAAAAACCCGTTATACCGAACAAACTTTCAGAACCATGCTCAAAAATTTCGGCATTAATTTACCAGACTCTGTTCGTCCAAATTCAAAGAACGTCGCTGTCGTTGCGGTGCATGCCGAAATGCCTGCCTTTATTAAGCCGGGTCAAAATCTTGACATTACCGTGTCCAGTTTAGGCGAAGCAAAAAGTTTACGTGGCGGTACTTTATTACAAACCTTCCTAAAAGGGGTCGATGGCAATGTGTATGCCATTGCTCAAGGCAGTTTAATTGTGAGTGGTTTTAGTGCCGAAGGACTTGATGGCTCATTGGTGATCCAAAATACCCCAACCGTTGGCCGCATTCCAGGTGGTGCCATTGTTGAGCGCAGCGTTATTAGCCCATTTGCTAGTGGTGATTACCTAACGTTTAATTTACGTCGCTCAGATTTTTCAACCGCCAAACGCACCGCAGATGCGATTAACGATTTACTGGGTCCGGATATGGCAAAGGCCATTGACGCCACTTCTATTCAAGTGAGCGCGCCACGCGATGCATCACAGCGGGTGTCGTTTTTATCGGTATTAGAAAACATTGAAGTTATACCGGCGGAAGAATCAGCCAAAGTGATTGTTAACTCACGTACCGGCACCATTGTGGTTGGCCAAAACGTCAAGTTATTACCCGCTGCTGTCACTCACGGTGGATTAACTGTCACCATTGCTGAAGCCACCCAAGTATCACAACCCAACGCATTAGCCGGTGGTGATACGGTTGTTACCACAAATAGTACGATTGATGTGTCAGAAAAAGATCGTCGTATGTTTATGTTTAATCCAGGTACCACACTTGACGAACTCGTAAGAGCCGTGAATTTAGTGGGTGCAGCACCATCAGACGTACTTGCCATACTCGAAGCGTTAAAAATGGCAGGCGCTTTGCATGGTGAACTTATCATCATCTAATAATTGTCGGAATGACTATGGAAAAGTTGTCAGCTTCATCGAACTTTCTGGATCTAGGAGGACTAGATTCACTTCGTGTCCAAGCCCAGAAAGACGAGAAGGGGGCACTTAAAGAAGCAGCAAAGCAATTTGAAGGTATTTTTATTCAAATGCTGATGAAAAGCATGCGAGATGCTAATGCCGCGTTTAAGTCAGACAATCCAATGAACAGTGAAACCACTGCGTTTTTTGAACAAATGCGCGATCAGCAAATGTCAGTCGATTTATCTAATAAAGGCATGTTGGGCTTGGCTGAGATGATGGTGCAGCAATTAGACCCAGATGATAGCCCCATTACGCCAGCTTCAGTATTGCGTGGCAATAGTGATTATAAAGTTAACCCAAGTATGTTTGTTGCTCCAGCAACAGAGTTAGATAAAGACACTCTCGATATTATTGCGCCAAAAGATCAAATAGCCGCATCGTATTCAGTAATCGCTAATTCTGATACAGCCCATTCTGTTATAGATAGCGCCGAATCGATGCGACCAATGTCAGCCCAGCTGACTAATGTGCTAGACGGTGAACAGTTAAACAGCGTATTACGCGGTGAGCAATTAGCCAGTCAAGCAGTACAAGTAGGCAAGGTATTGCCGCAAACAGATGTTGCAGTACCTAAAGCTAAAGGCATTGCCGTGAGTCAATTTACTAGCCCAGAACATTTTATTTCAGTCTTGTATCCCCACGCTGAAAAAGCGGCTAAATCGTTAGGCACCTCAGCAGAGGTATTAATTGCCCAGTCCGCGTTAGAAACTGGTTGGGGCCAAAAAGTGGTACGCCGTAACGACGGCACCATGAGTCATAACCTGTTTAATATTAAAGCAGACAAGCGTTGGCAAGGTGACAAAACCTCAGTCAATACATTGGAATTTGAAAAGGGCATTGCGGTGCAACAAAAAGCGGATTTCAGAATGTATGACAACCTTGAACAGAGCTTTAATGACTTTGTGTCATTTATTAGCCAGGGCGATCGTTATCAGGATGCACGTAAAGTTGCCAGCGAGCCAACTCAATTTATTAAAGCATTGCAAAAAGCCGGCTACGCCACCGACCCTCAATATGCCAATAAAGTCATCAATGTGATGAAGTCGGTAAAAGAAGGCCTTAAATCTATATTACCTGTGGAGACTAAATAATGTCGATTGACTTACTCAATATCGCTCGCACAGGCGTTCAAGCATCTCAAGCTCAGTTAGGGGTGACCAGTAATAACATTGCCAATGCCAATACTGAAGGTTACAACAGACAAGTTGCTACCCAGTCATCATTAGAATCACAACGCTTGGGCAATAATTTTTATGGCACCGGCACGTATGTGTCCGATGTTAAACGTGTTTACAACGAGTTTGCTGCACGTGAACTACGCATCGGTCAAACAAGCATGAGTGCGGCTGAAACGTCTTACAGTAAGTTAAGTGAGCTAGACCAGATTTATTCTCAAATTGGTAAAATGGTGCCAGAAAATCTAAACAACTTTTTTGCAAGCATCAATAGTGTGGCCGATTTACCAACAGATCTTGGTATTCGCACTAACAGCTTAAGTTCTGCGCAACAGTTAGCCGCTGGTCTGAATCAAATGCAATCACAACTAGATGGCCAGGTGAAACAAACCAATAGCCAAATAGAATCCATTACCACCCGTATTAATGAAATCAGTAAAGAACTAGGCAACATTAATTTAGAGTTGATGAAATCTCAAGACCAAGACAGTCAAGTACTAGACAAACAAGACGCACTCATTTTAGAGCTCAGCCAGTATGCTCAGGTTAATGTCATCCCTTTAGATACCGGCGCAAAGTCAATTATGCTGGGCGGCTCAGTAATGTTGGTGTCAGGTGAAGTGTCGATGTCGATGGGCATCAGTACCGGCGATCCTTATCCAAATGAACCGCGCATTAATGCTTCTATTGGTGACAAAACCCTTAATGTTGATCCGTCTAAGCTGGGTGGTCAACTTGGCGCATTATTTTCATTTAGGGACGACACCTTATTACCGGCCAGTACTGAACTCGGCCAATTAGCATTAGGCATAGCAGACACCTTTAACGAAATGCAATCCAAAGGTTTTGATTTAAACGGTGACGTTGGTAGTGATATTTTTCGTGATATTAACGACCCATTAATGGCATCTGGCCGTGTCGGAAGTAATTCTACTAATAGCGGTACTGCAGCCATGTCGGTCAATATTGACGATGTGGGCGCATTGTCAGGAAGCACCTACCAACTAAGTTTTACCACAGCGAATGCTTACCAATTAACAGATAACCAAACCGGAAAAGTATCAAACTTAACATTATCGGGTACTCAACTAACAAGTAGTGCAGGTTTTAGCATTAATGTTGCCGGCGGCCCAATAGCGGATGGTGATAAGTTTGAAATTCGTCCAACGGCGGGTGCTGCTGCAGGTTTAAAAGTAGTGATGACCGACCCTAAAGGCATTGCCGCAGCTGGGCCGACTTTAACATCGGCCTCAACTAATTTAGGCAACACTTCAGTTAGCTTAAACAGCATGGATTCAACTGTAGCGGGTTTCCAGGTTGGTTCAACGATTACTTTCAAGCTCGACACTACATTAAATAGTTATGAAGCATTTACTAGTGCAGGTGTTTCATTAGGCCCAAGCACCACATACACAGGTAACAATATTAATGCTTTTGGTATGGACTTTGATATTACTGGTTCTGGTACCTCTAATAGCTTTACGTTTGATTTAGCATTTGCCGAAGGCAATAACAACAACGCAGTTGAAATGGCTAAGTTATCAGACGTTAAATTGATGAATAACGGTACCGGTACGTTAACCAGCGTATTTGAAAATACTAAATTGGATATCGGTAGTCAGACAAAGTCTGCTGAAGTGCGCGTGGGCTCGGCGACGGCAATATATCAACAAGCTAGTACCCGAGTGCAAAGTGAATCGGGTGTAAACCTTGATGAAGAAGCTGCAAATCTATTGCGCTTTCAACAATCTTATCAAGCAGCCGCCAGAATTATGACCACAGCGCAAACCATTTTCGATACTTTATTAAGCTCGGTTCGCTAGGAGATACATCATGAGAATTTCTACCGGACAAATGTTTCAGCAAAACACTAATAGCATATTAGAAAAGCAATCTGCCACCAACACCATCATGGCGCAAATTTCTAGCGGCAAAAAAGTCAATACCGCTGGTGACGACCCAGTAGCTGCTATTGGTATTGATAACTTAAAGCAAAAAAATACGTTAGTTGAACAATATGAAAAAAATATCGATTACGCCACAAATCATTTAGCCATTAGCGAAAGTAAAATTGGTAGTGCTGAAACGTTGATCTCATCAATGCGTGAGCAATTATTAAGAGGCGCTAACGGCAGTCTTAGTTCAGTTGAGCGGCAAATGATTGCCGATGAAATGAGATCGAGTTTAGAAGAGCTACAGTCTATTGCCAATAGCAAGGATGAATCTGGCAATTATATGTTTGCGGGTAATAAAACGAATTCTCAACCTTTTGCTTTTGATACTAATGGTGAAATTGTTTATAGCGGTGATTCTGGCGTTAGAAAAAGTGTTGTAGCTTCAGGTATTGCAATGGCGACAAATATTCCTGGTGATTCAGCCTTTATGAATGCCGCTAATCCTTTAGGTGATTATGGCGTCAATTATTTGTCTCCTCAAAAAGGTGACTTTGTTGTTGCTAGTGCCAAAATAACAGGTTCTACACCTCATATACCTGATACATATAGATTTAATTTTGTTGCAAATGGTACTGGTGTTGATCTTGAAGTATTAAGTTCGGTTAACACAGCAGTCAAAACAGTTGTTAACTTTGATCCTACTAATGCGGTTTCTTTTAATGGCATAGACGTTAAATTAAGCGGAACTCCGACAGCAGGTGACTCATTTACTCTCGAGCCTATTGAAACGATTAGTATTTTTGATTCATTTAGAAAAGCACTTGCCTTATTGGAAACGCCGGACGGTACAAATACCCCTCAAGGCAAGTCACAGTTGGCACAGTTATTGGATGATATAGATAGTGGTCAAAATCAAGTCAGTACAGCAAGAGGGATCGCGGGTAACAATTTGAAAGGTTTAGAGAGCATTTCGACAAACCATTTGGAAGAAAAAATTATCAATAGCAGTACTCTATCTATTCTCGAAGATTTAGATTATGCCGAAGCTATTACAGAATTTGAAAAGCAACAACTTGCACTTAATGCGGTATCGAGTGTGTTTAGTAAAGTGGGTTCGCTTTCATTGTTTGATTACATCTAACAAAAAAAAGCAATCTCGTTAAATTGTAAAATTTAGCCAAGCTCCACAGTCTTGGCAACAAAACTAGGAATGAGGAATTATTTATGGCTATTACAGTAAATACCAACGTTACGTCAATGAAAGCGCAAAAGAACTTAAACACATCGAGCCAAGCATTATCGACGTCGATGGAGCGCTTATCGAGTGGTCTACGTATTAACAGTGCTAAAGACGATGCCGCAGGTTTAGCGATTTCTAACCGTTTGAACTCACAGGTTGGAGGTTTAGAAGTGGGTATGCGTAACGCCAATGATGCTATTTCAATTGCTCAAATCGCTGAAGGTGCAATGCAAGAGCAAACCAACATGCTACAGCGTATGCGTGATTTGACCATTCAATCCGAAAATGGTGCAAACAGTACTGCTGATTTAGGTGCCATTCAAAAAGAAATTTCAGCGTTAGCGACAGAAATTACCGCAATTGGAAATAGTACTGCGTTTGGTAATACTAAACTATTAGATGGTGGTTTTTCAACCGCGAAAAGCTTCCAAGTGGGCCATCAAAGAGAAGAAGATATTGATGTTCAGATTAAAACTAGCAATGCAACTTCACTTAACGTAGCAACGTTAAGTGTTGGTGGGACTGCTGGCACTACTCCAGTGGCTGCCGCGACCGCTCGTTCAGCTGCACTTGTAGCGATTGATAAAGCAATATCAACAATTGACGGTCAACGTGCGGATTTAGGTGCGATTCAAAACCGTTTGGCATATAACATCAGTAATAGTGCCAATACTCAAGCAAACGTTGCAGATGCAAAAAGTCGTATTGTCGATGTGGATTTTGCGAAAGAGACGTCAACAATGACGAAGAATCAAGTTTTACAGCAAACTGGTTCAGCAATGTTAGCGCAGGCTAATCAATTACCACAGGTTGCACTTTCTTTATTAGGTTAATTCAGGTTTGATTTCTGAAACGGCTTCTATAAAGAAGCCGTTTTCATTTTTCAAGCCCATGATAAAATAGTTATTTTAATTATTTTAATAAAAATAATTAAAATAACTAAAGATAAAATAGTTGCAGCCGTTAAATATATTGTAACGAGCAAGACCTGTCTGACTTGAGATAAAGCAAACAGGCATATCTCAAGTTAGAAACAATATGAGGAAGTAACCATGGCTATTACAGTAAACACGAATGTAACATCATTAAAAGCACAGAAAAACTTAAATTCATCAAGTGGTGCTCTTGCTACTTCAATGGAACGTCTATCAAGCGGTCTACGTATTAACAGCGCTAAAGATGATGCTGCAGGTCTTGCCATTTCTAACCGTTTGAACTCTCAAGTTAATGGGTTAGAGGTGGGTATGCGTAACGCAAATGATGCAATTTCAATTGCTCAAATTGCTGAAGGTGCAATGCAAGAACAGACTAATATGTTACAACGCATGCGAGATTTGACCATTCAATCCGAAAACGGTGCAAACAGTACCGCTGATTTAGGTGCTATTCAAAAAGAAATTTCGGCGTTAGCGACAGAAATTACTGCAATTGGAGATAGAACTGCATTTGGTGACACTAAGTTATTAGCTGGTGGTTTTTCGACCGCAAAAAGCTTCCAAGTAGGCCATCAAAGAGAAGAAGATATTGATGTTCAGATTAAAACTAGCAATGCAACTTCACTTAACGTAGCAACGTTAAGTGTTGGGGGGACAGCTGCTACTCCAGCGGCTGCAGCGATCGCTCGTTCAACTGCACTTGTAGCGATTGATAAAGCAATATCAACAATTGACGGTCAACGTGCGGATTTAGGTGCGATTCAAAACCGTTTGTCATATAACATCAGTAATAGCGCTAATACTCAAGCAAACGTTGCAGATGCCAAGAGCCGTATTGTAGATGTAGACTTTGCTAAAGAAACATCAACTATGACGAAGAATCAAGTTTTACAGCAAACAGGTTCAGCGATGTTAGCTCAGGCTAACCAGTTACCTCAGGTCGCACTATCGCTACTATAATTAAGGCAATTAGTTATTAGGGATGCTTTAGGGAGAGCCGTTAAGGATCTCCCTTCGTAGTTTAAGATAGTAAAGTTATATTCTATTATCTAAGATAGACTTACTGGGGTATATAATGGAAATTAATAGTAATACTGTTCAACTTGCTAATCACCCAGGCCTTAGTAAAGTAGATTCTGTCTTACAACCAATTTTTAATAAGACGAATATTGAACCCGCTAAGCTCGATGAATCATCATTAGTTAGCATCGTAAATGATAGTGATTCTGCAGATAGCGCTGAGAATAAAGTGCCTGATGAGGCACAATTACAACAAGTTGCTAAAGATTTGACAGATATGGTCGCCATGATGCAGAAAGGACTGAAATTTTCTGTAGACGATGATTCAGGAAAACAAGTTATTAAAGTTCAAGATATTGAGTCAGGCGATATTATTAGGCAAATCCCAAGCGAAGAAGCATTAGAATTAGCAAAAAAAATTAGTGACGTATCAGGAGTTTTGATGCCCATTGAGGTATAATTAATTAAATTTTTTTGGTGATATCTTTTAGCGACTCAGTTTTCTCGTAGACTATTTATATGATTTTTTGGATGATTAATTGACTCAACGGGGGCTTTTATGGCACTAACCGCGACAGGTATTGGTTCTGGGCTAGATATTTCAAATATCGTCAGTGTGCTTGTAGCCGCAGAAAAAAACCCTAAAGAGACTCTGTTTACTCAACAAGAAACCAAAATAAATGCCAAAGTCTCTGCTATCGGAACATTAAAAAGTAGTTTATCAACATTTCAAGATGCTTCCAAAAAACTCCAAAGTGGTGAGCTATTAAATTTACGGACGGTTACTACTGGAGATAGTGCTTTTTTTAATGCTAAAGCAGATCAGTATGCTCAGCCTGGTAGTTATGTTATCAAGGTCGAGCAGCTTGCTAAATCACAAAAGTTAGCTGGGGCAAATGTGGTTGACCCTTCGCAAGGCGTTGGGCAAGGAAGTTTAGATTTCTCTATTAATGGTGATAGTTTTTCTGTTGCCATCGAATCTACTGATAGTCTTTCAGCTATAGCAACTAAAATTAATAGTTCATCAGACAACTCTGGCGTTACAGCAACTATCATTAAAAGTGATGCTGGGAGCAGACTCGTTTTTACCGCAAAAAGTCCTGGAACAGATAACCAAATTACTATGACGGCAACAGACTCTAGTGGTACTGGTTTATCTGACATGTTTAACGGAGGGAATATCGAAACCCTTCAAAGTGCTGCAAATTCTATTATTTATGTCGATGGGCAAAAACTAACATCACAAAGTAATAATATTGATGACGCGATTACCGGGGTTACATTATCTCTAACAAAAGCAGATATTGGCTCCACGTCTACACTCACAATTGCTCAGGACACTGACACAGTAAAGAGTAATATTGAGAATTTTGTCAGTGCTTATAATGCCTTATTAACTTCAATGGACAAGTTATCCTCTTTTGATGTTGATAAAAAGACTGCATCGGCTTTACAAGGCGATTCGATTATCCGTTCCTTAGAGTCGCAACTTCGAAAAACGGTCAGCGAAAGGGTTAGCGTTGATGGTATTGAGTCCGCTTTATATGAGCTTGGCATCTCGACTGATAGTTCAGGAAAACTTTCAATAGACGATACTAAGCTAAGTGAAGCTGTTACTAATAATATGTCTCTCGTTGAAGGTATATTTTCAACAAGCGACACAGGGTTAGCTTACCAATTTGATGATTTAGTTAAGAGTTATACTAAGTCTGGTGGTGTGATTGATAGTCGTAAGAATTCCTATACTTCAGCAACTAGTCGAATAACTGATCAAAGAGAAGCATTTACTTTGAAAATGGAGAAGTTGGAGGCTCGTTTATTGAAGCAATTTAATGCGATGGATTTAATTGTCGCCCAGCTAAATACACAAAGCTCTAGTCTGACAAATAGTCTGGCTTCCTTACCTGGCGTGGTTAGAGAGTAAAAGGAAAACTTTGATTGAATGCTGAACTTAAACTGATTAACGAAACTATTGAAGATACGTTAAATCAAATTGAGAAAATTCCTGCAGAAAATGAACAATCAGACAAGTTGGTCTCATTATTGCTTGATTCTATAGGCGCGCGTCAATTATATATCGTTTCACTGATTAATAGTGCTGTCGATGACACATTCGCTACTTTACTATCCGAACAGTTAATATTGACGAATAGTTTTAAAGATAGGGCTTCAAAAGTAATGTTTCATCGACAAAATTTATTAAATGTAAAGCGCGCTCATCAACGACAAATTAAGGTTTATCAAAACATTGATGCTAACAGGTAGGTTATTATGAGAAGTTCTTTACAGTCATATCGTAAGGTTTCGCTTGACAGCGAAATATCAGTCGCTTCGCCGCACCGTATTATTCAAATGATGTTTGCTGGTGGTCTCGAGAGGCTTGCTCAAAGTCGCTATGCCATTGAAAACCGAGATATGAATAATAAAGGTCTGTTTATTGGTAAAGCGATAGGTATTGTCAACGGCCTGAATAATAGTTTAAATATGGATGAAGGCGGTGAAATCGCTGGTAACCTTAGTCAATTGTATGACTTTATTATTATGAAAGTAACCGAAGCAAATTTGAAAAATGATACTCAAGCTATCGATGATGCCGTTGCTGTTTTAAGAACACTCAAAGAAGGATGGGATGCTATTCCGCAAGATAAACATCATTTAACATCTGAAGTAAATTAATCGTTACAGCATACTGTATTTAAACTAAAAAAGACGCTTAGCGTCTTTTTTGCTGTCTGGCTTAGTTTTTGAGCCTGTAAATAATTTTATTACCTGCAATTCATGTATCAATGTTAAATACCTAATTTAAGCTAATTTATTAGCATCATCTATTTTCCGTGAGAGAGTTTCTTGAGAGTTGACCTGGTCAAGTCTATATTTAACCTCACCACCGAAACAAAATTTGCTCCATTAGAATTTTCGAATGAAAAATCACCATTTTCAACATAAAATGCTATCTGTTGTAGATAAAATGTAACTGATGCTTGCTTATAGTGGGCTGATAATACAATATTTAACCTCAACTCGGGTTAAGATGTGGGTTATGTAAGGCAAAATGACAGCATGCGGCATATTTCATATCAAACTTGTCATTTGTTTTGCTAACAAGGCGCAGTCTCTTATTACTAGCTGCATCAATAGCTAGCCTATTGCAAGTCAATGCAACACAGTTAGCGAGACAAAGAGCTGTTTGATAACCATTTATTATCCCTAGCTGAGGTTATTTACCATTGAGTTCGTTTTTCTTCACTGTATTTAGCGGATTAACGATCCTGTTTTCGGAATAATGCTAGAATAATGTCAGTGTTGTCAGTTTTAATGACGGCAATGTACTTTGGTTTATGTGGCGATATGCGGCATAATCATCCCGAATCAATACCTATAACAAGAGCTTTTGGCCTTCTGAATGATGCAAATAGAACAAAGAATTTTAATTGTCGGTACCCCATCAGAGCGCGTGACTCGTTTGTGCTGCATTTTCGAATTCCTAGGCGAGCAGTGCGAAATTGTCTCTAATGAATCTTTTTTAGCCCTGATTGAGCAATCTCGGTATCGCGCTGTTGTCATTGTTGATGAAAATATCTGCGTCGAGAGTATCAAAAACATAGCCGCTATAGTGCCCTGGCAACCGATGTTGTTGTTAGGCGATACCGATATCAATTTATCCAATATGCTCGGCACAATTGAAGAGCCGATAAATTATCCGCAATTGACCGAACTGCTGCATTTTTGCCAAGTTTTTGGCCAGGCCAAGCGAGAACATACCTTAACTAATGGTAATCAAACCAAGCTATTCCGAAGCTTAGTCGGGCGCAGTGAAGGTATTGCTAAAGTCCGCCATTTGATAAACCAAGTATCAAGCTCGGATGCGACAGTATTAGTACTGGGTCAATCGGGGACCGGTAAAGAGGTTGTAGCGCGTAATATTCATTATTTATCTGAACGACGAGATGGGCCGTTTATTCCGGTCAATTGTGGCGCTATACCTGCTGAATTACTTGAAAGTGAATTATTTGGTCATGAAAAAGGCTCTTTCACTGGTGCGATATCATCTCGTAAAGGCCGTTTTGAATTGGCTGAAGGTGGCACGCTGTTTTTAGATGAAATTGGCGATATGCCGCTGCAAATGCAAGTTAAGTTGTTACGTGTGTTGCAAGAAAAGGTATTTGAACGTGTTGGTGGCAGTAAAACGATTGCTACCGATGTGCGTATCGTTGCCGCAACACATCGTGACCTTGAAACCATGATTGTAGATAACTCATTCCGAGAAGATTTATATTATCGACTCAATGTGTTCCCAATTGAGATGCCAAGTTTAAGTGAGCGTCGTGACGATGTGCCGCTTTTATTGCACGAATTAGTTAGCCGAGTGTTTAATGAAGGCCGCGGTAAGGTTCGTTTTACTCAACGTGCGATAGAATCGTTAAAAGAACACCCTTGGTCTGGTAATGTGCGTGAATTATCAAACTTGGTCGAGCGTTTAACCATCTTATTCCCTGGTGGATTAGTCGACGTTAATGATTTACCGCATAAGTACCGTTACATCGAGGTACCAGAATATTGTGTTGAAATCAGTGAAGAACAATTGGAGCGCGATGCTTTAGCTTCAATATTCAGTGATGAAGAACCTGTTGAAATACCAGAAACGCGTTTCCCTAGTGAATTGCCGCCAGAAGGGGTTAATTTAAAAGACTTACTAGCGGAATTAGAAATCGACATGATCCGTCAAGCACTTGAGCAGCAAGACAGTGTGGTAGCAAGAGCCGCCGAAATGTTGGGTATTCGTCGTACAACATTAGTCGAAAAAATGCGTAAATATGGTTTGAGTAAAGACTAGACCATTATCTGAATTTTGGATTTTATAAAAACACACCCTCAGGTGTGTTTTTTCGTTTTATCAGTAACTGAAAAATTAATGATCTCATGTTTCTAGTGCTTGAGATAATAGCTTGGCACAGCAAATGTTTTTAACTTGAGAAGTAATATATTGTTACCACTAGATAATATTGTGATTAAGTAGTGTGATTAAGGAGTGTTATTAAATAGTTTTATTGCTAGCTGGCCGAAATATTGGTTTTGTAAAATGTGGTAAGGCCAATAAACTGAACTCATAAGTATGTTGCTTTATCATTGGCTTAAAAACGGTCTGCCGACGCTTCTATTACTATAATAAATTGCTTGGCACAGTAAATGCATCCAGCTAATCAAATGTTATTTTTTTGACGGAGCGACCATGTATTTAGCACGAGCGTTAACACATACAGATCATTCAGACTATGAGTTACCTGCGTCAGCTTCGTCTATCACCACAACTGATACAGAGGCGGAATCGCCAGCTATTGGGATTAATTCAGTTCAGCAGCGTAATGTGAACTTTGCTGCCAGCTTTGCTACCAGCTTAGTCACTAACTCAGTCACTAATTCTGCCACTAACTTAGCTACTAATTCTGCCAATCCGGTTATCAGTGCTTATTCTAGTAAGGCCGCCAATATGTCAAATCAAATGGCGCATATTCTTCAAGCCATGCCATCTGGTGTGGTGATCCTTGATGGTGACGGTGTGGTTACGTTAGCCAATCCAGTTGCAACCGAACTATTAGGACGACCTCTGCAGGGGGCTCGTTGGTTTGATATTATTCATCGCGCTTTTGCCCCACAAGATGATGACGGCCATGAAGTGTCGCTTAAAAATGGTCGACGGGTAAAATTGGCTATTACGCCATTATCGCCTGAACCTGGGCAGTTGATTGTGTTAACCGATCTCACTGAAACCCGTTTATTGCAGAAAAACTTGTCTCATTTACAACGTTTATCGGCATTAGGCAAAATGGTGGCGACATTAGCACATCAGGTGCGCACCCCATTGTCTGCAGCTTTGCTGTATGCCTCTAATCTTGCTAGCCCTAAATTATCTGATTCTGCCAGGTCTAAGTTTCAATCTAAATTGGTCGACCGGCTTAATGAGCTAGAACGTCAAGTTAATGACATGTTGCTAATGGCAAGGGGACGTCAAGATGGGATGGCTGAATCAGTCTCAATGGATGAAATCATTAGCCAAGTAATGGCTAGCTGCGAACCGATAGCCGATAAAAAACACTGCCAGCTTGTTGTTGAAGATACTTCACATTCATTGATGCTTGCCAATGCGAATGCTCTCAGTTCTGCGGTGAATAATCTAGTGATGAATAGCCTTGAAGCAGGCGCAACAAAAATAAAAGTCAGTGCCAGCGAAACACCAGATGGGCTATTGTTAGATGTCATCGACAATGGCAAAGGGCTCGAACCGTCAATGCAACAACAAATCCTTGAACCCTTTTTTACTACTAAAAGCCAGGGTACAGGGTTAGGGTTAGCGGTTGTACAGTCGGTAGTGCGTAACCATGGTGGACAAATTCAATTGTCGTGTAAGCCTGGTATGGGTTGCCATATTAGGTTGAGCTTTCCGCACATTAACAAAGCAAGTGATCAGGAGGTGAAGCGTGGCTGAAGCAAATATTCTATTAGTCGAAGATGATGCTGATTTACGTGAGGCATTGCTTGATACCCTAATGCTTGCCCATTACGAATGTGTAGATGTAGGTAGCGCTGAAGAGGCCATTTTGGCCCTAAAAGCCAACCAATTTGATTTGGTGATTAGCGATGTACAAATGGACGGTATTGGTGGCATGGGCTTGTTAAGCTATTTACAACAAAACCAACCTAAATTGCCAGTATTGTTAATGACCGCTTATGCCACTATTAACAGTGCCGTGAGTGCGATGAAATTAGGCGCGGTGGATTATTTGGCTAAACCGTTTGCGCCTGAAGTGTTGTTGAATCAGGTGTCACGCTATTTACCTTTAAAACAAAATCATGATAAACCCGTGGTAGCAGATGAGAAAAGTTTAGCGCTGTTGTCGTTGGCTCAACGGGTAGCTGTGTCTGATGCGTCGGTAATGATTATGGGTCCTAGTGGCTCAGGTAAAGAAGTGTTAGCGCGCTATATTCACCAACATAGCCAACGCCATGATCAGCCGTTTATTGCGATTAACTGCGCAGCAATACCTGAAAATATGTTAGAAGCCACTTTATTTGGTTACGAAAAGGGTGCATTTACGGGCGCTTATCAAGCCTGCCCAGGCAAGTTTGAACAGGCTCAAGGCGGCACGATATTACTTGATGAAATATCTGAGATGGAACTTGGCTTACAAGCTAAATTGCTCAGGGTATTACAAGAGCGCGAAGTAGAGCGTTTAGGTGGCCGTAAAACCATTAAACTTGATGTTCGAGTGTTGGCAACCTCAAACAGAGATTTAAAAGCGATGGCAACATCAGGTGAGTTTAGGGAAGATTTATACTATCGAATTAATGTGTTTCCGTTAACGTGGCCTGCACTGCATCAGCGTCCTGCAGATATATTACCGCTGGCACGGCATTTACTGATTAAACATGCTAAAGCATTTAATATGGCTTCGGTACCTAAGCTTGATGATGCTGCCACTCGACGTTTATTAACTCATCGTTGGCCCGGTAACGTGCGTGAGTTAGATAATGTTATTCAACGAGCGCTAATATTACGGGTTAATGATGATATTGGTGTCAATGACATTATTTTAGATTGTGCCGATGTGAAGTTAGTTGCAACTGAATGTGTTGATGCGGATAAGCCAGCCGAAGTTGACGGTTTAGGTGACGAACTAAAAGCCCAGGAACATGTCATTATTTTAGAAACTCTAAATCAATGTCAGGGCAGTCGAAAAATGGTCGCTGAAAAGCTTGGTATAAGCGCCCGTACGCTACGTTATAAAATGGCCAAAATGCGTGATATGGGTATTCAATTACCTGCTTAACGCAAATTTTGTCAGTAATTTTTTCGTTAACGTTATGATTTAATAGTCTAATTAAGTCTATTTTTTATCGTTAACCTACGCAAGAGTAACCTGTTGCATTTAATGGAGAGGTTGCTTTTGCTTGTGCTTCTGCTTGTGTTCTCTCCCTCTTTTATCGACGAATCTTTTACTGATTGTAATACTGGCATCTAAATTGCTTTAACTCCTTATCAGTTATTGTTGTCGTCAAAAAGTCGACGAAAGGGAGTTACACCATGCAGATTAGCGCAAATCCATTAATGCAAGAAATGCAATCGCTTCGCGGCGAAATAGCCCCTTCTATTGGTTCATCTATTCGTCCCAACCTTACCCAGCAAGTGAATAACACCACGGGTGCTGATTTCAGTCAGTTATTGTCTCAAGCGGTGGGTAGCGTTAATGAGCTGCAACAAGCATCATCAAGCTTAGCGACTCGTTTAGACATGGGCGACACCACGGTGACGTTGTCTGATACCGTTATTGCGCGTGAGAAAGCCGGCGTTGCCTTTGAAGCAACGGTGCAAGTACGTAATAAGCTCGTCGATGCTTATAAAGAAATTATGAGTATGCCTGTTTAGTCGCAGACGGTTTTGAGCACTAAATAACATAACAACATTAGATATAGCAGGTACGTATTGTGAGCACAGACATTATGGTAGGTTCGGGTTCAACAGCCGATGGCGGTGTCCAACAAGAGAACAAATCTGGACTTCTTGGTGGCGTTGGTGGTGCAGATATGATGCGTCAAGTCATCATGATTCTGGCATTAGCAATATGCCTTGCTATGGCTGTTTTTGTGATGATGTGGGCTCAAGAGCCTGATTATCGCCCACTTGGTAAAATGGAAACGGCTGAGATGATTCTCGTCTTAGACGTGCTTGATAAAAACCAAATCGATTATCAAATTAACGTCGATGTGGTTAAAGTGCCTGAAGATAAGTATCAAGAAGTTAAATTACTGCTCAGCCGTGCCGGTATTCAAAGTAGTACTCAAGCAAATGATTACTTAAACCAAGATAGTGGTTTTGGTGTCAGTCAGCGTATGGAACAAGCCCGCTTAAAACAAAGCCAAGAACAAAACTTAGCCAGAGCCATTGAAGAGTTAAAAAGCATTAGTCGTGCGAAAGTGATATTAGCGTTACCAAAAGAAAATGTTTTTGCCCGTAATGCATCTAAACCCAGTGCCACAGTGGTCGTTAATGTACGTCGTGGTGGTTTGGGCCAGGAAGAGATTGATGCCATTGTTGATATCGTAGGCTCTGCTGTTCAAGGGCTTGAACCTACTCGTGTGACGGTAACCGATTCAAATGGGCGCTTACTCAATTCCGGTAGTCAAGATGGCGCGTCTTCTAGAGCACGTCGCGAGCAAGAGCTAGTACAGCAGCAAGAGGCTGAATACCGTAAAAAAATCGAATCAATCTTAATGCCAATTTTAGGACCTGAGAATTTTACTTCTCAAGTCGATGTGAATATGAACTTTACCGCAGTAGAGCAAACCGCCAAGCGTTTCTCTCCTGATTTACCGGCGATTCGCAGTGAAATGATCATTGAGAGAAATTCGTCAGGTCAAAACTCTGGCGGTATTCCTGGTGCGCTAAGTAATCAACCACCGATGGAATCTGATATTCCGCAAGTGGCAGGTGAAGCAACAACCTCAACCATGTCTGGTGACTCATCAAAAGAAGCTACGCGTAATTATGAATTAGACACTACCATTAGCCATACCCGTCAACAAATTGGGGTGGTTCGTCGTGTTAGTGTGTCTGTTGCGATTAATTTTAAACCTGGTCAAGTTGATGAGAACGGCCAAGTCACTCGCGTGCCGAGAACAGAACAAGAATTAACTAATATTCGCCGCTTATTAGAAGGCGCGGTAGGTTTTAGTACCCAGCGTGGTGATGCGTTAGAAGTGGTAACGGTGCCGTTTATGGACCAGTTAATTGAAGTGCTACCTGAGCCAGATATGTGGGAGCAGCCTTGGTTCTGGCGCGCGATTAAATTGGCATTAGGTGCAATTGTTATTTTAGTGCTCATTCTAGCCGTAGTGAGACCTATGCTTAAGAAGCTAACCAATCCTAATGGAATCAACATGCCTGACGATATTCGTCCAGGACATGAGTTAGCTGAAATTGAAGATCAGTATGCAGCAGATACCTTAGGTATGCTTAATACCAAAGAGGCGGAATACAGTTATGCCGATGATGGGTCAATTCAAATACCTAATTTGCATAAAGATGATGATATGATTAAAGCAATTAGAGCGTTAGTGGCAAATGAGCCCGAACTTTCCACTCAAGTGATTAAAAACTGGTTACAAGACAATGGCTAATGAAAAAAAAGATAAAGCAGCTAAAGCAGAGAAATCAACAGCATTTGACCCCGAGTTAATTACTGGTGTTGAAAAAACGGCTATTTTACTGCTCAGCTTGAGTGAAGCGGATGCGGCGTCAATTTTAAAACACTTAGAGCCTAAGCAAGTGCAAAAAGTGGGTATGGCGATGGCAGCAATGGATGACTTTGGTCAAGAAAAGGTCATTGGCGTTCACCAATTATTTTTAGACGATATTCAAAAGTTTTCTTCTATTGGTTTTAACAGTGAAGAATTCGTCCGTAAAGCGTTAACTGCAGCATTGGGTGAAGATAAAGCCGGTAATTTAATTGAACAAATTATCATGGGCAGCGGAGCTAAAGGTCTGGATTCATTAAAATGGATGGATGCACGTCAAGTGGCCACCATTATTCAAAATGAACATCCGCAGATTCAAACAATTGTATTATCGTATTTAGAACCCGATCAAGCTGCTGAGATTTTTAGTCAGTTCCCTGAAAATACCCGTTTAGATTTGATGATGCGTATTGCCAATCTTGAAGAAGTTCAGCCTGCGGCATTGCAAGAATTAAACGACATTATGGAAAAACAATTTGCGGGTCAAGGCGGTGCGCAAGCGGCTAAAATGGGTGGCCTAAAAGCGGCTGCTAATATCATGAACTACCTCGATACCGGTGTTGAGAGTCAAATCATGGAAACCATGCGTGAGTCAGATGAAGAAATGGCGCAGCAAATACAAGACATGATGTTTGTGTTTGAAAACCTCATTGACGTTGACGACCGCGGTATTCAGGCATTGTTACGAGAAGTACAGCAAGATGTGCTGATGAAAGCACTCAAAGGTGCGGACGAAGCGTTGAAAGAGAAAATTCTGGGTAATATGTCTAAACGTGCAGCTGAATTGCTCCGTGACGACTTAGAAGCCATGGGACCTATCCGTATTAGTGAAGTTGAAGTGGCACAAAAAGAAATTCTGTCTATTGCTCGTCGACTCAGTGACAGTGGTGAGATTATGCTAGGCGGCGGCGGTGGTGACGAGTTCTTGTAACCATGCGCATATTCATTAGTGTGACAGTACTGGCGGGTATTTCTATTTGGATATCTGTCAGCTATCTGTATTATTAGGTTGTTAGTAGTACACTTAATATTGTGTACTACTGTTAATATTTTTGTTTTGAGCCAATGTTTTTAACAACACAAGTGATGAATTATGCCTGAATCAAAACCGCCTAAAGATGCGCTCACTACCGATAGCGAGGCTGAATTTAGTCATTGGCAGCTACCTGATATTACCAAAGATAGCAGTCTAGAACCTTCAAATTTTTTTGGACATTTCGCTGAAGCTCACACACCTAGTCCTGTTACTGGGGCTGAGAAGTCTATGGCGCCACCGACGATGGCGCAAATTGAAGAGATTCGTGCTGCAGCTGAGCAAGAAGGGTTTGAACAGGGTAAGCAAGACGGTCATCAACAAGGATTAGAGCAAGGGCGTTTAGAAGGACTGGAGCAAGGTCATCAACAAGGTTTTACTCAAGGCGAGCTACAAGGATTAGAAGCTGGGCAAATTAAAGCCAATGAGCTTATAGCACAACTTAACCACATTATTTCCCAATTCGAGTTGCCATTATCCATTTTAGATAATGAAATTGAAGCGGAATTGTTGGCCATGACAATCAGTTTAGCCAAATCGGTTATCGGCCATGAGCTTAAGACTCACCCAGAACATATATTATCGGCGCTACGCCAAGGCGTTGACGCACTTCCATTAAAAGAACAGTTGGTTAAATTACGCTTTAATCAGGCTGATGCTGAACTCGTAAACCAATGTTACAGTGCCGAGCAACTGCAAAAAAACCAGTGGCAAATCGATATCGATCCGACGTTATCTAATGGTGACTGTATGATTGAAAGCGTTCGTTCTGCTGTCGATTTACGGGTAGAGCAGCGTATTAGCCAAGTGTTTAGTGAGTTAGACGCCCAGTCGAATCAGTTAGCTAAAAATGTGCAGCAACAAAAATCAACTCATCCACAATATCAAACCACATCTGTCGATAATTTTAGTGAACATCAGCAAGCAGCTGAACTTGCTGGCACAACCGATAATACTGGTCGAGCTGATAAAGCAGATATTGGCCAAGATCATTTTACAGATCATCAGTCAGAGCTGGGTGCTGATGCGGTTACTGAACCGTTAGTTCAACAAATGGATACTTCTTCGGCAGTGTCAATCGATGCTGAAGACTCTGATGTTGTTGATTCTGATGCCGGTGTAACTCTCGATACAAGCACGACGTTCAATACAAGTGCGCCTCTTAATTCAAATGCGCCTCTTAATTCAAATGCACAAGCCGATACCTCAACAGCTGGTAAAGTCGCAGACGCTCAGCAACAGACGAAAGACCTATCTCAAGGAAATACCGATGAGCACTCGTCAACATAAACTACTGAACAAATTTGCGGTACATCATAAGCACGTGTTACCGCTGCGACCTGTTGCAAGCGGACAGTTAGTTAGGGTTGTTGGTTTAACGCTTGAAGCAACTGGATGCCGCGCGCCTGTTGGTAGTTTATGCTCTATCGAAACCATGGTTGGCGAGTTGGTTGCTGAGGTTGTCGGCTTTGATGACAAATTACTGTATTTAATGCCTATTGAAGAGCTCAGAGGCGTTTTACCTGGTGCCCGTGTAAAGCCTTTAGGTGAACAATCAGGATTAAATGTAGGCTTGTCATTATTAGGCAGAGTATTAGACGGTAGCGGCGTGCCGTTAGATGGTTTAGGCCCGCTTAATACAGATCAACATGCATCGCGTCATGGTCCTTATATTAATCCATTATCTCGACGAGCGATTACTGAGCCGTTAGATGTCGGCGTTCGTGCCATCAACTCGATGTTAACAGTTGGTAAAGGGCAGCGAATGGGCTTGTTTGCCGGTTCTGGTGTGGGTAAAAGTGTGCTGCTTGGCATGATGACACGAGGATCGAAAGCCGACATTATTGTGGTGGGGTTAGTGGGCGAGCGTGGTCGTGAAGTTAAAGAGTTTATCGAAGAAATTTTAGGTAATGAAGGCCGTGCGCGCTCAGTCGTTGTGGCTGCACCAGCGGATACGTCCCCGTTAATGCGTTTACGAGCCTGTGAAACTTCCACGCGTATCGCCGAGTATTTTAGAGATTTAGGTTACGATGTATTATTGCTGATGGACAGTTTAACGCGTTACGCACAAGCACAACGAGAAGTCGCTCTTGCTGTCGGCGAGCCACCTGCCACCAAAGGCTATCCACCTTCAGTATTCGCTAAGTTACCGCGTCTGGTCGAGCGAGCGGGTAATGGCGGTGCCGGACAAGGTTCAATTACCGCTTTTTATACGGTATTAACCGAAGGTGACGACCAACAAGATCCTATTGCCGATGCTTCTCGAGCAATTTTAGATGGCCATATTGTATTATCTCGTCAGCTTGCTGATTCGGGCCATTATCCCGCTATTGATGTAGAAGCATCGATTAGCCGTGTCGCGCCAATGGTGATAAGTGAAGAACATTTAGAAGCGATGCGTAAAGTTAAACAGATGTATTCGCTGTATCAGCAAAATCGCGATCTGATTTCAATTGGGGCGTACTCACAAGGCAGCGATCCTAGGATTGATAATGCCATACGCTTACAACCTGCAATGAATGCCTTTTTGCGGCAGGGGTTTAAAGACCCGGTGACGTTTGAAGAAAGCCGAGTCATGTTGACTCAAATTGCCGCACAGTGTCAGGGATAATATCAATGACTCGAACTGACCCACTACTGACGGTATTGAAGTTAGCTACCGCAGCAGAAGACCAAGCGGCATTACAGCTTAAGTCTGCGCAATTTGAAAAACAAAAACGCCAGGGGCAGTTGGACGCGCTAAACAACTATCGTTTAGATTATATGAAGCAGATGGAAGGGCACACAGGGACTACATTACGTGCTAACCAATACCATCAATTTCATCAATTTATTCGCCAAGTCGATAGCGCGATTACCCAGCAAGTTGCCGCGGTTAAAGATGCTGAAAAACAAGTCGGTTATCGTCAAATTCATTGGCAAGAAAAACAACAAAAACGCAAAGCGGTAGAGATGCTATTAAGCCAAAAAGCAACTAAAGCGATGGTGATAGAAGCTAAGCGCGAACAAAAAATGTCGGATGAATTTGCTATGCAGCAATATTTTCGCCGAAATCTTAAATAACACTACCTGCCAAATGACTCTCTAGTCCTAATATCGTTTTACGGTTAACTTTTTTCATTACTCTTTTTGTTTATTTAATCCACCGAAAAATTAACCAGTTAATGAGTATTGGCATTTAAATTGCTTAATATCAATAATTGAAATGAAAATCGTCAGCGAAGCGACAGTGAATTCCTATTTATAAGGTTTTCATGATGACCTTATTGATATAGCGAAATAAACCGTTATATGACGCATAAGGTTTGAATACTGAGCAATTTTTTAGATGACAAATAACTTAACCTTGTTTGATTGAGTGGAGTAGATTATGCAGCAGATGAGCAATATCTTACTTGGCAGTAGCAGTAAATCTGCCGATGTGAGTAAGAAGGGGAATGTACAAGATGTTGAAAATACATCATTCTTATCTGCTTTCAATCAGGCGAGTGAATCCGATCTTGTTATACGGCGCAGTGGTAATACAGCGCAGGTGTCAATGGATGCTGAAGTAGACAAAACCAGTGTTGCCTTAGCAAACGAGTTGTCTACCGAAGAAAATGCTGATGCGGAATTGATTTTTGCTCAACTTAATATGGCAGATTCATTTAATAAACGTCATTCCTCTGGCGGAAATGAATTGCCGCATGTCGATAAATCCGACGTTTATTTTGACGCAGCAGTTTCCACAGAACCTAAAAGCAATACCGTAGATGTAGATCTTCTTGAGCTTGAAGCTGATGTTTCTTCTATTAAAGATGTTCTTTCTCAGCTTAGCCCAGAAGAACTCGACAACTTAATGGCATTTGCTGATTTATCAGCACAAGATTTACAAGCTCTAGATAATCAAGATTTAAGCAAATTACTTAGTGACTTCAATTTACAAGCACAGGTTATGACTAGCAGTGATGAATCGCCTGATAGTGTGCTTAATAGTGAAGAACAGAGCCAAATTGATAAATCAGTTGCCACAAGTGTAGCTGTTCAAGGCCAAGTTAGTGCGACAAACCAGAGTTTAGCAACCGCTAAAGTCGATAAAACTGTTGCTTCTGGCGTTAGCAGTTCTGCAGCGTTAACTGCAGCTACATCAGCGATGACAATTGACCCTGAGACCATTTTAGGTGACAAAACTCGTATTGATGGCAACATCCAATTAGACACTGATAATGCCAAAGTACTAGCAAAAGCTGATTTTTCGGTGGTCCTAGATTCCTTAGCGGCAAAACGCGCCTCCGGTGATCCTTCAACCGCTGTAAATCAAACTAGTTTTGGATTCGATACTCTGGCTGACATTGGTGACACTGACAGTAAGGCGTTACAAAATCAGAGTAGTTTTACCTCGGTCCATAAAAGTGATGTTCCACAATTTCAGCTATCGTTAAGACCACAGGGAGAGCCTGGTGCTCAGATGCAAGAGATGATCCAGCGTTTTTCTCCTGTAATGAAACAGCAGTTAATAACCATGGTCAGTAATGGTATTCAACAAGCTGAAATTCGTCTTGATCCACCAGAACTTGGACATTTAACGGTTAAAATTCAAATCCAGGGCGATCAAACTCAAGTACAGTTTCATGTAGCGCAGTCGCAAACCCGCGATATAGTTGAACAAGCTATGCCTCGATTACGCGATATGCTGGCTCAAGAAGGATTGCAACTGACAGACAGCCAAGTGTCCCAAGGTGATGGTGGTAGTGAACAACCGCATGAACAATCATCTAATCAAGGTGGGGGAGACAGTCAGTTGGATGAAATTTCAGCACAAGAGGTCAGCTTGATGACAAATCCATCAAGGAGTTTACATTCAGCTATAGATTATTATGCTTAAGCAGGTAACCTATAGCAATAATATGACTTTTCAATAAAAGCTGACTACTTAGCTAAGTTTCAATATTAATCACAATGTTGATTAGGAACCAGAATGCCTGAACAAGAATTAGAATTGAATGAAGCCGCTGAAGGCGGAAAAAAAAGCAAAAAATTAGTCATCTTTGGTGGCATTGGTTTAGTGTTGGCTTTGCTTATTGGGGGCGGCGTGTGGTTTTTTATGGGCTCTGATGAACCTGAAAATACTGACTCTCAGACAGAAACAGAGACATCTACAGATGCCAAACCTATGTCGATGGAAGAAGCTAATTATGTCGGTATGCCGAGACCTTTCCTATTTAATTTGCCGGGTGTCGATCGAGCTAGACTGGTTGAAATTAAAGTTCAATTAATGGTGCGTGGTGATGATAGTGTGCTTACACAAAAACATATTCCATTGATTGAAGATGCATTACTAACTACTTTTAGTGCAGCTGACGTACAAAAACTCAGTACCCAAGCCGGTAAAGATGAGCTACGTCAGTTAGCGTTACTCAATGTTCAAAATACGCTGCAACCAATAACAGGTAAGAAAGTTGTTGAAAAAGTCCTGTTTACTGGTTTTGTAATGCAATAACCAAAAGCATTAACTGCTAAGGCGATGATGTGAGTGATTTATTAAGCCAAGATGAAATTGATGCGCTTTTGCATGGTGTTGATGATGTTGATGATGATGAGATAGAAGAGGACAGCGCTGATGCGCGTTCTTATGATTTCTCTTCTCAAGATCGAATTGTGCGTGGCCGTATGCCCACGCTTGAAATCGTAAATGAGCGATTTGCACGGCATTTACGCATCAGTATGTTTAACATGATGCGTCGCGCAGCCGAAGTGTCGATCAATGGCGTACAAATGCTGAAGTTTGGCGAGTATGTACATACTTTATTTGTGCCAACCAGTTTAAATATGGTGCGTTTCAGTCCACTTAAAGGCACTGCATTAATCACCATGGAAGCACGTTTAGTCTTTATTCTGGTAGACAATTTCTTTGGTGGTGATGGTCGTTTTCATGCCAAAATTGAAGGCCGTGAATTTACACCAACAGAACGCCGTATTGTACAGTTGTTGCTTAAAATTATTTTTGAAGATTATAAAGAAGCATGGGCACCAGTAATGGATGTGGAGTTTGAGTACCTCGACTCTGAAGTGAATCCTGCAATGGCGAATATTGTCAGCCCGACAGAAGTGGTCGTGATTAATTCGTTCCATATCGAAGTTGATGGCGGCGGTGGTGATTTCCACATTACCATGCCGTATTCGATGATTGAGCCCATTCGTGAATTACTCGATGCCGGTGTTCAAAGTGATAAACAAGATACTGATATGCGCTGGTCGCAAGCATTACGTGATGAAATCATGGACGTGCAGGTCGGTTTTGATGTCAATGTTGTTGAACATGAAGTGACATTACGTGATGTGATGGGGTTTAAAGCTGGGGATATTATCCCGATAGATTTACCTGAACACATTATGATGCGAATTGAAGGTTTACCGACTTATCGTTGTAAAATGGGTAAATCGCGCGATAATTTAGCATTAAAAATCAGTGAGAAAATTCCGCGGCCAGAAACGGTTAAAACAGAGATGCAATTAGTGACTCGCAAAGGCAAGTCGCGTGATATTTCAGATTTATAAGGTGAAGTAGAATGAGCACAGAAGATACAGGCGATGACTGGGCTGCAGCAATGGCGGAGCAGGCTTTAGAAGAAGCAGAACAAGTAGAGCTTGATGAATTAGTCGATGATTCCAGACCTATCACGAAAGAAGAAGCTGCCAAGTTAGACGGTATTCTAGATATTCCGGTAACGATTTCCATGGAAGTGGGTCGCAGTTTTATTAGTATCCGTAATTTACTCCAGCTCAACCAAGGTTCGGTGGTCGAACTTGATCGTGTAGCCGGTGAGCCTTTAGACGTTATGGTTAATGGAACCCTGATTGCTCATGGTGAAGTTGTGGTAGTGAATGACAAATTTGGTATCCGCTTAACGGATGTTATTAGCCAAACAGAACGTATCAAAAAACTTAAATAACTAAAAAATATAATAAACAATAATATAGCAAAGATTGGCGTGTGTTGAGCTTTGCTAAGTTGGTTGCACAAACAAGGAATAGCAGTGGCGAATATGATACTAATGCTGAGCATTATGAGTGAGGCGTTAAGCGTCCCTGAAGTGTCTAGTACTCTGGCTAAAAATGCCTCTGCTCATCCCGCTGAAGTGTCTAATGTGGCAACATTAGCCAACATGGTTGGTGGATTAATTGTCGTATTAGCGCTTATTTTTTTGTTAGCTTATATTGTAAAACGTCTTAAGTTAGTGCCATCTAATGGCGGTGTGATTAAAACGATTGCAGTAACTCCCATCGGTCAACGTGAAAAAGTGGTATTGGTGGAGGTCAATGGCCAGCAATATCTACTTGGTGTAACCTCGCAACAGATTAATCTGATTGATAAGTTAGCCACCCCCGTCGACGTTCCCATTTCTTCGTTTGCTAGCCGTCTAAAACAAGCCAAGGAACAGCAATAATGAATAAGTACACAACAGCATTGGTATTGGCGATGATGGCGCTAGTGGCAATGGTTTTATCGCCTTCAGCACTGGCTCAAGATGGGGTGTTACCTGCGTTAACGGTTACAACAGCTGCAGACGGAACAACTGAATATTCGGTAACAATGCAGATTTTATTGCTGATGACAGCAATGAGTTTTATTCCTGCAATGGTCATAATGCTCACTTCATTTACCCGCATCATTGTGGTGCTATCGATATTAAGACAAGCTTTGGGTTTACAACAAACACCCTCGAATCAGGTATTGATCGGCATCAGTTTGTTCATGACGTTTTTTATTATGGCACCGGTTTTTGATAAGATTTATGCTGAAGCTGTAGAGCCTTATATCAATGAAACCATGACCTTAACGCAAGCTTATGATGTTGGTAAAGAACCCATTAAAACATTTATGCTATCGCAAGTGCGTACCACAGACTTACAAACATTTATTGAAATTTCTGGTTACAAAGACATTCAATCTCCTGAGCAAGCACCAATGAGCGTGGTGATCCCAGCGTTTATTACCAGTGAACTTAAAACGGCGTTCCAAATTGGCTTTATGCTGTTTGTGCCTTTTTTAGTACTCGATTTGGTCGTTGCCAGTATTCTAATGGCCATGGGTATGATGATGTTGTCACCGATGATTGTGTCACTGCCATTTAAAATTATGTTGTTTGTACTCGTCGATGGTTGGGGCTTAGTGATGGGCACATTAGCGAATAGTTTCGGAATATAAGGCCGCGTATTTATGTCTCCAGAATCGCTCATTGATATCTTTCGAGAAGCACTGTCAGTTATTGTGCTGATGGTATCAGCGATTATTTTACCTGGCTTATTCATCGGTTTAATTGTGGCGGTATTTCAGGCCGCGACATCTATTAACGAACAAACCTTAAGCTTTTTACCGCGTTTATTGGTGACTCTATTCGCGTTGATGTTTTTAGGTCATTGGTTAGTGCAAACCATGATGGATTTTTTTATCGAGATGATGAATCTCATTCCATTAGTAATAGGTTAAGCCATGGATATTTTGTTTGGTGAAATCAGTCAAACAATTGCCGCATATCTTTTGCCGTTTTTCCGTATTTCATCCATGCTCATGGTTATGGTAGTGTTTGGCGCCAATACGACTCCTGCTCGAGTTCGATTAATGTTATCCGTGGCGATAACGATGGCTGTTGCGCCTATTTTACCCCCGATTGAAAATATCGAGTTACTGGCTTTGAGCTCTGTTTTTGTCATTGCTCAGCAAATTTTAATTGGCGTCACCATGGGATTTGTGACCTTAATGGTGATGCAAACATTTGTATTAACAGGGCAAATAATTGGTATGCAAACCAGTTTAGGTTTTGCCTCCATGGTCGATCCCGGTTCTGGTGAGCAAACGCCTGTTGTGAGTAACTTTTTCCTATTATTAGCTACACTTATCTTTTTAGCTGTTGATGGCCATTTGTTAATGATACGGATGTTGGTGGCCAGTTTTGAAACTATTCCTATTTCAAATCAAGGTATATCACTCGCCAATTATCGTGCGCTTGCTGATTGGGGTAGCTTTATGTTTGGTTCTGCATTAACTATGTCGATTTCGGCTATTGTGGCGTTGTTATTAATCAATTTATCTTTTGGTGTAATGACTCGCGCCTCGCCTCAGTTGAATATTTTCTCTATTGGCTTCCCGGTCACTATGGTTAGTGGTTTGTTGATTTTGTGGTTAACGTTAGCACCTATCATGGCGCATTTTGATGAAGTGTGGATGGCTGCGCAGTTACTTATGTGTGACGTTTTGCAACTTCAATGTCAACTTAATGGCTCAGTGGTATTTTAAGGGGCACATATGGCAGAAAGTGACAGCGGTCAAGAACGCACAGAAGAACCCACAGGAAGGCGACTTGAACAAGCTCGAGAAAAAGGTCAAGTCGCTCGCTCTAAAGAGTTAGGTACCGCAGCGGTACTGCTTGCTGCATCTGTTGGGTTTTCGATGACAGGTCCGGCTATTGCCAAAAGCCTCTATACCATTATGGAGCAGATATTTTCTATGGAGCGCGATCAGATTTTTGATACTAACTCCATGTTCCGTGTGTGGGGGGTCGTCGGCAATGAGCTCGCAGGGCCATTAATTAGCTTTATTGCTTTGTTGGCGTTTGTGTCTTTCCTAGGCAATATTGTGCTAGGTGGCATGTCTTTTTCAGTCAAAGCGTTTATGCCTAAAGGCAGTAAGTTAAATCCCATGAACGGTTTTAAGCGTATGTTTGGCACCCAGGCATTGGTTGAGCTTACTAAGGGTATTGCTAAGTTTTCGGTGGTAGCATTATCGGCTTATTTTTTATTAAAATTTTATTTCTACGATATTTTGACTCTGTCCAGCGATCACCTGCCGGGCAATGTTTATCATGCTCTAGATTTGCTTATCTGGATGTTCATCTTACTCTGCAGCTCGATGTTATTGATTGTAATTATTGATGTGCCATTTCAAATTTGGAACCACAAAAAACAGTTAAAAATGACCAAGCAGGAAGTCAAAGACGAATATAAAGACACTGAAGGTAAACCTGAGGTTAAAGGCCGCATAAGACAAATGCAGCAGGAGATGGCGCAACGACGCATGATGACCGAGGTGCCTAATGCGGATGTTATTGTGGTTAACCCCGAACATTATGCAGTGGCAGTTAAATACGATGTAAGCCGATCATCAGCCCCTTTTCTAATCGCTAAAGGTGTCGATGACGTAGCCTTTAGAATACGTGAAATAGCTCGAGAGCATAACGTTGCTATTGTATCGGCCCCGCCGTTGGCTCGTGCTATTTACCACACGACTAAAGTGGATCAACAAGTGCCAGAAGGCTTATTTACTGCTGTTGCGCAGGTCTTGGCTTATGTATTCCAGCTTAGGCAATATCAAAAAGGTAAAGGTCGTAGGCCAAAACCTATCCCGCTTAAACAACCCATACCAGATGATTTAAAGCACTAATAACTAATCTATTTTAGATAGATAACATTTATGGCTTAATTTTTGCCTTGTATGTTTATTCGCGTCAAATAACAGTCCATTGACGCCGTGATCTGACATAAAGGGTTCATCTTAATATGGATGCAAAAGCAGCTTTTGGCCAAATGAAACAAATGAAAGTATCTACTTTTAAAGGGATCGGAACACCTTTATTAGTACTTGCTGCGTTAGGAATGGTGGTTTTACCTATTCCTGCTTTTTTGCTAGATATTTTGTTTTCATTCAATATTGCGTTGGCTTTAGTTGTACTCTTAGTTGCTATTTATGCTGACAGACCACTCGATTTTGCTGCTTTCCCTACCGTATTATTAATTGCAACGTTACTAAGACTCGCTCTAAACGTCGCCTCTACCCGTATTGTATTGCTTGAAGGTCATAATGGTGGTGCCGCTGCGGGTAAAGTCATTGAGGCTTTTGGTTCTGTGGTTATTGGCGGCAATTATGCCGTTGGTTTAGTGGTGTTTATTATCCTTATTATCATTAACTTTGCAGTAGTAACTAAAGGTGCGGGGCGTATTGCTGAGGTGAGTGCTCGTTTTACCTTAGATGCAATGCCGGGTAAGCAAATGGCCATTGATGCTGATTTAAATGCTGGCACATTAACCCAAGACCAGGCGCGGATCCGCCGTGCTGAAGTAACTCGTGAAGCCGATTTCTACGGTGCGATGGACGGTGCTTCAAAGTTTGTTAAAGGTGATGCCATTGCAGGGATCATGATCCTAGTCATCAATATGATTGGTGGATTTGTGATTGGTATGATCCAGCATGGATTAGACTTTTCTAGCGCGGTTGAAATTTATACCTTACTGACCATCGGTGATGGTTTAGTTGCACAAATTCCCGGTTTATTGCTATCTATTGCCGCGGCCTTAATGGTGACGCGTCAAAACGAGTCAGGCGATATGGGCCAAATGATGTTCAGTCAGATGTTTGACAGTCATAAATCATTAGCCATTGCTGCTGGGTTACTCTTTATTATGGGTATTGTGCCTGGTATGCCTCATGTTGCGTTTTTGACATTTGCATTTATTACCGCTGGTGCTGCGTACTTTATTTACAAGCGTAACGTTGACAAAAAGCAAGCTGCACTAACGTTAGCAACTAAAGGGCCGGTTGAGAGCAAGGATAAAGAACCTAAAGATTTAAGCTGGGACGATGTGCGCCATGTTGATACTATTGGTCTTGAAGTCGGATATCGCTTAATTCCGCTGGTTGATAAGTCTCAAAGTGGTGAATTATTAGGCAGGATCAAAGGCGTACGTAAAAAACTGTCACAAGAATTAGGTTTTTTAGTGCCAGCGGTGCATATTCGTGACAATCTAGACTTATCACCCAATGCGTATCGAATTTCGTTAATGGGTGTCGTAGTGGGTGAGGCTGAAGTTAGGCATGATTGTGAATTAGCCATTAATCCTGGCCAAGTTTACGGTAAACTAGACGGTATTGAAACTCGCGACCCAGCTTTTGGTTTAGAGGCAGTTTGGATAGCGCCAGAGCAACGTGAACATGCACAAACTTTAGGTTATACCGTCGTTGATACTGCAACGGTTGTAGCGACTCACATAAGCCAGTTACTGAGTAATAATGCTGCTAAGTTATTAGGTTACGAAGAAGTCCAGCAGTTAATGGATATGCTTGCTAAGAACTCTCCTAAATTAGTGGATGGTTTTGTACCAGATGTCATGCCTCTGGGATCAGTTGTTAAAGTGATGCAGAACTTACTTAACGAAGGGGTATCGGTACGAGATTTACGCACCATAGTGCAGACACTATTAGAGTACGGTACTAAGAGCAATGACACTGAAGTATTAACGGCGGCAGTGCGTATAGCGTTAAAACGTATGATCGTACAAGAAATCTCTGGACCAGAACTCGAAATCCCTGTCATAACATTGGCGCCAGAGTTGGAACAGATGTTGCATAAATCTATGCAGGCGACTGGCGGTGAAGGACCTAATATTGAACCTGGTCTTGCAGAGCGTATGCAGCAGTCATTATTAGACGCTGCACAGAAGCAAGAAATGGTAGGGCAACCAGCCATTTTATTGACATCGGGTATGCTTAGGTCAACGCTGTCAAGATTTGTTAAATACACTATTCCAAATTTACGAGTGATTTCATATCAGGAAATCCCGGACGAGAAACAAATTAGAATTGTTTCTGCAGTAGGCCAATAGTGATAACGTCAGTTTATAGAGGTGCATAAGTGAAAATTAAACGATTTTTTGCCAAAGATATGCGCGCTGCATTGGCTCAAGTAAAAGAAACCTTAGGTTCTGACGCTGTCATTATGTCAAATAAAAAAGTCACTGGCGGAATCGAAATTGTCGCTGCTGTAGATTATGATGAACCTAAAGCCGCCATCGCATCACAAGCGCCGACTACCGGTTTTATGGATGTTAGTGACGATAGGGTGTCATTAGGCGCTAAGCCTGTGATGAAAGCTCAATCAAAGGTGAACCCACCTCCTGAGGCCGACTCTTTACAAGCCTTACTTCAAAAACAACATAATCGCATGACACAACAAATGTCTGTCAGCCAAGATGAACCGGATTTACCAGAATGGGCCCGCCAATTACAAGGGGCAAAGTCTGCTAAACCAGCATCAACTTTTCAATCGCAAGCGGCACCAGAGCAAGCTAAAAAAACCAATAAAAATCAATCTGCTGATATGGATGCTCTGCGCGAAGAAATGGCTTCATTGCGTAACTTATTGACCCATCAAGTTTCATCGTTGATGAAAGATCAAAAAAAGCGTACCGATCCTGTTGGCGCAATGCTAGAAAGTAAATTGATTGCAGCAGAGTTTTCTCCAGCCGTTGCTGCTAAACTAGCGGGGCTAAGTCAACACTATACCCCAGCCGATTTAGTGAGAGCATTACCACAAAGTTTAGCCAATTTACTCGACAATCAAGGCGACGATATAGTTAAACGTGGTGGTGTTGTGGCGTTTGTTGGTCCAACCGGTGTAGGTAAGACAACTTCTTTAGCTAAAATAGCCGCTCGCTTTGCCGCCCATCATGGCCCAGAGCAGGTAGCATTGATTACCACAGACCATTATCGTATTGGTGCCTATGAGCAATTAGCGACTTATGGCAAAATAATGGGCTGTCCGGTTAAGCAAGCACATGATTTAACCGAATTAGAACAAATTTTATATCAATTTAGAAATCGTAAGTTAGTATTAATTGATACCGCAGGTATGGGACAGCGAGATATGCGCTTATATCAGCAACTGGATAATTTAACAGCAAATAGTAGGATCCCAATTCGGAGCTACTTAGTCTTATCTGCGACTGGTCAACGTCGTGTGTTACAAGATGCTGTAGAACATTTTAAACGAATTCCATTAGCGGGTGCGATTTTAACAAAGTTAGATGAATCGATATCAATTGCAGGTGCATTGAGCGTATTGATTCAAAATGAGTTACCATTAAGCTATGTTACTGACGGTCAACGTGTTCCTGAGGACATGAAAGTAGCAGATACGTTAGAGTTGGCTAAAAAGGCTCTCGCGGCGTTAAATGAAACAGAACAACAATCGTCACAAGACACAGTGTGGTCTAATGACACAGCCTATGCATTTGAGTAAAGATATGACTCGGGATCAAGCAAGTGGTTTACGTATGATGAATCAACCAAATAACGATAAAGTTAAAGTAATTGCCGTATCCGGTGGTAAAGGCGGAGTGGGTAAAACCAGTGTGTCAATTAATACTGCGGTAGCACTAGCTGAAAAAGGCAAACGCGTATTAGTGCTTGATGCCGATTTAGGTTTAGCCAACGTCGATGTCATGCTTGGGATACGTGCTGAGAAAAATTTATCTCATGTTTTGTCCGGAGATGCCGAATTAGATGACATCATTGTTCGTGGACCTAAAGGTATTGGTATTGTTCCTGCCACATCGGGTTCTCAAGCGATGGTTGAGTTGTCGCCAGCACAACATGCTGGACTTATCCGTGCATTTAGTGAAATGCGAACTCAGTTCGATATTTTAATTGTGGATACTGCTGCTGGTATATCAGACATGGTGCTGAGTTTTTCTCGTGCATCACAGGATGTATTGATAGTCGTTTGCGACGAACCAACATCAATTACTGATGCTTATGCGCTGATTAAAATTTTAAGTCGTGAACATGGTGTGTTCCACTTCAAAATTGTGGCAAATATGGTACGTAGTTTACGAGAAGGTATGGAATTATTTGCTAAACTCAGTAAAGTGACGGATAGATTTTTAGATGTTGCTTTAGAATTAGTGGCAACAATACCATTCGATGAAAATTTACGTAAAGCTGTTCGTAAGCAAAAGTTAGTTGTTGAAGCGTATCCTAAGTCGCCTTCAGCTATTGCTTATCATGGATTAGCCAATAAAATTATGACTTGGCCAGTTCCACAACAGCCAGGTGGTCATTTAGAGTTTTTTGTTGAACGTCTTGTACAACGTAAGCCGATACAAGAAGGAAGAACGAGTGAATAAAGCCGCCGCGTATACTCAGTTCGATAACAAAACGTCTATTGTTGAACAGTATGCACCGTTGGTAAAAAGAATTGCTCATCATATGCTGGCAAGATTACCAGCATCGGTGCAACTTGATGATTTATTACAAGCTGGGATGATGGGGTTACTTGAGGCCTCATCTAAATTTGATAACAGTAAAGGGGCTAAGTTTGAAACCTTTGCAGGCATCAGAATTCGTGGTGCAATGATAGATGAAATTCGACGTGGTGACTGGGTTCCGCGCTCAGTTCATCGTAATAATCGTCTAGTAGCACATGCAATTGATGAATTGGGGCAACTGCTTGGAAGAGATGCCAATGATACAGAAATTGCTGAAAAACTTGATATGTCTCTCGATGAATACCATCATATCTTAAATGATGTTTCTGTTGGTAAAATCATAGGCATAGAAGACCTTGGTGTGTCGCAAGATGTGTTAATCACAGACAACGAAACGCCAGATGAAACCTTTGACTCGCTTGCTGAAATTCAATTCCAATCTGCATTGGTTGAAGCAATTAAGACATTGCCAGAAAGAGATGCATTAGTGTTGTCGTTGTATTACGACGAAGCATTAAATTTAAAAGAAATCGGTGCCATCCTTGAAGTTAGCGAATCGCGAGTAAGCCAGATATTAAGTCAGGCAATGCTCAGATTAAAAGCGAAACTCAAGCATTGGACACAAGAATAATAACTTATCTAGAGCAAACGAGTGTCAGCTCACCGGAGGAAACCTTGGACAAGAATATGAAGATTCTTATTGTTGACGATTTTTCAACAATGAGGCGTATCATTAAGAACTTGTTGCGAGATTTGGGATTTAATAATACCCAAGAAGCAGATGATGGCTCAACAGCCCTACCTATGTTACAAAAAGGCGATTTTGATTTTGTGGTAACAGACTGGAATATGCCTGGAATGCAAGGTATTGATTTACTTAGAGCAATCCGTGCAGATGATTCGTTAAAGCATTTACCTGTGCTAATGGTAACTGCAGAAGCTAAGCGTGAACAGATTATTGCTGCAGCGCAAGCCGGTGTAAATGGTTATGTCGTAAAACCTTTTACCGCAGCTACATTAAAAGAAAAGTTAGACAAAATCTTTGAACGACTCGCATAAGCAAGGATAAGTCATGCAGGCATCAATATCGGGGTTAATCACTCTCGAACAGGCCCAAGAACTTGTTGAATTGCTTACCTTGGGTCAACAAGATAAAGCCGATGAAATGATCAGAGAGCTTGCAACGCCATTGCAGCGTGAGCTTTTTGAAGAAGTCGGTAAGCTAACTCGACAACTCCATAGTGCACTAAAAGATTTTCAAGTTGATAACCGTTTATCTGAATTAGCCAATACCGAAATACCAGATGCTAAAGAAAGATTGAACTATGTTATCGACATGACAGAACAAGCTGCAAATAAAACCATGGATGCAGTTGAAGAATGTCTACCTTTGGCCGATACCATCATTAGCAATATACAATCAGTGACGCCAATGTGGGATAAATTGATGCGTCGTGACATAGAAATGGGTGAGTTTAAGTCACTTTGTCATGATGTTCAGCAGTTTATGTTACATAGTGAAAATGATTCTAATCGTCTTCGCGAGTTATTAAATGAAATTTTGATGGCGCAAGACTTCCAAGATTTGACGGGGCAAATGATCCGTCGAGTGATTGATTTAGTTCGTGAAGTAGAAAGTAATCTGGTCTCAATGCTAACGGTATTCGGAGATCATACTACCGAATCATTGCCAACTATAAACGAAAATAAAATAGAAGCAGAAGGTCCCATCATGCATGCTGAACTGCGTGAAGATGTGGTGACAGGTCAAGATGAAGTAGACGATCTGCTATCAAGTCTGGGTTTCTAATTAGGAGTCAATTTAATGTCTTTTGATGTTGATGAAGAGATACTCCAGGACTTTTTAATTGAAGCTGGCGAGATTTTAGAGCTTCTACAGGAGCAGCTAGTTGCTCTTGAAAATAATCCTGATGACAGTGATTTACTCAATGCTATTTTCCGTGGATTCCATACTGTTAAAGGTGGGGCTGGTTTTTTAAGTCTAAAACCGATGGTTGACGTGTGTCATGAAGCTGAAAACACGTTCGATTTATTACGCACCGGTAAACGTGGCGTAAATGCAGAATTAATGGATATTATTTTGCAAGCGGTCGACGCGATTAATTCCATGTTTGCTCAAACTCAACAGGGAGAATCACAAGACCCTGCTGATTCTGCATTACTTGCTAAACTCAAATTATTAAGTTCAGGAGCGCCATTACCTTCAGAAATGTCGGCAGATGAGCCAGAACCAATTGAAAATATTGTTGAATTCAGTGATCCTGAATATGTCGAAGATATTAACATTCCCTCAGCGGAAGTATCTGACACTGGCAGTATTGATGACATTGATGAGTCAGAATTTGAGGCGTTGCTTGATGCCTTACATGGTCCGGGTAAAAGTCCTGTTGCAGCTAAACCTTCTGAAGTAAAAAAAGACAATATTGATTCAAAGCCTGCCGCAAGTAGTAGCGATGAAATCACTGATGATGAGTTTGAAGCATTATTAGATGAATTACATGGCTCAGGTTCATTTGAAGCTAAAACCAAACCTGCAGCTCCAACTAAGCCTGCTGCAACGCCTATTATTGAACCCCTTGTTGATTCTGATGAAATCACCGACGATGAATTTGAACGTCTTTTAGATGAATTACACGGAAAAGGTACTGCGCCAGTTGCTAAATCGCAAACGCCTCCTCCAGCTCAACCTACTAAAGCCGTTGCTCCTGTGCAAGCAGCAAAAGTTAGCCCAGCTCCTGTTGTTAAACCAGTAGCGACATCAGTCCCTGTAGTTGCTCCAAAGGTTGAACCTGTAAAAGACAAAACACCTGCTAAAGCGGCGTCTGTCCCACAAGGTGAAACAACGGTTCGTGTTGATACTGCCCGTTTAGATCAAATCATGAATATGGTTGGTGAGTTAGTGTTAGTGCGTAACCGATTGGTTAGTTTAGGCATTAATCGTGAAGACGAGGAGATGTCCAAAGCGCTAGCAAACCTGGATTTGGTTACGGCTGATTTACAAGGTGCGGTGATGAAAACCCGCATGCAACCGATTAAGAAAGTTTTTGGTCGTTTCCCGCGTGTTGTTCGTGATTTAGCCCGTACCTTAAATAAAGAAATTGATTTAATCATGATTGGTGAAGAAACCGACCTTGATAAAAACTTAGTTGAAGCGTTAGCCGATCCTTTAGTCCACTTGGTTCGAAACTCAGTCGATCACGGTATCGAAATGCCGATAACTCGTGAAGCTAGCGGTAAATCTCGAACCGGTACCATTACCTTATCGGCTAGCCAAGAAGGTGACCACATCCTGCTTAAAATTGAGGATGATGGCGCGGGAATGGACCCTGAGAAGCTAAAACAAATTGCGATAAGTCGTGGTGTGCTTGATGAAGATGCCGCCTCGAGAATGACCGATAACGAAGCTTACAATTTGATTTTTGCCCCAGGGTTTTCAACCAAAGTTGAAATTTCAGATATTTCAGGCCGTGGAGTGGGCATGGATGTGGTGAAAACCCGCATCAACCAACTTAACGGTACTGTTTATATTGACTCAATGAAAGGTAAGGGTACTGTTCTCGAAATTAAAGTGCCATTAACCTTGGCTATTATGCCGACATTGATGGTTGATGTGTCTAATCAAGTTTTTGCACTACCATTATCAAGTGTGAATGAAATCTTTAATTTAGATTTAACAAAAACCAATATAGTCGATGGTCAATTGACGGTGATTTTCCGTAATAAGGCCGTGCCATTATTTTACCTAGAACATTGGCTGCACAGTAAAAAATCAACCTTTAAACATGGTGATAAGAAGCATGGTCATGTGGTTATTGTTCAGCTTGGCACTATGCAAATTGGTTTTGTTGTAGATGCATTGATTGGACAAGAAGAAGTGGTCATTAAACCGCTTGGCAGTATGTTACAAGGTACCCCAGGTATGGCGGGTGCGACAATTACATCCGATGGTGGTATTGCACTGATTTTAGATGTGCCAGGACTGCTAAAACATTACGCTAAAAGCAAAAAAATAAAATAAAAATAAAAGTTCCATTATTTAAGGAATTAAATGGCCATAAAAGTACTAGTTGTAGATGATTCTAGCTTTTTTCGACGTCGAGTCAGTGAGATTGTCAATCAAGATCCTGATCTCGAAGTCGTTGCCGTTGCTGTTAATGGCAAAGAAGCTGTTGATATGGCTGCAAAGTTAAAGCCTCAAGTCATTACGATGGATATTGAAATGCCTGTGATGGACGGTATAACTGCTGTCCGTGAAATTATGGCTAATAATCCTACTCCCATTTTAATGTTTTCATCGTTAACTCATGATGGTGCTAAAGCGACACTTGATGCGTTAGAAGCCGGTGCACTAGATTTTTTGCCAAAACGTTTTGAAGATATAGCAACCAATAAAGACGATGCGATTCTTTTGTTACAGCAACGAATTAAAGCATTAGGTCGACGTAGGATATATCGGCCAAGTTCGTTAACACCTGCTTCATCACCAGAATCTCGTCGTTCAACGATTGTGGCTCCAGATATCAACACGCCTCGTCGTCCGCTAAGCAGTCGTTTAGCTTCCACAACAACGCCTGTAGCGACTCGTTCCAGTTTATCCACAACCTTAGCAGATCGTCAGAGCGCGAATCCGACAACGTCTTCAATATCGTCTATTCGGGCCAGTGGTAAGCAATATAAATTGTTACTCATCGGGACTTCAACCGGTGGGCCAGTAGCATTACAGAAAGTATTAACTGCATTTCCTGCAAATTATCCTCATCCCATAGTGTTGATACAGCATATGCCTGCGGCGTTTACTCCAGCCTTTGCAGCTCGTTTAAATACCTTGTGTAAAATTGAGGTAAAAGAAGCCGAAAATGGTGATGCCATGCGCCCTGGTTGTGCTTATTTAGCGCCTGGAGGCATGCAACTCATGATTGAGCGAAGCGGTATTTCTGGAAGACTTAAAGTCATTTCCGGAACCCAAGAAATGAACTATAAACCGTGTGTTGATATTACTTTTGCATCAGCATCCAAAGCTTTTGGCGGTGATGTTTTAGCGGTTGTATTAACGGGAATGGGCGCAGACGGTAGAGAAGGTGCCAGAATGTTAAAGTCTGTCGGTGCCACTATTTGGGCGCAGGATGAAGCAAGCTGCGTGGTATATGGTATGCCTCAAGCTGTAGCATCAACCGGTATCGCAACTCACTCTATTTCATTAGATAATATGGCTGAAGCTATTTTAAAAGAGTCTAGTCGTGGCTAAGCCAGAATACTCATTGCAGACGAAGCAAAAACTGGGATTTTTTTTGTCCTTTATTGCCATAGTAGTATTAGCGGGTTTATATATTGACGCTGATCAAAAAGTGACTTTATTAGAGCAGGATGTAGCACGATTAACGGCGTCTCAAGTGTTATTGATGGTACCCGATGATCAGGCCGCGAATATTGCTAATTGGTTAACTCAACATCCTGAACAAACTCAAGCAATCATAGCGTCAGCAGGAAAAAAACAAGCACAAAGTGTGCTGTTTGGTCCGGGTTCTTTAGATGATGCACCGCTTACTGATATTGATAAGGTTGAGCACGATACTGATGTTTCTGCTGAACAAAATGATCAAGAAGTCATAGTGTCAGAAGATGCTCAGGGGGTTAAAGTGATCCGTTTACCTAATGGTGGCATCCGTGTAACAACCCGCGATGATAAACAACACAAGCAGTAGTCAATTTACCATAACAATATCATTATAATGAGTTGAGAGGCTTCTTTGAAAGTATGGACGGTAGCTAACCAAAAAGGTGGGGTAGGTAAAACCACCACAGTAGCCAGTTTAGCCGGAGCATTGGTTAAACGTGGCCAACGAGTGTTGATAATCGATACCGATCCTCATGCTTCATTGGGCTATTACTTAGGTATTGATTCAGACGAAGTGCCTTGCTCGCTTTATGATGTTTTTTTGAATCATCAAACACTGACCCAAGAGTTTATTTTACAAAATGTGCTTCCAACTCAAATTGAAGGGCTTGATATCATTCCGGCTAATATGGCGTTAGCGACACTTGATAGGTCACTAGGTCATCAAGAAGGAATGGGGTTGGTGTTACGTAACTTATTGTCATTGCTTGAAGATAAATATGATGTTGCTATTATCGATTGTCCGCCAGTATTAGGGGTGTTAATGGTTAATGCATTAGCAGCAAGTCATCACATTATTATTCCTGTTCAGACTGAGTTTTTGGCGATAAAAGGACTCGAACGTATGGTGAAAACCATGGAAATAATGGGGCGTTCTAAGAAAACCCGTTATAGCTATACCGTATTACCTACAATGTATGACAAGCGCACTAAAGCGTCCCCAATAGCGTTACAATTTTTGCAGGATAAATATGCTTCAACACTGTGGCCCAATGATGTAATACCTGTAGATACAAAATTTAGAGATGCAAGTTTGGCTCATTTACCCGCATCACATTATTCAGCCAGTAGCCGAGGTGTAAAAGCATATAATCGTTTGCTGGATTTTTTATTTTCTCAGGAGTTTACTCATGTCAAAATCGGTTGATGAAACTGTTTTTGATTATTTCAGTCTTTTATTACAGGAATCGCCTAAACCGATTACTGAGCAAAGCCTTGAGGTAAAACCAAGTCTTTCTGTTAATTCCGTTAATGACATCACCGATAAAGTGTCCATTATTAACGACGACAAACCGACTCGTATGTCGGCTGAAATGACGTTATCGGCACATTATTCACAACTAACATCATCTAAAGCCTCTCCTGTCATTGCTAGGCAATATGCAGAGCCAACTACCAGTGTCGATAAACAGGCACTTGAAAAATTATTATCTGCTGTGTCTAAACCCAGAGTAGAAACCGATTTAACGCAACAGATTAAAGCCAGTGCAGAACGAGTTCGTCAGGCTATCACTCATATTGAGCCTGAAGTTGGCATTAGTCGTGCAAAAATACAACAAACAGAATTAACGAATAAAGAAATCAAGCCGTTAGTCGATATAAACAATAACGAAAGTTCACATGCTGATATAAAAGACGCTATTATTAAGCATGAACAGTTGGTAGAGAATTCGCCGACGCAAGAGCACAATGCGCCACAGACTCAGGTTGGACACCAACCGCCCAGTATCACTCATGATTTGCAAGAGTTACTTGAAGATGAATTTCAGGTGTTATTCTTCAATGTAGCAGGGTTAACACTCGCGGTGCCATTGGTGAGTTTGGGTGGGATTATAAAAATAGAGAAGATAAGCCATCTTATCGGTAGGCCATCTTGGTTTAAAGGGGTGCAAACCCACCGAGATACTAAAATAAATGTGGTTGATACGTGCGCGTGGGTGATGCCTGAAAAATATACTCCAGAATTAGCACAGACAGTAAATTATCAATATCTTGTTATGCTTGAAGATAGTCAGTGGGGATTAACGTGCGAATCGTTAGTTAACGCCGTTAAAATAGATAAATCACACGTCAATTGGCGTGAGAAACCGGGTAAGCGTCCTTGGCTTGCTGGGGTAGTAAAACAACAAATGTGTGGCATTTTACATGTTCAAGCATTAATCAAAATGCTTGATGCAGGTTTAGGTTGTCAGGATTCGATTGACCGAGGTTAACTATGAGCAATTCTAGAAGTGTAGCAGCGGCTACTGCAGCTAAAGACGATTTAGTATTACAATGGGTTATATTTAAGCTAGATAATGAAACCTACGGTATTAACGTAATGCAAGTTCAAGAAATATTACGTTACACCGAAATTGCTCCTGTACCAGGTGCACCAGATTATGTGTTAGGTATTATTAACTTACGCGGAAACGTGGTAACGGTTATCGATACTCGTTCACGTTTTGGTTTGCCATCAGCCGAACTGGATGATTCTACTCGAGTGGTTATTATTGAAGCTGAAAAACAAGTGATCGGGATTTTAGTTGATAGTGTCGCTGAAGTGGTTTATTTACGTCGCTCAGAAATTGATAACGCGCCGAATGTGGGCACTGAAGAAAGCGCTAAATATATTCAAGGCGTAAGCAACCGCGATAACGAATTATTGATTCTAGTCGACTTGGATAAATTATTATCTGATGATGAGTGGGTAGAGTTAACACAAATTTAATCGTAATCTGATGAAAAAAGCCAACCGAATTACTGTTGGCTTTTTGTTTTGGCTTTAATTTTGTTTTTTTGGTTGAAGCAACAAAGGTATGTTAATGGGTGATGAATTTCTAATTGCGGCTTTAGTGTATGTTATTGCATGTCTTGGTTTGGTACTTTACTTACAAAAACAGTCGAGTAAATTAAAGACTAAAGTTAATGCCCTAACAGTGCTAGTAAAAGAAAGCGACCGTCAGCGGGAAGCTGTTAAACGTGAACTACACGAATTGCGCAGTGGTACTATTGGTGTAGGAAGGCGAGTTGTCGAATTAGAGAAAAAACTCTCCAAGCAATTTGACATGTTGGAAGAAGCTAGCCAGCAAGACCCTCAAGCCAAATTATATTCTAGGGCAGTAAAAATGGTGGGTTTGGGGGCCGGTATTGAAGAGTTAATGCAAGAGTGTGAGTTACCTAAAGCAGAAGCTGAATTAATATTACGCCTACATCGAAAATAGCCCGTTAACCATTAGCTCGCAATAATAAAAGCCATCGATATGATGGCTTTTTAGTGGGAAATTTTAATTCTCTTTCGGCTAGGCGTACTATTTGCGGCGCATTTTTGCGACAAACATGCCATCACTGTTGGCTTGCTGAGGCCAAATTGTCAGCATATTACACGGTTGCCCAGTAAAGGGATGGATGACCGGTTCAAGTTCAAACTCGGATGTTTCTGATAAAAAGTCTTTTACAATTTGTTCATTTTCACTAGGTGATAAAGAGCACGTAGCATAAACCAATTTACCGCCTACTTTTACTGCCACTGCGCTACGTCGTAAAATGGCTAGCTGTAGCATCGGTTTATCTGTTACTGCACTGGCATCATCAAGCCATCGCATATCTGGATTTCTACGCCAAGTACCTATGCAGCTACAGGGTGCATCGACTAACACTCCGTCAAAGGTATTCGCATCTACGGGCAATACGTCGCCTTTCCAAGGTGCAACACTAATATTATCAAAACCTGCACGTTTGGCACGCTTGCGTAGCTCTTCCAACGGTTTAGTTCGAATATCAGATGCAATAATACTGCCCGTTAAGGCAGAGCTTTGCTGCAACATTAATGAATATAATTGCAGTGTTTTGCCGCCAGCACCACTACAAGCATCCCACCATTTTTCATGGTTACTTGGTTGACAAATTTGACCAATTACTTGCGAGGCTAAATCTTGGATTTCAAGATAACCTTGTTTATAAACATTTATTTCATTTAGATTAATACTTTTATGACCTAAATTTATGGCATCAGAAAAGTAACTATTCGCTTTTGCTTCAACGCCCGCTTGTCGAAGAGATTCGATCACTTTTTCTGTTGATAATGTTTGTGCACGAGCCCAGATCGGAGGTCGACTGCTCATTGCATTAACAACAGCATATTGATCAACATCATCAATAGGGCAAAGTTGCCAAAACCATTGTGGTAACAACTGGGTTAGTTGACAGGTATCAATGCCACTTACATTAATAAAGGCGGTTAATTTGTCATTTAATGAAGGGGTATTTATCAGTTCAACCTGGTCCGGGCGGGTTTGAGGCCAACTTGCGAAGTCATTCCAGGCAGTAGTAACGTCATTCCATTCATGTTGTTCCAACATCGCGCATGTGCTTAGCTGTTGAAACCATGTAGTGTGTTTTTGGCTTGAATTTAATTGCTTTAACCAGCCCCACCAGCGAAATAGACCAAACAAACTTTCGCGGATCACTCGCCTATCTTTTGACCCATGTTTTTTATGTTCACGAAAATATTGGCCAATGATTCGATCGGCAGGCATGTTGGTACTCATAACCTGATTAAACAGTGTCTCAATAGTGGTTGAATAACTTAGGGCTCGCTTTTGTGCTGGTGTCGTCGCAGCTATTTCTTGCGCATGTGTCTCGTCTGATGTGGTTGCGTTAGACATGGCGGGAATATTATGACTCATGAATTGACCTGATATTGCCGCACAGCACATAACCGATGCTGTACAGGGGACTATTTCTTGCTAGTTTAACACGGCTTATCTAAATGATGAGCTAAAACTATGTTGGCCAAAATGACATCATACCTTAGCGACAATCTTGTAATAATAAATAATTCTCAAAGGTTATCACCCGCGTTCTGTGTTAAATAACCTGAGCTCGGGATAATAAACGCCTTTCAAACAGCCCTTTGTCCTGCTAACTGTGTTGAATCGACTTACTATAGGCTAGCTATTGACGCGTCAATTCGCCTTGCTAGCATAACAAATGACAAGCTTAAAAGTGAGCTTGGTTAACATGCTGATTTTAAATAGCTAAGTTCATTCCTTATCCCGAGTTCAGGTTAAATACGCTTATTCACGTCGTCGAAACGACGCTTCTATGATGATGTTATGATTCACTCTCACTAAAAGTCTAAATCTAATGCAAAACATAGATAGGCCATTAGCGCGCGGGTATGTTGATATTCTTGTGCACAAAATTCAACAAAATCAGCCTGACATACTTGTTCTGAACTAATTGGTTTGATGGCAATAAAGTCTTTTCGCCTGAGCTCGGCAATCATTGGGTGATGTTTATCAAATCCTCGTGGAGGTCTAATTAAACTATCTCCCGTTAATTCAAATCCTGCTTGTGATAGTTGAGTTAATGCTTTTTGATAAGCATTAGGGTTTTCATCAATACAATGACGAATGGCATTGAGATCTTTTGATTCTGGGTGCCAAATACCCGCGGCAATGAAGCATTCATCATTAGCGATGTGAACATAAAACCCCGGAGCATGGACATCTTTGGCTTGAAAGTGTTTAAACTGAATGCCGACATTGGTTTTATAAGGCGTTTTATCTTTGCTAAAGCGACTGTCGCGTTGTGGACGCATTAGACTGCCGCCAACTTTTTTAGCCACGGCGATGAATCGTGGCGACATCGCTAAAATAGGCCCTTGCATGGCTTCTATAAACTGTAAAGCTGGCGTTCTCACTTGATCTTCGTATTGCTGTTGGTTGGCTTTAAACCATTCTCTATCGTTGTTAACTGCTAGACTGTTTAAAAAATCGAAACTATGTTGACTGAACATGACGGTACCTTTTTTTTACAATAGCGATGCAGATATTAATGTTATAATTTGGCTATCATGTTAAACAATGTCTACTCTGAGTGAAATAGCTAGGGTTGATTTAAGCCATTAATATTGTGCACGTTATTTGAACATTTAAATGTTAACTCTGTATTTTTTGTATTAAAAAACAAGGTAAACGTTAGTTTTTGGCGCTTTAGGTGTGGTCGTGTTGTTGTTGTAACTTACTGACATAGAAATTTTTTTTAGATATGTTGTTAATGTTAGTTTGATATAAATAAAGTGTTGGTGTTAAAATTGTTTTGAAGGCTATATTTTTGACAAAAACTTTGTCGGTTAACGTTTGGTTAACAAAGCGTATACGTTGAGCAGTGCAATCAAAAACTTAATTGTGGCGTCTGCTCAAATATTGAATTTATAGAAAGATAACACTTTGGAATGAATAATTCCTCTACAAGAAAGGATAGACCATGACTGAACATTCCCTCGGTATTGTGGGTTGGCGTGAATGGGGCACTTTTCCTGATATTGGCAACGAAAGAGTCAAAATCAAAGTGGATACTGGCGCAAAAACATCTTGTTTACATGCGTTCAAAATAAAACCGTTTCAAAAAGAAAACCAAAAATGGGTTCGAGTCTGGCTTCATCCTGACCAAGGTTCAGATCGTGAAGTCGTCTGTGAATTTCATGTATTTGATCGCCGAGATGTTAGTGACTCTGGTGGTCATGTAACGAAACGCTACGTGATAAAAACGCCGATCTTAATCGGTGATCAACTTTTTGACATCGAACTGACGTTAACCAATAGAGATCACATGAAATTTAGAATGTTATTGGGACGCCGCGCATTAGAAGGGCGTTTTTTGGTTAATTCAGCAGAATCATTTCTAGCAGGAGAATAACAAATGCATATTGCAATAATGTCGAGAAATAAGAATTTATACTCGACAAGTCGGTTAAAAGAAGCTGCTGAAGCTCGTGGTCATATTGTCAATATTGTTGACCCATTAAAGTGTTATATGAACATCAACATGAATGCGCCTAGCATCCATGTTCGCGGTGAAGAACTGCCAAAATTTGATGCGGTTATTCCGCGTATTGGCGCATCTGTCACCTTTTATGGCACCGCGGTATTGCGCCAGTTTGAGATGATGGGAACACATCCATTAAATGAGTCGGTCGCGATTACTCGCTCACGTGATAAGTTACGTTCATTGCAACTATTATCACGTAAAAATATTGGTTTACCAGTAACAGGTTTTGCCAATAAACCGGCAGACATCCCCGATTTATTAGACATGGTCGGTGGCGCCCCTTGTGTGATTAAGCTACTTGAAGGAACCCAAGGTATTGGTGTTGTCTTAGCTGAAACTCGCAAAGCGGCTGAATCTGTTATTGAAGCCTTTATGGGCCTAAAAGCTAATATCATGGTGCAAGAATATATCGCAGAAGCCGGTGGTGCAGATATTCGTTGTTTTGTTATTGGTGACAAAGTGATTGCCGCGATGAAACGCCAAGCATTACCTGGCGAGTTCCGTTCTAATTTACACCGTGGTGGTTCTGCTAGCATTGTTAAATTAACGCCTGAAGAGCGCTCAACCGCGTTACGTGCCGCTAAAACAATGGGTTTAAATGTTGCTGGCGTAGATATTTTACGTTCTAAACACGGTCCATTAGTGATGGAAGTTAACTCATCTCCTGGTCTTGAAGGTATTGAAAAAGCTACCGGCATTGATGTTGCTGAAAAAATCATTCAGTTTATTGAGAAAAACGTTAAATCCACCAGTTCAAAAACGAAAGGTGTTGGTTAATGGTAAAAAAGCATGAACCGTTTGTTATCGGTGATGTTAGCGTAGCGGCAGGCACTCAACAAAGTGTCAAATTGCCCGCAGCAAAACTGTATAACGATACACCGATGGATTTGCACGTTGAAGTGTTTCACGGCACTAAAGCGGGACCTGTTTTATTGGTTTGTGCAGCAATCCATGGTGATGAGTTAAATGGCATTGAAATATGTCGACGTTTGCTCGGTCGTGTTAATGCTAAAACCTTAACGGGAACCCTATTAATTGTTCCCATCGTTAACGTGTTTGGTTTTATTCAACAATCTCGTTATTTACCGGATCGTCGCGATTTAAATCGCTGTTTTCCGGGCTCTGCTAAAGGTGCGCTAGCGAGTCGTTTAGCCCATTTATTCAGCAGTATTTTAGTGAAACGTGCAACCCACATTGTCGATTTGCATACTGGTGCTATCCATCGCGATAATTTACCGCAGATCCGTTGTGACACCGACGATGAAGTGATGCTCGACATGGCAAATGCCTTTGGTGCTCCGGTGATAATGTCATCAAAAGCACGTGAGGGTTCAATGCGTGGTTATGCCAACAGCCTGAATATTCCTTGTATTTTATATGAAGCAGGTGAAGCACTGCGCTTTAGTGATATGTCGATTAAATCTGGCGTTAATGGTGTTATCAATGTGATGCGCTGTTTAAGTATGACTAAAGGCAAAATTAAAACTAAAAGTACCAGCGTCAATGCCAGCCGCAGTTATTGGGTCCGTAGTGAGTCTGATGGATTAGTAAATATTAAGCTTAAATTGGGTGAGCGCGTCTCTAAAGGGCAGGTGTTAGCCAATATCGTTAACCCTTTGGGTGGTGAACCATTGCCATTGCTAGCGCCGACAGACGGAATTATTATTGGCAACAGTAATATTCCCGTGACCAATGAAGGCGAAGCCTTGTTTCATATTGCGCAATTTAGCGGTGACGAGATAGAAATCATCAACGATAACCTTGACGATTTTATGCAAGAATACGCTTAATACATTTGTACATTGATGTTTGTTTTGTGTAAATGGCCCTGTTGCTGCTCAAATTGAATATTGTTAGCTGATTGAGAGCACGACTTGGATCATTTGAGCGTCAAATTAATATGTGGGGCAATACATTGCCTCACATATTAAGCCTTCACCACTATATCCCCTTAAGTAATAACTCACTTTTGCAGTTAACCTGTTAAGCTCTGCCCTGGGTAGTCGCTTGGGTAAATCGAGAGAAACGTCTTAGCAGAATTTATCTATATCACTGTGCGAGTGGTAAGTATTAGGGTTAAATTAATTATTTAATTGACAATTTTCAAATACATATCAAACTATAATGACTTATAATAAATAGGGATATGGCACACTCACATTAGTGATGACATTTCTCAACCACCTTATTAAATGGAAGTTCTGTCTATGCACCTTTGGTGTAACAGATAGCATTAATGAGTTTTCTTATTCACTATACCGAGACAAGGATGTCAGTGCCTATGCGCAATAATCAACCCATTACCCTTAATCAGTACCACTTCGATGATGATGTTCGTTTAATTTCAGGAACCGATCTGCGCGGTCATATTATCTACTGCAATGATGCTTTTGTTGACGTCAGCGGCTTCGACAAAAATGAATTGATTGGTAAGCCACATAATCTTGTGCGTCATCCTGATATGCCAAGTGAAGTATTTAAGGATATGTGGGCATGTATCTCTAGTGGTAAAGTGTGGATGGGGCTGGTTAAGAATCGCCGTAAAAATGGTGATTATTATTGGGTTAGTGCATTTGTTACGCCAGTATTTGATAATAATAAAGTCGCCGGTTACGAGTCCGTTAGGGTGACTGCATTACCAAGCGAAATTGCCCGTGCTGAAGCGGCTTATGCCAGAATAAAAGCTAAAAAGTCACCAAGACCACTTCATGCAAAAATAAAACATCAAGTCATTAAATTATTACCGGCTTGGTTACCCATGTTTATTTTTTCCCTTGTATTAACTGAATTTTGGGGCGTTCTCCCTGGTGCAATAGGGTTATTCACGCTTGTAGTATCAACGGCATGGTTGGGCTATAAACAGCAACAAGATTGGTATGAAGTGGTCCAACTTAATCCTAATTCGTTTACAGATCTCATTGTTGCAGAAACCTATTTTGCTGACTTTGGCGCCAAAGCGCAGGCAAAATTAGCGTTGGGTTGCGAAGTTGCCCGTTGTCGTACTGCGATGACGCGGATTGAAGATGCTGCAAAATCATTAGATGGCATTGTCGAACACACCCAAATAGAGGCTGAGTCAACGGCTAAAGCGGTGAGCTTACAAAGTGGAGCAACACAACAAATTGCCTCGGCAATTACCCAAATGTCCACTGCTATCCAAGAAGTGTCCGCGAACGTTGAACGTAATGCTTATAGTGCAAAAGAAGCGTTAGACAATGTTAATGCAGGGGCTCAACTGGCTAATGAAGCTAAGCAATCTATTGATGAGTTAAATCTCTCTGTCGCGGATATCGCCAAAACAGTACGCGAGTTATCTGAATCTACAAGTGAGATAGGACAAGCCGCCAGCCTGATTTCGAGTATTGCCGACCAAACTAATTTGTTGGCCTTAAATGCCGCGATTGAAGCAGCAAGGGCGGGAGAACAAGGTCGTGGCTTTAGCGTTGTTGCAGATGAAGTGCGCTCCCTAGCACTGAAAACCCGCGAATCCACCGACAGAATTCACAGCATTGTGAGCGTATTAACGAAGCGAGCCAGTAATGCCGTTCAAGTGTCGGTTAGTGGTGAACAAGCGGCCAGTAAAGGTGTTGAAATTGTTGATAAAACACGTAATGCATTAGCGTCGATTAACCAATCCGTTGAACAAATCACCCAACTTACTTTAGATATGTCCGCGGCGGTAGAGCAGCAGAGTGCAGTAGCTGAGCATATTAATCAGCAAATTATTGATATTGCTGATTCTGCAGAAATTACTAAAGCTTCATCAGAAAAATCGCTACATAACAGTAGTGAATTGGGCCAGTCAGTGTTAATGGTTCGATCTATTATCAGGCGCTTTGCTGTAGGGACCTTAGGTAAGAAATAGACGATATACCACAGCATCTTTTACAGCGTCAAAATAGGCCAGAAATCATTGCGATTACTGGCCTATTTTATTGTGTCTCTTATTAAAGATTTTATTACGCTACTGATTAGAGTTTAAAGCGTTCAACAGAGGTGGTAAGTGAGTGAGCTAATTGATTTAATTGCTGGCTTTGCTGTGTCATTGAAGCTGACTCATGGGCATTTTGTTCTGCTGAATCGGCTGTTTGAGTCATCGTTTGCTCTATTTGTTGGCTATGGCTTACTTGTTCATTGGCTGCATGAGTAATGCTTTGGCTCATGCCATTAATGGTGCTAAGCGCCGCCTCTATTTGTTCGATTGCATCATGCAACGACTGGCTTTGTTCTACACATTCACTGGCTTGTCTTTGCCCTTGTGAGATGGCTGTCACGGCATAGGTTGTTTCTTGTTGTAAGGCACTAATCATGGTTTGAATTTCGGCGGTTGCTAATTGCGTTCTAGAGGCTAATGAACGCACCTCATCAGCAACAACGGCAAATCCACGCCCATGCTCACCGGCCCTAGCAGCTTCAATAGCTGCATTTAAGGCCAACAAATTAGTTTGATCGGCAATCGCACTGATGGTGGTTAAAATCCCACCAATATTATCACTGTGTTGACTGAGCTTTGCCATAGTCTCGACTGAGTCGCGCAAGCTGGTTGATAAGGCTTCAATACGGAAACGGTTATCATTAGCAATGGTTTTTATTTGTACTCCTTGCGAAGAGGCTAATTTAACATGTTGTTCTGATTCTGAAGCTTGCTCATTGACCTGATTTGAACTGTGATGTATTTGCTCTGCAAGCTGTTTAGCTTGATTAATATTGTTAATTTGTCCGGCGGCCGAATGGGATATTGTCTCGCTTTGCGCTTGCGAGCGAAGAGCGGATTCATCTAGCAAGTGTGCATCACGGCTAATGGCTTGCAATAAATTAGTTAGATCGTCAGACAGTTTATTGATGTTATCCATCAGCTCGCCAAATTCATCATTATTTCGTTTGGTTAATCTCCGAGATAAATCACCGCTGGCAATGCGCGATAATGCACTGTTAATGGCTTGTAGAGGGCCTAACATGGCTTTTGAGGTAAAGTAATAGATAAACATCGCCATTAACACAAACACCACCGCCATTGTAATAGCAAAAGTTTGTGCGGTACTTACTTCATCAATCGCAACCATTTGTAATTGATGGAACCTTTCGTTCGCAAGCTTTACTAATTGATCTAACTGATTGTTAGTGGCATCAAAAAAGGTGTTGGCTTGCAGGTTACTATTCTCAGCTAAGCGCTGCTGATTGACGACATTTTGTTGCGCGAGATACAAGCTACCGGGGTTATCGGTGAAGTTTTTAATTGCTTGCAAGTTAGTGTCAAAATCTACAAATAGCGCAGTTGCACCCAAAGGCTCTGCTTGTTGGGTTAAGTAGTTGCCATTAACCGTAATATTACCCAATAACATGGCCACATCTTGTTTATGGATATTAACGGTATCAACAGAGGTTAATCGGCCAAGTTCCGTCATGGTATTGCCCAGAGTAAATAGCATATCGTCGATGCGTACTCCGCCGCCAATGACTTCGTTTAATAACTGCTGCTCGCCTGAAGGGGCTTCTATCAGTTCTAAATCAATCATATTATTACTGGCATTAATTCGAACATCATCAAATTGTTTTTTTAATGCAGTGAAGTTGTCGCGGTTTTGTCCAATTTCAAGTTTAGCGCCGAACATGATGTGCGATTGCTGTTCGTACTGCTGGTATGATTTTTGAGCTTGAGTTAATGACTGAAGCATTGTGGGTTGATCAGCAACTTTTGCCGATAATGTCTTTAATACCTCTCTGAACTCTAGTTGCAATTGCTTGAACTGCTTATAACTGAGGTCAATATTGTCATTATCGATTTGTGAATAAGCTAAACTGCCGGTTTTAGCCATTTTTAATAAGGTAATTTGTAAGGCATTTGACTGGTTTTGTACCGGTACTGCTAACGTTTCGATATTAATATTGGCTGTTTGAATTTTACTCAAGGAATGATAAAAAAAACTACTTCCAGCAAGCAGTAATAAGCCAATTGAGGCAAATCCTAATGCTATTTTTTGTTTGATTGTCAATTCGAATATTGTCATTTAGTCTCTCATATTGTTATTTTTTTGACGTCATTCTTACTGTATTAATACTTAATCAAGCATGATTTTTGTCTAATAGTGACAAACTCTAGAGTAGTTGGTTGTTAAAATAATGTAAATGGCATTGTGTGAAAATAGAAATATACCTTTGTTTTTATAGTTATATTTTACTTTTTCAATCCAAATAGGTATTGAGCATGTGTGCCAATTGATTATGATTAATGAGCAATATCATTGAACCATTCACAATCTAATAGGCAAGCGATAATGCTTTGGGTATGATTTAAAAAGAGTCGTTGTTCTATTTTGAAATAATTCGCTTTATTGTTAGAAGGATTACTCTTATCACTATTTCAATTATTCGAGGTTAATGTGAGTTTACAATCCGTTTCGCTAACGCAATCAAATGGCCAAGTACGCCTCGTCTCGCCATCAAAAATCATTTGTATTGGGCGTAATTATGCTGAGCATATTGACGAGCTCGGTAACGAAATTCCTGATGATATGGTAGTGTTCCTTAAACCAAACTCAGCCATTACCACTACTTTGTGTAGTCACTTAGGTGAGCCTTTACATTATGAAGCCGAATTATGCTTTATGGTAAATAATGGTCAGTTTAGTGCAGTTGGTGTTGGGCTTGATATGACTAAGCGTGAGCTGCAAACCAATTTAAAAACTAAAGGCTTACCGTGGGAGCGTTCTAAAGCTTTTGATGGTTCGGCGTTATTCAGCGAATTTATTGCTATAACGCCAGACATCAAAGATTGGTGCTTTCAATTAACCATTGATAATGCCGTGACGCAATTAGGTCATCAGCAATTAATGATGTACCAGCCACACGCTATTTATAACGCCGTCAGTGAGTTTATGAGCTTAAATGATGGTGACATTGTGATGACAGGGACACCCAAAGGCGTAGGCGTGGTGACGGAAAATACTACCTTTGAGTTGAGCTTATGGGCAAATGTACCATTTACTGTATTTGAGGCTGCGCTGTCGGGGGAAAAACCGATTGAACAGCTTTGTGGTAACCCAAAGATCGTTAAGCAATGGCTGGCTAAATAACGTTAGGCCGTGCAATAAAGAATACTCGAAAAAAATGACCCTCTTACTAAAGAGGGTCATTTTTTTATGAAGACATTAAATGGTTATTAATGCTATTGCATTAACGCTACGGCTTCCATGTCTAGCTCGATATCAGTGCAACCTTTAGCGCAATAAATCCCTGGGGCTTTAGCGTTTTTTGGTGCCTTTTTAGTATTAGGCGGTAATTGCAGTGTTAGTGGTTTATTACAGTCGCTGCAAGTTGCGCTGTTGCCTTTGAGCATGCGTTTTATCAGATTTTTTTGTTGATTAAAGGATGCCAATGTCGGTTCATTAATCGCTGAAAAATCGAGTTTCTGTGTATCGCTCATGTCGGTTCCTGTCTATCTCGTTGAGCTCGCAATAAAGCGAGATCAATCTATTCACTTGGTCGATCACTTTACTTGATCAACTGGGCGCCAGCGTTGTAATGCTACCGGAAGGCTAACACCTTGTGCTGTTAATAAATTAACTCGGGCCAAATAAGCTGCGCCATGCATTAAGTGTTTGGCTAAGTCTACTGCATGACGCTGGGTGTAGTCATCTAAATAACTGCCTTTAGCCCATGCGTTAAATGCGCCGAGTGCCGGACCAGCCCAGATTTGATAATCCATCTCGCGACCAAGCTCACCAGTGTTTGACCAACGGCTAGACAGACCTAAGTACCAACGGAAAATCAGCGCCATTTTACGTTTAGGATTATCTTTAGCACGCTCGATTTGCTTTGGATCGCGCTCATTAAAATGCGCTACCGTGCCAGCCCAAATATCATCCAGGCTTGAGCGGAATACTTGTTTTTCAAGTTTTTCACGCTCGTCGCTTGGAATGGCTTCAATAGAGTCATAGCGGGTATAAATTTCGTATAACTTGTTGGCGCGCATTGGAAATAAGGTGCCACGTTTTACGACTTGCAGCTTAACGCCCATTTCGAACATATCGGCAGCAGGTGCCATCGTCACATCGGCCATTTCGGTGGTGGCCAGTAATTTGCGAGTATGCTCGCTGGCTCCCGCTTCTACACAAGCCTGGTTGATTGAACCGGTAACAATGTAGGCTGCGCCCATATGAAAAGTCGCCAGTGCTGCGTCAGGCGTGCCAACACCACCACCGGCACCAACCCGAATAGGGGTTTTATACTTGTACTGTGCTTGTACTTGATCTTTTAATGCCAAAATAGTCGGCAGTAAAGTGACTAATGGTCGATTGTCTGTATGACCGCCAGAGTCTGCTTCGGCAGTAATATCATCAGCCATAGGCACTAATTGAGCCAGTTCCATTTGTTCTGCGCTAATAAGACCTTCATCCACCAACTGTTGCAGTATTTTAACTGGCGCAGGTTGCATAAACTTAATCGCCACTTCAGTACGGCTAATTTTCGCAATTACTTTATTGTCTATTTGCACATCACCGTGTGCGTCACGGCTTAAGCCTGCTGCGCGGTAATAGACAATTTGTGGGGTTAAGCCTAAAAAGGCAGATGCCTCAACAGTACGCACTTTGTGTTTTAAAAATAGCTCGACACTGCCACGTTCAAGTGCGGGTTCACTTGGGCTGTGGATTAAATTAAACGCATAAGGCCCGTTTGGCAGCGCGGCTTGAATGCGGTTAATCGCTTGCTCAACTCGAGATGGAATTAACCCTGCTGCGCCAAATGAACATAAAATACCAGCCTGACCTAACGCAATAACCAGTTCTTCAGAAGAAATACCATTGGCCATTGCGCCAGCATGATAGGCGAATTTTACCCCATGCACGCGGCGGAAATTACTGTCACCTAAGCTTTGGGTGCCAAGGGCAGGGGCAAATGCGCTGACTGGCAGTGCATTTGCTGCAGTAATAGCATCGGTTACGACTTGGGCTTGCTGAGCAACGCCTAAGCCTTGTTGCGTGTCGTTAACCACATAACACGCTTGTGATAAATCTTTAAGCTTTTTGTCCATCCCAGTAGGCTCAAAACTGACGTGTTGCTGGCTAACTTGCCATGGCCAAGGAGAAAGCTTTTCGTTATGCACTTGTGTTGTCATTATTATTATTCCTATTTGGCCTAAGCTTCTTCAATACAGATGGCGATATCTTTGACTTCATAAATACGCAGACCATCTTTACTGAGGTTTGCGTCGCCTATTATGATGCGTTTACCGTCTTCATCTTTTACTGCACTGATATGTACATCAAGTGACATTTGTTTGTTAAGTGGGTTAATTTGACCGCGATATTTCCATTTAATATCCGACAATATTTGGCCAAATTTTGGATTAGTGAAACCTTTACCTAAGTCTGTACTGATGGCGTAAGTTTGCATCAACTCGATCACGGCTTCAACACCTAATGAACCGGGCATAACCGGATCTTGATGGAAGTGGAATTGGAAGAACCAATCACTTGGGTCAATAGTGCGTGACGCAGCAAGATAACCTTTACCGTATTTGCCGCCAGCTTCAACAATTTCGGCTTGGTCGATAAAGTTAAGCTGGCCGCCCGCTAAACAATAATGCGGTTGGCTAGTTGGCGGATTAAACACCCGTGACTGTTTATCCAATAAATTAACGCTGATGTCTGCCGCGACGTTATTATCAATATGCCATGGCTGAGTAATTTTGCCATTATCTATGCCGAGCTGGTTTTTGAGCGCATCACCTTTAAAGTAACCAAATACCGCACTACCGGTGTAAAACGGCTCGTTATCGACACTTAACTCAAAGGTGAAGCTTTGAATAATGTTACTGCCAGCAATGACGGTTGATAATAGCTTTGAATCATTGACGATAGTTTTGCCGCGTAAATCCACATGACGTAATAATTTTCCGCCACCGTCTAAGTTACGGAAAAATAGCTCTTGCCCAGGAAAGCCTAAGGTGGTGCCCATGTAGCCAGAAATAAAGCCATTGGGTTGTAATGAAATTTCCATTAACACCGAATAAGGCATTACCGCTTGGTGGCTGTTTTTAGCAAAGTACCAAGCATCTGCTGGTACTTCGTATTCAGCGATACACGATGATGGCTTTTTCAATTCGCCGCGTTTACCATTAATTTCAACCACGCGGGTGGTTAACTGTAAATCGCCACAAGGTGTGCGCGGTGGGATAAGTCCGCGGTAAATACTAAAGTCAGGACCAAAGCATTTTTCGATATCGCCAGTAGCAAATTCAAACATATGGTATGGGGTAAATGGCACGGTATCAGGCACGCGATTAGCGTACTTTGAATCGGCACTGACTATGGGCGCTTCAACGTGTTTTAGTGGAATAACGCCCTTGTTACTCGGGGCGTTTAAATCTGGAACTTGCGCCATTAACGGGGCTTTGTTAGCAATCACTTTACTGCTAGCGTTTGAATCAACGGCAGGGCTAGCGTCTAACGAGATAAGCGGATAACGAGTACATTCGGCATCTTCTTTAATCATTACACCCAAGTTTTGGAAATCGACCACGACTTTACCATTGAGTAAAATATCAATATTGGCTTTGGCATAAGGACGGGGATGAATACCTATTTCAGTCACTTCCATGCGATAGGTCAGCTCTGCCGTTTGTGGTAACACTTGGCCACGACAACGAACTTTTTGCGAAGCATTTTCCAACGGTTGGAATCGGCCATTTTCTACTAGAGTATGCATGCCAATGTGGATCATAAAGAACTGTAATAGCTGGCCACAACCTTCGGCCATTAACGAGCCTGCCATCACTTGGTCGCCTTGGAAATGACAAGGGAAATACCAATGGTCTGGCGCAATGTGTTTATGACCTTCGAGTAAGCCTAAGCCCCACGCGCCACCTTGTGTTTGTAATTGACTCACTCGCTCAATCATTAAGAATTTTTCTGAGGCAAAACAAAGCGATTTTTGTATTCCAGTTTGCAGTTGGTGCGCGACATGGTCGCCACCAAAACAGCTGCCAATATCACCAGTCAGTAAATGATGGATTTGACCATAATCAAATGCCGTTTGGCTACAGTGGAGTAATGGGGTAAAGGTTGGTTTATTTGGATTGTTGAGCACTTGTTGGCGATGTTTTATTTCATCTTCAGTTTGAATAACCCCTTTACCATCGGCCAGCTCTTGGTCGGTAAAGAAGCCCGCACAGCCACCATCCATTTTTAGGATCATCTTGTCGCCTACGAAACACTCGTAAGAGAAAAAGAATAATAACGTGTCGCCATTGCTGGCAAAGTTATTGATTTTAATGTCGTAACGCAGTGTGTCGCCGCCACGAGGTAAATCGGCTAAGAAGGTCAAAGTACAATCTAATAAGCGATAAACCCGCTCGCCTTTGTTTTCAAAGTCGATACCTAAATAACTGATCAACATTAAATCGCACTGGCCCGATTCTACCGCGACAGCCCAAGGGATTTGACCATCCACTAAATACGGCGCATCGACGGGGATGTCGTATTCTGTAGTCATTGAACACGGTTTGTATTGATTCATGGTGGCATCGAGTTTAGTGACGCGTGACACCAATAAATAATCTGTTGTCGGTAAGCGAACTCGGCGCGAGTAACTGTCGATAATGGCGTAATCTGAGCCAAATACTTTAGCGATATCGCCTTCGGCATATTCAACTAAATCAGCGTAATTCCAAATACACGGTTTATTCGCTGGAATAGGTGCAGTGTAAGCGGGCACACAAGCATGATTAGGTTGGATTAACCTGGCAGGGCTAATGGTTTCACTCTTAACCGCGGTTTGTACTGCAGCATTAACCGCATAAGTATTAGTAGCCGGAGACGCGACTTGAGTCGCAGCTGTCTGATGGCTAAAACCAGCCAATTGAGATCGTAATAAACTGTCGGCTACTTTCAAGCCTGCATCTCTGCTGGCCAAATAAGCTAAATGCGCTTGTTGTGCTAACCACTGATTTTGTTGAAATGCCGTTAAATGTGCAGGTGGGATAGCATGATTTGTCATACTAGCAACCCTTGGTTGCTTTGGAATTGTTTTATCGGGCATATTTTCTGACATAAGAGGCTCGGCGATATTCTCGCTATTATTGACGCTAAGAGGATTATTATCACGAATAGTTGGTTGCTTACTTTCAATGGTGTTGACTACAGTTGGGGCGATATCTGCACATTGATTGATAATACTGTCGAGCGCATCAAGTGGGCTGTCGATAATGTGTTGGTAAATATCTCGACCACCTAAACTGACTTGTTTAATTAAACTTAACTTACTGCCCGTAGCCAGTTGTTGAGTTAAATTATTGCCCAGTCTAGCGTGCAATGCGTGTTGTTGCGCCGCAGAAACAGACAGATTAACTTGTGAGTATTGATTGTCGCTGCTGGTGAATACACTGGCATTGATAGACGGTTTATCGATGTGACGAGTTTGCACTAAACCGTGCAGCAAACTGGCCATGCCAGAAGCAGCAAATGTATGACCGAGAATATCATGAGCTTTACTCAATAACGGCGCTGAGCTGACCGCGATTGCAGCATCAGTTAATCCTTGGGCAAACTGTTGACCTTGAGTCGATAATATACATTCAGGTGATTGGTTTAACTCAACAACATCTGCTGATAATTCGGCTGGTAATTGTGTTGGTAATTGTGACAATGGCGTAAAGTTAACGCTGTCGATACTGGCATAGCTGTCAAGCTGAGTGTGTGCAGAACTAGTTTGTTGCAGCACGAGTGCGCCAGCCCCTTCACCCACTAACCAATCTGTTGAACTTAATCCTTTGGCGTTAAGTTTTGCGGTATTGAACAACATATTTTCAATGCTGCCAGACAGGTCTACAGCGGCAATAATGATTGCATCTAATGGCTCTTGTAACGAGCCTAAAGCAAACAAGTTTTGCGCCACATCGATACAGCGGTTAACTGATTGCTCGCCTGCAGAAATGGTAAATGCTGGGCCGTTGAAATCCCATAATGAGGCTATCCGCGACGCCATAATATTACCAATAAAGCTGGTGTACTGGTTAAGCTTAGCGGCGTCGAGCACACTGTCCATCGCAATGGTTTCAAGACTGTCATATTCCGCTGTAGATAATTGGATTCCTTGAGCGTTAAGGCTTTGCGTTATTTGGCTATGTAAGTTAACTCGACCACGGAATTGATGAAGTTCAAGTTCGGTTTCCATGGCAACTAACACGGCGACTTTGCTGCCTGGCGTTAGCTTGGCATCGGCGATAGCTTCATCGGCGACTTTGATCAACAGTAGTTGTTGCGATATTAGGCGATCATCTTCATTGGGTGGCACTTTAAAACGCAAGAAATCAAAATCGAACTGATCGATATACGCGCCTTGCGGCACTTGGGTGATGCCATATTGGGCTAATAGTTCAGGATGTTTGTCTAAGCCTTTCCAGCGTTGAGTGGGTAGCGTGCTAAAGATGGCTTGTTTGGCGATGATTTTTTTCGCCAGTGCATCAATACTACTGCATTGACCAAAATGCGCCGCCATGCCGGTAATGTGCATTGGCGTTTCTGCATCAACTAGCGTCGTGTTGCGAGTTTGAATGCTATTGTTCAGAGCGTTATTATTTTGAGCATTATTATTTAGAGAATGATTATTTTGAGAATGATTATTCAGCGTATTGTCAGCGACGGTTTTAGCTTGATACGACTCAATCAATAAATGAGCGTTACACCCGCCAAAACCAAATACTGATACGCCAGCATGGCGGGCTTTATTGCCAACTTTATCGGGCCAAGGTAGCACTGCATTTGGCAAGGTTGCTTGGCCAAATAAGCCATTAGGTGAAGTGATAGGCGAGCTGATATTAATACTCGGTGGCAACACGCCTTGGCGCATCGCAAAAATCATTTTCATGATCCCAGGCATGCCTGCCGCGGTGAGTAAATGGCCTAAATTGGATTTTGCTGAACCAATTAATGGTGTAGCGCTTCCTTGAAGTTTGTCTTCAAAAAAACGCTCCATCGAGGTTAATTCAACTTTGTCGCCTAATGGTGTCCCCGTAGCATGACATTCAATCACTTCAATGCTGGCAGGGGTGATACTTGGATCGATTGCTGCTGCATCGCGATAAGCGCGCTCGAATGCTTGCACTTGGCCTTTGCTGTTTGGGCTTAACACAAACTGGCCTTTACCATCATTCGACAAGCCAATGCCACTGACCAAAGCGTAAATATGGTCGCCATCACGCTCGGCATCTTCAAGGCGTTTGAGCACTAATACTCCCGCACCTTCGCCAGCGAATAAGCCTTTACTGTTACTATCAAATGGGGCGGAAATACCGTGGTCGGGATAGGCATGAAATATCGAAAAGCCCATGTTGATAAAGAACGGATCGGCTCCCGACACCGCGCCAGCCAGCATCATGTCTGCTTTGCCGGTATGCAAGTAGTCGCAGGCTAATTTTAATGCGTAAACTGAACTTGCGCAGGCGGCATCTAAACTCAGTTGCGTACCACCCAAACCTAAAGCATCGGCAACGATTTTTGAGGCATTATGGGCAACAGCACCATTACGCAAGTTAACGATTTTAGGCGCTACATTATTATTGTTATTGGCATTTTCTGCGGTATTGCTTTGCGATGCTTGATTAAACGATTGCAGATTAAAGTTTGGCTGTTGGAGTTTAGTCTGTAAGGCTTTTTCGACCGCGCTGTGATAAAGCGGCACAAATAGCTCGTTAGACTTGGCAGTAGGGAACGATAAGGTGCCCATGACAATACCAGTGCGCTGCAGCACGTTATGATTAAGGTCAATACCTGCATCAGTTAACGCATTTCGCGCTGTGTCGGTTGCCCACAAGAAACTGTCATCCAAACCAGTAAATGCGTCGGGTTCAATACGATAACCTTGAGGGTTAAATTGAAAGTCCTGAATATAGCCGCCTTTATCACAATAAAAACGGTCCGACTCGCCTTGTACACCCAAGTAGTCACTCGGTGAAGCATTGAGTTTGCTCGCACTGATTTGGCTGCGCGAATCTTTTTTGTCTAATAAGTTTTGCCAAAATTTAGCCGGAGTATCCGCGTCGGGATACTGATTGGCTAAACCGACAATGGCGATTTTAGGGGTGGCTTGAGAACTCAATGAGGTTCTCCTTCTAATGATGTTTCACTGCAACGAGACAGTGGTGAGCCGCCGGCTATTGCCGTCTGCTGAGATAATGAGTTAATTGCATCGTCAAGGCTGCGAAAAAAGGGCGTTAATGACATCGGCACGCGATGCGCTATTAATTGTCCCAAACACTTGAGTAAACTGCTGACATCGTCGCCGCCCTTGGCATTAACAGCAATCGCCATCGCTGGGGACGTTTTACCACTCTGAGCATTGATTTTGTCTATTAAGGTGGTGGTTTGCCTATCGGCTCCTACCTCAACAAATAATCGGCAGCCTTGCTCTCGAGCATTGTGGATTAACTGAGTAAAATCCAACTGATGACAAAAAGTATCGGCAATCGATTGTGCAATAGCGTGCGAGTCTAGCGTGACAGGTGCTGTTTGAGCCGCCGAGATAAACTGCAATTGCTTGGGTAAATTTTCCAGCAGCGGTTGCTGATAAAACTGGCGTACATCGTCGACAATATTTAGCGCGGCTGGCGTATGCATTGCGGTAATTCGATTGGCTGTAATACCACGTTTACCTGCTTGCTTTAACAATGCTTTACAACTGGATTCACAACCTGCGATAACACAGGTATCACCTTGAATAATGGCAATATAAACGCGTGGATAATCCGTTAAATGGGGCGTGAGTTCATCAATACTGGCTCGAGTCACAAAGCTGTTCCAGACAATGGGTTCGTCATCGGTTAATTGCCATTGCTGGCGAACACAGCGAAGCTCTCCAGAGATATCTTGGGTAAAGATACTGCTGTTTTGGGTTGCTTCAATCATAGTGTGTGGCGCTTGCCATACATCTAAACTCGCCCACATGGCAGCTTCACCCATGGAGTAACCCAAAGCAAATTTGGGCTCAATGGCAAACTCTTGCTGCAACAGCTTGGTTAAAATATAACTGGCGCCAACACCGGCAATGGCTAATTGGCTTAAGCTCATCTGTGTGGCACGGTTTTTATCTGCCGCGTAAATAAACTCTGTCTGTAACATCGACTGCATGTCACCTTGGCTTTCGAGTTCGGCATACACATTGGGGAACACTAATCCCATTTGACTGAGCATGTTTGGATACACAGTACCTACGCCGGGATAGACAAAACTCAAGCCATGATCACCAAGCGGTGCAGAATAGAAGCAACTGCCAGCTGGGGTTTTATATTCTATCGGCGGCTTATCGCTAACGTCAGGCTCTAGATGAGTCGACATCATTGCCAACATCGCACTAACTTCTACGATTAATCCGCTACGATCCTGCGCCATTAACACTAAGGCTAGGGGGGCATCAGTTTGATAATCGGCCAATGTACTTTTGATAAGTTTTAGTAAGCTGACATCGTCTGTCGCCGAATTGACCTGCGCAGAAAAAGCCATCAGTTTAGTGTGCAGTTGCACCAATGAAGTGGCACACAATGGCAGCCATAAACGTTGGGGGTTAACCAATTGCTTTGAGGCGACTAATGCACGTCCTTGGGTCAAGATCATTGCCTGAACACCGTTGGCACTTGGGTAACATAAAGCTGCAACTCGACTTTGGTGAAGTGGGCTAAACCAATACTGGCTGTTGACCTTGTCCTGTGTTGGTATACAGCGACTGGCGATAGACTCTACTAGGGCGGTCATTGCGGCCAATGCGGTTTGTGCATTATTAGCAGTATTGGATTTTACGCTGCCATCTAACGCGACAATCTGCGGTTGAGTATGTAAACGTTTTGCATGATTCAGCGCCAGTGTTATTGCTTCAGCCTGATTGCTACCAAGTGCAACACCATTGAGATAAGCGTGCGCATTGACGCTATTTTTCGCGGCAAGTAGCCCCGGCATTATCCACAACCGATCGGCAATATTGATCATTTCATCTGTAGTGGATGATAGCCGCTCTATGCTGTGTAATAACGCCAGTTCAAAACCGTCGCTATGCTGAGTATCAATCGCAACCTTGTGCTCATTAACCGAGTCGACATTGGGTTTTCTCAGCAACAAAGCCAAGCGCATTGGCTTGGTTTGTTGCTGCAAAATACGCTCACTAATGGATTTTAGCGCCATGTTATCTGTGGCTGTCACACTGTGTCCTTGTGTGAAAGTTCAGCAGATGCTTGATGTGGAATAAATGCCCCATTCAAACTCTTACTAATGGTCACTTTAGCATTGAGCATTTGGCAACTCAGGCGGCCGTCTTGATGATATAAACTCACGTTAGCCACTAGCATTCTTCCGCTGTGCTTAACCACATCAAGTTGAATATAACCTTTATCACCATTTGCAAATGGCCAAGCCGTAACACACTCACCGGTTGTTGACGGTAAACTTGCGGCATCGTATTTCAGTCTTGCCCATACCAGCATGGCTTGTAGTAGCAAATCTTCCGCGAAAACTTGGCTACCACCTAATGCCGATGACGGTATAAAACCTTGGCAATCGTTAGCATTAATGCTCGGCAATTGAACCTGACACAAGAGCTGAGCATCATCAAATGCCAACACTTGCTTAATGCCTTGCAAACGCGGGCCATGAAACAAGGTTCCGTTTTGATACAGTTCAGCGCCTGAATACAATGGTGCCATGTTAGCCCATTGAGCCAAACTGCTGTCGCCAACAGTGGGTTTAGCAACATCAGTTGCCAATATTGCTTTATTGATCACCAATTGAGCTTGGTATTGCGGTTTCATGACTGCGCTAGGATCGTTTACCAAACGAGAGGAGATCAGCGCGCTGATCCCCGCGTCAGTGTGCGTTAGTTCCAGTTGCAACAAATGTGGCTCATTGGTGTCAAAAATAACCCCTTTAAGCAATTTGTATTCAGCAATACTGACAGGCACATGACATAAGGTTTCTGCCGCATCACGCATCCATTGCATGGCGCATACCGTCGGCAATACCGAATTGCCAGCAATACAATGATCGCTAACAAAAGGCATTTCAGCCGGGGTTAATACTCGAGTCACCGTCTGACTGATAACATCAGCAGCCGATGTCTTAGTCGTAACGGCCTCAGTCGTAACTGCGTTAGCCGTAAATGCTTTAGTCACAAGTGTATTAGTAGCAAATGTCAGCGAACCCTTGGCAATAAGCAAAGCGTCCGCATTAAGCTTTTTTACAGCGTTGTCTTGCTCTGATGAACCTTGCATATCAGAGCCAATGAGCAGTTGTGCTCCTTGTGGGCTTAATAAACTGTGAGCAAATAGCTCGGCACCCGCTTGTAGTGGAATAACGTAAACGCCACGTTCAACAAACATTTTCTTTAATGCTGAACTGACCATACCGCCATCCCAAGGGCCCCAATTAAAACTCATCACTTTAGCTTGCGGTAAGGTGTGCGCTAGTTTCAGTGCGGTTTTATTAAGGATTTCATTCGACATAGCGTAATCACTCTGTCCGGTATTACCGTAAAAACCGGCCGCCGATGAAAACAGTGCAATAAGCTTAATTTGTAGTGGGTCGAGTGCATTAATAATGCTAGCAAGCCCAGTCACTTTGGTGTGGTATACGCGGTTAAGTTCATCCAAGGTTTTATCTTGAATGTGCTTATCGGCTAACACGCCCGCACCGTGAATAACCCCATTAATGGTTAATGATTCACCCTTAGCATTCGTTAGGCTGTTAAGACTGGCAGCTACTGCTTTGGCGTCGCTGACATCCATCGAGACATATTGAGCACTGGCGCCGACCTTGCTGAACGCATTTAACGCAGCATCGATTTCTAGGCTACTGCTGATTGGCCACACGAGTGCATCAATCTGTTTTGGCGTCGGTTTGTTGCCTTGAGATTGAATGTAAGCGATGGCTGCGGCTTTTAATTCTGAAGCTTGTTTGCCTTGCGCCCAAACCGGTAAGTCGCTACCAAAATGTTGGCTACGACCTGCTAACACAAAATGTGATTGGCATTGTCTGGCTAAGGTGAGGGCGCATTCAAACGTTACGCCTTTTGCACCGCCGGTGACCAAAATCGTGTCATTTTTGTTTAGGCTTGCTGGTGCAAACTGTTCGCTAGCGTTGCCGGCAACTAAGGTTACTCGACCTTGATTACTGATCCCCACTTCATTAATGCGGTCCGCGCTAGCATTGGCACCATTGATATCAAATAACTCAGCAACGATGGCATCGGCAAAGTTTGCTGTATCAATGTTGTTGGCAATGTCTAATGCGCGGCAAAACACCTGAGGCCATTCATGGCTTAGGGTTTTGCTTAGACCAGATAAGGCTGCTTGGTTAAGCTCTGCTGTTGCTAGCTGAGTATTATCAAGATAACCAAATCCGCCGTCTAAACGGCTCACGGTAAAGTAGCATAAGCGCGAACCTTGAGCTGGTTTAGCAAATTCAGCATGAAGATGCTTAGCCCATAAAAACGCGTTGTCGACAGCGGCTTTTGCTGCAACAGTGCACGACATTAATTCGCTGCTGTTAGCGGTAGCTTGAGGCTGTAAATGAATAAAGCCTGCAATGGCATGTTCAGCGCCCAAATCGGCTTTAATATCGGCAATGACTTGTGCAATTTGGGCATCATCAATGCTGCTCAACGTATAGCTTTTAATATCGCTGCTTAAGGGTGAATGTGCCACGCTAATGGTTTGTGGGTTACGAATAACGGCGACGGTTAATCCCTTTGCATTTAGCTTTTCAGCCAGTAAACCTGCATTGTGGCCATCGTCTGTGATGACAATACAAGAGTCTGTTGAAAAGCAATCTACGAGTTTATCCGCCGCTGGTAACTTTTTTAGCGCTACCTCGCTGTGTGGCGGTAATGCCGCGGTGTTAACGTCAGCCTTGTTTGCAGTTGATGCTGGTGCGACCGACGCAATAGCGGTTGCTGCAGGCAATTTGGTTTGCATGTAGCTGACGATTTCACCTAAGGTGCGACATTCGGCTAAATCTTCTGGGTTCAGCTCAGGTAAGCCTGGTAGTTCGTCTTGCACTGTACCTAGAATTTCAACGCGTTTGATTGAGTCGATACCTAAATCGGCTTCCATGTCCATGCTCAGTTCAAGCATTTCAGCAGGGTAACCGGTTTTGTTGGCTACCACTGACATCATGGTGCTTAATACGGTATCAGCACTTAAGCCAGTTGTTGCAGGTGCAGATACTGGAGCCACAGTGTTAGTTGCAGGCAATTTTGTTTGCATATAACTGACGATTTCGCCCAAGGTACGACACTCGGCTAAATCTTCTGGGTTCAGTTCAGGCAAACTGGGTAGTTCGTCTTGCACTGTGCCTAGAATTTCAACACGTTTGATTGAGTCGATACCAAGGTCGGCTTCCATGTCCATGCTCAGTTCAAGCATTTCTGCAGGGTAACCGGTTTTGTCGGCTACTACTGACATCATGGTGCTTAATACTGTATCAGCACTCAAGCCCGTTGTTGACGTTGCAGATACAGTTGCTACTGGAGCCGCAGTGCTGACTGCTGGCAGTTTAGTCTGCATGTAGCTGACGATTTCGCCCAAGGTACGACACTCGGCTAAATCTTCTGGGTTCAGTTCAGGTAAACCTGGTAGCTCGTCTTGCACTGTGCCGAGAATTTCAACGCGTTTAATTGAGTCGATACCAAGGTCTGCTTCCATGTCCATGCCCAGTTCAAGCATTTCCGTTGGGTAACCAGTTTTATCGGCAACTACAGCTAACATGGTGCGTTGGACGTTTTCAGCGGTTAAGCCCGTTGCTGCCGGTGCAGCAGCATTTGCCGATGTTGATCCCGTTGACGCTACAGCAACCGAGTTGGCCGCTGGTAATTTGGTTTGCATGTAGCTAACGATTTCGCCCAAGGTGCGACACTCAGCTAAATCTTCAGGGCTCAGTTCAGGTAAGCCTGGAAGCTCATCTTGTACTGTGCCTAAAATTTCTACACGTTTGATTGAGTCAATACCAAGGTCTGCTTCCATGTCCATGCCAAGTTCAAGCATTTCAGTTGGGTAACCGGTTTTGTCGGCAACCACAGCGAGCATGGTGCGCTGAACGTTTTCAGCGGTTAAGCCCGTTGATGCTGGTGCTGCAGTAACTACCGATGTTGATCCTGTTGACGCTATAGTAGTTGTGTTTGCCGCAGGCAGTTTAGTTTGCATGTAGCTAACGATTTCGCCCAGGGTGCGACACTCGGCTAAATCTTCTGGGCTCAGTTCTGGTAAACCTGGAAGCTCATCTTGGACTGTGCCGAGAATTTCTACCCGCTTGATTGAGTCAATACCAAGGTCTGCTTCCATGTCCATGCCAAGTTCAAGCATTTCTGTTGGGTAACCGGTTTTGTCTGCGACCACATTGAGCATAGTGTCTAACACTTGTTGCTGTGTTAGTCCGGCTGTTGGTGCAGAAACCGCTGCTGAGCTAACTTGCTGAGCCACAGGAGCTTGAACAGGTATACTGGCTGTCGGTTGAGGTTGAACCGCTTGAGCGGTTTGAGCTGTTTGAGCTGTTTGAGCTGTTTGAACCTGAGCTGAAGCTGGAGCAACGGGTGCTACCACTGGCGAAGGTATTGCTGCTTGAGCAACTTGGCTTTGCGGCACAAACGCAGGCTGTACTGATGCAGCAGGTAGCGATACAGGTGCAGAAGCCGCCATTGGCATTGGTGTTTGCCCTTGCAACATGGCTAACGCAGCTTGGCTTGCTTGTGCTTGCAACGTTAAGAATTGAGTATGACTTTGCAATGTTTGTGCTTGATGCTGGTGGAACATCTCCATCGAACGTTGCAAGCTTTCTGGAATGGCTAATCCCGATGACGCCATTTGCGCTTGGGCTGTCATCAGGTGAGCAAACGTGTCGCCATATTGCTGTGGTATGGCTAAAAACTGCTGATGTAATTCAGCGGTTTGTTGCTGCGCCGCAAAAAATGCACCGATACTATCGGTCGACGCTGACACACTTGAGCTAACTGCTTGAGCTTTAGCGATAGGAGCTGTTGCCGTTAAAGGTGCCGCTGTTGCAGATGCTGGCGCTTGAGCTGGTGCGGATGTTGCTGGCACTTCAATATATTCAGTTTTAATGACTTCTTTTTCCACAATTCTTTCCACAACTTTCTCGACAGGCACTTCCACTGTCTGGCTGGTAACGGTGCCGGTTTGCAATGACTTTTGCATTTTGGCTTGAGTGGCCGGACTAATATAATTACTCGCGGTTAACTTAACGTTCATCGGTGACACTTTGGCAAGCTCAGCGATAGGCGCTTGATACGGATCAACCTCAGTTAATGCCACCCCTAATACTGCAAGCTGACAAGCCGCTTGGCGCAGTTGAGTGTCACTATTGCCTTTAGGATTTGGGTTCAAGCTCACTACACTGACTGATTCTGCTTTATTGCCTAGGGTAGCCTCCACCAATTTTTGGAGGATGTTTTTAGGGCCAAACTCAACAAATACTCGAGCACCCGCATCATACATGGCGTTTAGTTGCTCGCTAAAACGAACCGATTGCAACATATGTTCACTAAATGCTGCTTGGATTGCTTTAGCATCGTTAGGATGTGCTTTACCTGTGCCATTGGCATAAAGGCTTAGTTTTGGCTTAGCAAATTTAATCTTATTGATTGCCGCAGCAAAAGGTTGTTGAGCATGGGCTACTAATGGAGTGTGGAACGCGCCAGAAACCGGCAAGGCGATTGCTTTAAAACCAAGTTCAGTAGTGATTGCTTGTGCCGCTAGGGTACATGACGCTGTTGGGCCTGCAATAACCAATTGGGTTGGTGCATTGTAATTAGCCACCTTGACGCCTTCAAATGCACTAATGCACTGTTCAAGCTTTTCAACACCGTTGTCAACAGATTGAGCGGGGATAATAATGGCGTACATTACCCCAGCGTCTTGATCTTTAGGTGTCGCCGCCATTGCTTGGCCACGAGCAAAGGCCAATTGATAATAATCAGCTTGGCTAATAACGCCTGCCGCACATAATGCTGACAGTTCACCAAAACTATGGCCGGCAACCATATCAGCTTTAAAACCTGCTTGAGTCAATAATGCATATTGGCCCATGCTCACCGCACCAATAGCACTTTGGGCATTGGCGGTATTGGTTAATGCTGCCTGTTGCGCGGCAATATCTTCGGCTTCAAAAGCAGGATTTGGGTACATAATTTGCGATAGTGGTGTTTGTTTATGTTGGGCAAACACCTTATCTGCTTGCATCAGTTGCTGACGCATTTCTGGATACAAACAGGCTAAATCGGCGCCCATGTTCAGATATTGCGCCCCTTGTCCGGCAAATAGTGCTGCCACTTTATGGCTTGCCGCTTCAGGATGAATCAATGCAGCCGCGCGATAACTGGTGCCAGAAGGCAACTGCCAGCTGTCGGCAGTATTTGAGCTTAACTGCGCCAGCGCCTGAGTCAGCTGAATGGTTAAGTCTGCTAATGAAGCAACCACTAAGCCTATACGGGCCGCATTAGGGGCGATGGTATTCAAGGCAAAACGTTTACCAAAATCGGCTAATACAATTTCTTGGCGATTTTGCTGTGTGGTATCAACAGCATTAATTTCACTTTGCAGTGCGGTTAATTGAGCCTGTAATGCGGCTTTGTTTTCAGCATGGATCAATAGACTTTGTGGCACTGAACGTTGACGATACTTATCGCCTCGAACATGTTCTTGACGATATTCTTCCAACACAATGTGGAAGTTGGTACCGCCAAAACCAAAGGCACTAATACCCGCGCGGCGCGGTGTATTGTCGACTCTTGGTAACCATGGACGGGTTTCGGTATTTAAATAAAATGGCGAGTCCTGAATGTTTAATTTAGGATTCGGCTTACTGACGTTAATGGTCGGTGGCAACACTTTATGATGCAAAGCCAGCGCTGCTTTAATCACACCAGCGGTTCCTGCTGTTGATTTAGTGTGGCCAACTTGTGATTTAACTGACCCAAGAGCAATGTGCTGTTGAGTGTCATTACCGTCGGCAAACACTGATTTTAAACCATTGAACTCTGCGACATCACCAGCTGCAGTACCAGTACCATGGGCTTCAATTAAGCCAACAGTGTGCGGCGCAAAACCTGCGTCGTCATAAGCGCGTCTTAATGCTTTTGCCTGGCCTTCTGGGCGCGGTGCGTAGATACTTTTAAACTTACCGTCTGATGATGAGCCAATACCTTTGATAACAGCATAAATTCGGTCACCATCACGCTCAGCATCATCAAGACGTTTAAGCGCCATCATGCCAATACCTTCACCAATCATCATACCTTTAGAATCGATATCGAAAGGTTGAATGGTGTCATTAGTGGTAAATGCCGGTGTTTTTGAAAAGCTCATGTACATAGAAGGCGAGTTATCGGTACACACACCACCAGTGAGCATCATGTCACTGCGGCCTTCAACTAACTCTGTAATCGCCATGCGCATTGCCGCTAAAGAACCTGCACAAGCTGCGTCAACCACGCAATTCATGCCGCCTAGATCAAAGCGGTTAGCGATACGCCCAGCAATCACATTGCCGAGTGAACCTGGAAATGAGTTCTCTTCCCAGTGAATATATTGATCCTGAAACTTTTTGATCAACATCTCAGTGTCTTCATCACTTAGACCACTATTTTTAAATACTTTTTTGAGTATTGGGTACTGTAAGCGACCGCTGAGACTGTGATTAATTTTTTGACCACCGCCGACGCCTAGTGTAATACCGATGCGATCGGTATCGTACTGTGCATCAATACCTGCATCAGCTAGCACTTCTTTGGCGACCACTAACGATAAAAGTTGTGAGGTGTCTGTTAGTTCGAGGATATTAGGGGGCAAGCCAAATTCCATTGGATTGAAATCGACTTCAGGTAAAAAACCACCGCGTTTACAGTAACTTTTGTCGGCCATTGATTTATCGGCATTGTAGTAATCTTCAGCATTCCAATGGCTTTCTGGAACGTCGATAATCGCATCAATTTTTTCGCTGATTAAATCCCAAAACTTGTTTAGGTAACGTGAGTTAGCAAAAATACTCGCCATGCCGACAATCGCGACAGGCATGTCTTTTAAGCGTTTGTTTAAACGCTTATCTTTATTACTGGATTGGCTCATATGAGTCTCCGTTTGATAACTGAGGTTCAGTTATCTGGTGTTGGGATCCAGCTGCATCAATGGTGCTAGTGGATACTGCGGCTGGTTGACCTGCTCCAGGAAATCGAGCAAGAAAAGTGTGATAATTGCGAACCAATAACTTACGTAAATGAAATGGTCCGTGCTTTAAGACATGCGTGATATAGCGATTACTCGCTTGGGTATGGCTGTCTTGATAAATATCGAGGTAAACCCAGTCAGACTTAAAATCGACTCCAAGCAAAACAGAATAGGCTTGCTGCTTCGTTAATTGAGGCGGAATACTTAACGACACTACTTGCACTACGTTGTCTGGATCTGGACTCGGCAGGGCTAAAGTGTCGGCTAATGTCTGCGGGTTAACGGTATAGGTTTGAATATCGGCGCCTTGAGTAATAGGCAGCTGATTGAAGAATTTTTCTGGCACAAAAGGGCTGTCAAATTCGTCTAGTTTAGAGACCCCAAAACGCTTTAAGCAGCGGGCAAGACCGGAGCGAGAGACATTGGGGTTGATAAATTCTTGGGTGACTTTTAATAGCCTATCTAAAGGCATTTTTAATTGATAACGCAAACCCAGCATCACGTACTCTTCCATCGGAGATAGTGTCGTGTTGAGTTTGTGCGGGGTATTTGGGGTGTTATCGATTGAGTCACGTTTACGCCACTTACGTACTGTAGCTTCGCTGATATTGAGGATTTTGGATAATTGACTGACGCTGTAATCGGATTGCTGAATAAATTGACGCATTTCAGGTGTTGTCGTCGCATTACGGTGTTGGACCGTTTTTGGGCGAGGCTTACCCTTAAATAGACCAGATTCTAAATGTGTGGTTATCTTTTTTGTCATCTAGACAGGAATTCCAAATAATCTATTGGGACTTTAGCGCATTTAAACTTACCGATACTTACTTAAGTCATACTTAAAGAAGATAAAAAATTAGTCTAAATATCCATTTATGCTTTTTTTAACACAAAGCAGATTACCTGAGGTTTCACTCCGATACAATCACCCGAGACTGAAAACAAGATATGAGGTGTAAAAAATGATTATCTGAGAAATAGGTCAAGGCATCTCTAGATCTAAAATTGCACTGAATTTACCTTGTTTTGGCGATTATGTTGTCAGTTAATCATTTGATACTTTCCCCCAAATAAAAAATAGGTAATGAGTTGTCTCATTACCTGTTTTTTTGATCAATCGACATCTAATACCCATCAACTCGGGAAAAAGTCGATTGCCCAGATGGTGGTCATTAGCGCAACTTTTTCTGCTGGGAAGCTGATTGAACGTAATACCAAGGTTAATTGGCGCTCTAACTTAGGGTTATTGAGCTCACTTGATTTAATCGTTACCTTGCTGATATTGCCATTGGGTTGGATGACAATTTCAAACATCACCTTGCCTTTTAAAAAAGGATCTTTTCGAAGTGCGCGATTGTACAACGAATAAAGCCGCGATTTATTGGCTTCCAATGTACGCCTAAGAGCCGCTTCAGAACGTTGCCCACCTTGGCTAGCTTGACTGGCTTTTTCAGAAACGGCCCCTTGGGTAGCTAATACTTCTTCTTTTGCTAAACGTATTTGTTGAGTTTGGTTGCCACTTAACGATTCTGCTGCAACGGTTTGGCTTATGGTCGATTTGGCCAAACTGTCGGTTTGCTTATTGGCCGCGCCAGCTAACAAGTCGCGTTTTACTTTGACTTCTTGTGCTGTCGTTTGGTCAAGTTTACGTTGCGCTGCGGGTTTAACATCAAAGGCTTCGCGCATTGAAAAAAGCTCATCTTTCATCGCCGCTAAGCCTGATGTGCTGGCTTTCTCTTTTGCTGCTTCACGCGTCGTCGGCTGAACTATTGATGGCTTTACAGCTTGTTCAACAGACTTTTCGGGTGCCTTTTCTTCTGGTGGTGCAGGCTCCGGTTCAGGCAATGGCTCAGGCGGTTTCACCTCTGGCCTCTCTTCTGGTTTGGCCGGTGGCGGTAATTGCTTTTCTTGCAAGATGATTTTGGCTAATTGCGGTGGTACTTGCTCTTTTACTTCACGTGGAAGTTCAATTTGTTCAAGCATGGGTACTACGACCGCAAAGACGACATAAACTAACAGCAACAACCACAAAATCTGTTTAAACAGTTTGTCTTGTTTGCTGGGTTTAAATAAGTCGCCTAAATCATTAAAGCTCTGATTGGTTTGGTGATGGTGTAAGGTTGCTGTTGTCATATTAGCCCTCACCATTAGCTTGTTTTGCTTGTTGTTCAACCGCCAACGAAATATCTCGGTAACCGGTTGCAGCACAAGCAGCCATAATTTGCTTAAGAACAACATAAGGCGTGGATGCATCGCCAATAATGGTTACTGCCCGGCCATTTTGTTGCTCGGTTTCGCTAAGCTCGCTGCGTTTACTGGCTTGATAGGTCAATTCGTTGGTTAAGGCATTAATAAACTCAGGATTTTGTTGTTCGGTTAAGCCTATTTCATCAGTACCTTTTTGCCATATAGGGCGCTCTTGCACTAATACGGTGTCGGTAAACACTGTAATCACCAGGTTTTCAACTGGCAGTACATCTGCAACAGACACGGGCAAACTGATTTTTTCGATATTTTGCAGTACTCGCACTTCAGATTGATTCACAATTAAGAAAAACACCAAAATGGTAAAAATATCCATTAATGCAACAAGGTTGAGCTTACTGCCAGCTTTTAAGCGTTTGTGGTGTTTAGCTAATCTGCGGCTTCTTGCCGATTGCTTCATCATGGCTTAGCTCCTACTGGTTTTCCAATAGTGGCTTGTATCGGCTGAGCAGCATCGGCGTCATTAGTGGCCGGAGCATCACCTAATGAGATCATCGGAAACAGTTCCGCATCTACCAAATTGGCTGCCACTACCGCTTTAAATGATCGTACCGTGTCCATGGCGGACACGATGGTTTGATAGTCAACCGCAGGATCAAGTAACAATACGATGTCATTTTTTTCTATGCCTTGTTGCTGAAATGTCAGCTTTAAGTCTTGTAGATAAACAGACAATGCGGCGAAATCATAACCTTTATCAGTCAGTTCAAACTGTTTAAGTGACATGCCTGCTGGGTAGTTTAGTGCTAAGCGCGCAGGGGTAATCACTAGTTCGAGTATTTTGGGCTCTTGATCATCTTGTGCTTGTTCTGCTTCAGACAATACTGGCAATTGCAGATTTAAAATACGCACTTGTGAGAACACCAAACTCAACAGGAGTACTGGCACTAACACAATCATCAAATTCATGAATGAGGTGATATCCAGTTCTGCGTCTTGGGTATTAGGGCGACGACGGCGTCTCATACTCATTAGCCTCGGTTGTTATCCGTTTGCTTGTTAAATGACAATGAATTGAGCAGTTTGATGCCTGCCATTTCAATTGAGTCAACGATGGTTGCCGTTTTAGTCTGTAGGCTTGAGTGAAATAAAATCAGCGGAATGGCGGTAATCAAACCAAATGCGGTGGTGTTCATCGCAACAGAAATACTAGAAGACAATAAGTTGGCTTTTTCAGCTGGATCGGCGCTAGCCACTGCCGAGAATGCTGCGATTAAGCCCATAATGGTACCTAATAGACCCAATAAGGTGGCGATGTTAGCGAGCGTTGCTATAAATGGCGTACGCTTTTCAAGGCGTAACATGTATTCCATCACGGTTTCTTCCATGGCGTATTCTACGTCTTCACGGCGACTTGCACTTGATATACGGGCAATACCAGACTGCAACACGTCAAACACAGGCGCTTTATGGTTTTGTGCATGCTGACTAATGGTATTGATGTCACCTGTTTTTAAGGCATTTTTAATCAGTGCAAAAGCGTGCTGATTACTACGATGTGCAGAGCTTAAATATAACCAGCGCTCAATGGTAATGGCCAAACCGACCACTAAAACTAATGCGATAGGGTAGATAAATGTGCCGCCATTTTGTAAAAACGCAATGATATGGTCGGTAAAACTCATGTGATGTTCCTTCTCTTTATTGTCGTATTGAACCCTGGCGGTAATGGCTACAGGTGTTCAATTGTTTTTGTTAGGTATTACTCAGTTTTTGGCTAGCATGTTATTTATTTAATGGCTTATTTAATGGCTTATTTAATGGCTTATTTAATGGCTTATTTAAAAGCTTATTTAAAAGCTTGTTACAGGGTGTTTATTGAACTTTTTCTTGTGCGCTACTAGCAAAATCCCTGACTTGTTGTCGAAATACTTTTGGATTGATAGGCCTAAACTCAGGCAGCGTCAGTCGCATGCCTTCGTTGTTAATGTCTATCGGATTATTGATCCCTTGCCACGGCATAATATAAAGCACTTTGGGTTGCTCTTGTGAGCCCGTCACTTGGCTTTGAATGACGACAGGTTTGTTGCTCGCAGGTTTCACCGCTTGTTGCTTTTCAGTGTCATCATTGGCAACCACCTGAGCAGAGACACTCAGTAAACAAGTGGCTAAAAACAGCGGCAATGCGCCAAGACAACGCGTTGTTTGAAACACTTTTAGCATGGTCATCTTAGCCTGCTCCATTAGCATTGTCGGGTAATGTTAACCCTGCGCGTTGAATTTTTATTTCTACGCCAGCGAGCCAATGTTTGGCTTGTTCATCATTTGGCTGGTTAGCCAAATACGCCAGGTAGTATTGGCGGGCTTGCAACAACTTACCGCGATATAACTCTAATAAAATCGCCAAATTTAATTGTGCTTGTGGGTATTGAGGCCACAGAGTTAGCGCCGTTAAATAACCTTGCTCAGCCTGAGCATACTGGCCTTGTACCCTTGCTATATTAGCTTTAATTTGGTGCGCATAAGGATTGCTGTTATTAACCGCAATCGCTTTTGCGAGCAGTGCATCGGCTTGATCTAATTGCTGCTGATTTATCGCTATGATGGCTTTATTGACATAGGCGCCCGACAATTGAGGCTCTGCAACAATCACTTTATCAAACAAACTATTCGCCGCTTGCCATTGCTGGTTTTTCATTTGGCTAATGGCTTGCTGATATTGACTCAATACCGATGTGGGCACATCGGCTAACCGCTGTGAGGCTTGTTCAAGATACACATTACGGTTATCTGTTGAGCCAGCACTGATACTGGTGCTGTTATTGACACTTTTTGTATTGAGGCTAACTAAGTCGACAATGTCTTTGTCCATGCCCTTTAGGCTTGGGTCCGTAGTGGTTTGCTTGTTGGCGTAAGTGCCGCTAGGTGACGTACTACAACCGGGTAACAGCATAAGGCTTACTAGCGCGAATAGTGCCAGTTTCGGTGTCGATGAGGTAAATAATGACTTAATGGATAGCATCGATAACCTCATGCGTTAACTCTTGTTTTTGATAAAGGGCAGGGGACATTTGTGCCAAGCGTTCAAAGCTTTTTTCAATCCATTGATCAACAATATCATCCCATGCTCTTTGGGTATTGCTGATGTGAATTTCGATGGCTTTCTCTTCAAACGGGTAAGCCAGCTCTTCGAGTAAAATCTCGTACTCTTCCAAGGCTAATTCATCTAAGTCGCCAGGGCGTTGTGAGCTCATCATGTCGGCTGCAAGTTGGCGATACATTTCAGCGAGGTTATATGTTGCATGAGGAACGTATTTGGCTAATTGAAAGTCGAGCACTTGTTGATAATAACCAATGGCTTTTTTCATCGTATCTTGTTTGCGCTTCAAGCTTTTTTGCAACGGTGCGTTGAGTTTAATTGCCGCAAAACTGCGTTGTTCAGCTTCACCCAAGGAAAATGCTGCGATAGAGGCAAGTTCAATTTGACGAGCTTGAATGGCATTCGCATCTTGCTGCAATTGTTTGCGATCAAAGCTTAGGATTTGTCTAAACCAGTAATATTGCTTATTAGCTTCACCGCTTTGGCGGTAAAACTCACTCATTTTAAAGCGAACCTCTTGTGCTACATCAAACGGTTGTGGGTAGGTTTTAGCATAAGTTCTAAAGGTGCTGAGTGCGCTACTGTTATCGCCTGCTTTTAAATAATACTCCGCCGCAGTGTATTGAGCTTCACGCTTTAATGCGCCGGGCTTTTCATTGGCGACAATGATCAAAAGCTGCTCGGCGGCTAAATCCCATTGGGCTAGAGCTTCATAGGATTGAGCTAATTTAGCTGGAATGACCGCGCTAAACTCATGGTTTGGATAACGTTGCTGAAACGGTTTTAGTACGTCGACCGCTTCTTGCCAGCGTTGTTGTTCAAGCAATAAGTTTGCTGCATCGAGTTCGGCATTAACCGCATATTTTGATTCGGGCACCGCTTGAGCAACGCGTAATAACTGGCTTACGGCTAATTCTGGCTCGGTTTGTTTAACGGCTTGCGCTTGGAAATAAATGCTTGAAGCCAACAGGTTACGCATTTCTGACCATGAGTCTGTGCTCTTGTCTGTGTACTGCAGCGCTAAAATGTAACCCTCTTCAGCTTGCGCGTATTGCTCTTGCTGATACAAGCTATTGGCATAAAGCTGGCTGACAAACTGCACTTGTTTACGGGCAACGTCTGACAACGGCGTGGCAGTTTGCACTGAGCTTACCGCATTATTGATCGTGTGAATGTCGTGGGCTTGTAATACAAAATCAGTAAAGTATTTAAGGCCGGTGTAGTTTTTAGCATCAAACGAATATTGGGCGGCGTTACTGGCGAGCTGTAAGGCACGCTCGTCAGATGGATACTGATTGATAAAGTCTTTATCTAGCTGATTACGTTGTGAAATGAGTTTATTGTAATCATCAGTATTACTTTGACCACTTTGTTTTTGTTGGTTCTGACCTTGTTGGCTTTGATCATGTTGCGAAATGATTTCGCGTATGGTGACGGTTGTTGCGTAAGCCGATTGCTGTTGTATCTTACGCAAGGCTGCCGACGTTTCTGTGGTGTCATAGGCAATGGCGTAATAACTGGCAAGGGCTTGCTGATATTGTTTTGCTTCAAAATTGGCGTCGGCAAACAAGTATTCGTCATTAAGAATATCTTTAGTGAGTAACTTGCTGGCTTGAGGTAATTTGGCCAATTGTAAATAGGTGTTTAATGCGCTGGCAGCCTGTGCGAAAGCGCTAATTCGTTGTGCACCTTGCTGAGTTTGTGCATCGGCATACAAACGGCGGCTATGCTCGTCACTAAAGCTAAGCAGTTGTGGTAATAACTCTGCTTGCTGCGCTGTGCTGGCATTTACCCAAAAAGTGCTGCTAAGACCATATTGATTAACATAGTCATTTTTCAGCTGATGCATGGCGGCAAACTTGCCTTGACGCTGATAAAGGTCGAGCAAATTTAGCGAATAGCGAGCTGCCCAGATATTGTCTGGCGCCAAATCGATGTATGCCTGATAAGTTAGTTCTGCATCGTAGTCGAGTTTTTTGTCGAGTAAAAATTGGGCCAAATTGGCAAATAATACATGCTGATATAAGTTGATATTCGGCAAGGATTGATTCGCGTTAACTAAGGAAACTAACGACTGAGATTGCAGTTGTTGGCTTAAAGAAATGCTCAATACTCTTTGAGTATCAATCGCCAAATTTTGCGCGCGGCTGCCGAGCTTTTCAAAAGCAAAGTTGTCGGAGGTTAAGTTTGCAATATCACGATTACTTTGCTGGCCGGCCACTAAGGCTTCAAACACTTGCAAGAATGCTTTGTCGGCATTGGCAAGTCGATTGAGTTTAAATTCGGACCAGCCGAGCATATATAAACTGTTCAGTTGGTATTTTTGATTATCATTAGCGGTTAATACTTGCTGATATGCTGTAATGGCTGCAGAGTAATTCTGTAAGTTGTAATAGATTTCACCGCGTCTAAAGTTAAGCTCGGCAAGATACATTGTCTGCGGATAGTGTCGCAGTAATGATTCAACTTCAGCCAAACTCGCATCCAATTTACCCTGTAAATCGAGCGCTTTAGCTAATTGATATTGTATGTGTTCGTTTTCAGGTCGTTGCGGATAACGCTGTAATAATTGTTGATATTCGTTAACTAATTTTTGCAGTGCCGCATCGTTTTGAGTCAACTGAGCTAGCACTTGACTGTCTGGTTGCGACTCATCATCGAGGTCTGCATAAGACTGGGCTTCAAATGATTCGGTATTGATTTGCGCTAAGCGATATTCAACGTGCGTCCGGATTTCAGGATCGGGTTCAAGTGTCAGCAATTGCTGATAAATATTAGCCAACTTGGCACTGCGTTGAGTTTGGCTCATTTCAACACTCGCCACCGTTTCGCTGCTGCGTTTGTTGGCCAAATCGCCTAAGCTAGTGCGTTTAGCTTGTTGAGCATAATCAGCCTGGCCACTGCTAAAGCACCCCGATAATGCAATACCACTGATTAAGATTAATGCGCCTGATAAATAAGCCGATACTGACATTAGCGCGCTCCTTGTGCAGCTGACTCAACTACAGTGGAATCACTTTCAGTCGATTTGTTTACCGCCGATTCGTTTGCTGAGAAGGGATTGATTGGCGCAGTGTCTGCTTGTGACATTTGTTCTAATACATTGGCCATTTGGTGGCGAGTGGTGAGCAGTAGTTGCTGTAACGTATATTGTTGTTGCTGGGTAAAAATGCTCATTTTGCCACGAATATCTCGGTCGGTTTTATCACGCAGTCCGGTAATATTAACGTTCGTGCTGTTAATGTCGGTTTGGGTTTGTTGTTGACGTAACTCAAAGTCAGATAACAAGCGGGTGTTACTCGACAATGCACTAAATCGATTGGCTTGTCGTTCAAGCTGTTCAAGTTGTGTTGTTAATTGCTTCAGGCTTTTTTTATGCTGCCAAAGTCGTTGTGGCAATGTTTGCTGTAATTGCCACTGCAACACCCCTTTAATCCTATCAAGTCGTTGTTGTTCGTCGTCGATATTACGTTGAGTCGCCAATGTAGTTAACCTGGCTTGGCTGGCATCAATACGGTCTATCCACTGTTGCTGGCTTGGGTCGGCAAACACTTGCCCATTTTGCTCTGCTTCAGCTTGGTGAATAATCTTAGCAATACGTTGTTTTTGCTCGTCTAGCGTATTAATCATCTCTGTGTAGGCGAGCTGTTTTTGTTGTTCAATGACGCGGGCTTGGCGCTCGGTGTTGAGGGCTAAGGTGTCCTTTAACCATTGACTGTTAATCTGTTGTTTTTGCACATTGTCGCTAAGTAAATCAAGGCTTAATAAGGTGTGATAATCGGTCGCTAATTGCGGATCATTTAAGGCTTTTTTTAGCCAAGGCGAATCAGTGCTAAAACGCTCGGTAAGGATAAGCTCTAACGCGTCAGACTTGGTTGCCAAGGAAGGTGTTTGTTGATCTACTGTCTTACTGGCAAAGTCGGTGACATTGCTAATGGTGCTAACTGTTTCTGCAAACCCTTTTATCTCGACAATTTTTTGTAAATACAGTTGTTCAGCTTGCTGATACAAGGTTAATCCTTGTGCTAAAGATTGCTGCTCACTGACTTGTTTTGCAGTTAACAACGCGGCTTGCCAGGCTAAATTTGAGTAGGGGTATTGCTGCTGCAATAGCGATAGCAACTTAAACGACATGTCATAGTGCTGTTGTTGCTGGGCCGAGTAGGCAAATAAAAACAAAGCGGATTCAGCATAAGGACTTTGCTCAGGAAAATCGCTCAGTTCGTTATAGGCTAAATCGTATTGTTTATTGGCGACATACAACTGTGCCAACAGTAACTTTGCATAATCATTGATGGCCTGTTGTTGCAACAAGGCGTCTTTAACTTCTGGCAATAACTCATCGTTATCGTCAAAAATGTCGGGCTCTACAAAAGGGTTAAACACTTGCTGCCAAAAATTAATCTTGGGTGGCTGCCATTGTTGGCTTTTAAGCTCAATTAATATAGGTTGTGCCGCACTGTATTGTTGCTGCTTCATGTGCAACAACGCCTGGTTTAAGGCGATGTAAGCGACAGATGAACTTGCTGGTGGCTGGTCATCTTCTGATGTTGATTGTTGCTGTACTTGCGCGGTTAATGGCGGCGTATCTGGCCAATAAGCTAATTGGTTTAATACATGATACTGCTCGACATAATCGGGCAGTAATGTGGTAATTCTGCCTAGCGTAAGTTTGGCTGTATCAATGTCGCCGTGTTCAATTTGTTGTTCGCTGAGCTGTAACAAAGCGATTAATAATAATTCAGTTGGCGATGTGGCTGACTTCGTTTTGCTGCTATTGGTATTAGTACTGTTATTCGCTGTGGTTTGGGTCGAAGTATTTGCTTGTTGTTGTTCAAATTGTGCCAAGGTTTGGGTGGCTTGCTCGTGCAAGCCAATCGACACTTGTAGTCCGGCTTCGAACAATTGGCTGCGATCAGAATAGATCTCTTTGCGTTGACGGTTGAGGCTAATTTGTCTTAATGCTGCGCCATAATCGCCAGCAAAATAAAAGTACAATGATTGACGGTAAAACTTATCTTCTAAGTCTGTTTTAGCTGCCGTTGCCTCCATTGAGTCCTTCACAGCATTTTCTGCAGCTTGAAGGTCTGCCGCTTGAAGAACAGTCATGTGCAAGAGTGCCAAGCAACTGCAAAACATGGCGGCACAGCCGAAACGTCGTGTGAGTTGGTTACTGATGTGAGCTAGCATAAGGCTAAATGATTGAGTGTTAACGGCCATTGTTGTTTACAATACCCACTGTTCGACTTTGATATCAGCCCGATAGCTTGATTCACTGTCTTCGACTTTGAGTTCTATCATTACTGTTTCATCGGTTTTATCAAAATTATGGCTAATGGCCCGTTGCACTGTACGACCTTCGGCATCATTGCCAGTAAATATTGCGGTTAGCAGGTGAGGGCCCATTTTAAGATTACCCAGGTAAATACGCTGAATTCCACCTTGCTCTAATGCTTTGCGTTGACGTTCGGTATATAAAAAACCGCTAACATTATTGTCGTCAATTTTTAACTCAACACTGTCGAGTTTGAGAAATCGGCCCACATCAACCGACACAAAAACCGCGATTTGGGTGCTGGCAGGAAACAATAAATCTTCTTCTAAAATAAATAGATCGCGATTGAGTTTTAGTACTTGGCTTTTAATGTCTTCAAGCTCGCTGGCTAATGCACCATTGCCTTGTTTGGTATCTTCAGCTTGGGCTGGTAATGCAAATAAACCAGCAATCAGTAACGTTGCTGCGAATAACCGCGTTAAAAAAGCACCCCATTTACGGTCGGTAGTCATAGTTATGGCCTTGGCAATTACGTTGTTAAAAGTATCAATATTTAGGGCGAACAATTAAAAATACACGCTGACAAAAGCGCGGATGACATTGGCAGAGAACCCATAAAACGGTTCGTTGCCCACTCCGCCATCTGCGGTAGGGTCTCTAAAGTTATTGTATTGAAAGTCAATATAATCCCATTGCAGCGATGCTTCTGAACGAGTGTCGCCAAACGATACCGAGGCGGGTAATTGATAGGTAATGCCTATCCCGTAAGTGATGTCGCTAAAGTCACTGAGTTCTTTGTCGCGTGCAAGGTAGTTTTGCGCGTCGCGATAAGGAAACAAGTCACTGTAAAATTCAGCTTGAGTTTGCTGGTAATAACGCACTTTAAATTCTAATTCGATACTGTCGCCTAGTGGATGTCGATATCCAAGCTCTACATCACTGGCGGTGATTTCCCAGCTGTCGTTAAAGTGGCGGTAATGAAAAAACAAGGCTGCGCGATAAGGTAAAAAGTAACTGGCCGAGAACTTTGCTGCAAACGAGTTGCGGGTTTCTGGGTACACTTCTGCCTGATAAGCCACACCAGATGGAACGCTGTTGTCTATGTATCTCACTGTGCGGTATGGGTTATTTAAATAGCCGCTGTCTGCTATCGCTTCAACGTTAAAGCTGGCGGTAAGGTTGCGGGTTAATACTTGATTGATGCCAGCGCGAATCCGATATTGCTCGCTTTGCTCTTCAAACTGGTCGTCACCATTGCGGCGAATCTCATTATCGCCATAAGACAAACCCAGATTTAAATTGGTTAAATCGCCAAAGGTGTCTTGTGACACATTGATGCTAAATGATTGGGCTAAATAATCATCTTCATCACTTTGGCGCAGGTTAAACGACATCAAGGTTTTGTCATGCAGGTATTCAACCCCAAATTGTCCTTCGTTACGCTTTTCTGTGTACGCACTGGCAGTGCTGATAACGTCCACAGATGCGGATGAAATACTGTCTAAATAATAATATGCGGTAAATGCGACCGATTCAGAGGTCTTTTTTCTGAGTAACACTGACGGGCCATCAATGGTCATGCCGCCGCCTTCGTAGCTGTGATACAACACGTCAGCGCGATCAGGATCGAGCACTGCAGCTTGGGCAGACAAGCACGTCATACTGACAAGTAATGCCGTGAATAGCTTAATGCTTTTATTGAGCAAATTAGTTACAGCCACAACCACCACCTCCGGTTCCTTCAGCGCCACGGGCCGATTCACGACCTTCAAGTACGTGAGCCATATGCATGCTGGCACTTGGATGGCGATTTAAGCGCATGATGGGGTCGGCTAAATTTTGACGCTCGTAAGGTTTAACCCAAGGCTCAATGCCCATACTCGTGCAGCCACTCAAAGTAATTAAGCTTAATAGCGCAATGCAATTAAGCGATAAAGCAGTGATACGAGGAGATAAGGTTTTTTTCATCAATTTACTCCCTAATCAGCTGTTTAATAGCGGCAGCATACTTTTTATCAAAGCCGTCTTTATAGCCTTGAAATACAAAGCGCACATTACCATCGCGATCAATAATCACTGTGGTTGGCATGGCTTCAACTTGATAGGTCTTAGACAAAGAATTGGTTTGGTCGAAAAATATTGGGAAACGTAAATCAAGATCGGCTAGAAAGTCTTTGCCTGCTTGGTTTTCTTGTTCAACATTAATGCCCCAGACTTGAACGCCGAGGTCTTGATACTTGTCTTGTAATTTTTGCAAAATCGGCATTTCTTTACGGCATGGTCCACACCAAGATGCCCAAAAGTTGATCAAGATAATCTCGCCACGTTGCTCGGCTAAATTGAGGTTAGTCCCTTGCTGGTTTTTTAAGGTGAAGTCGGGTGCTGCTTGGCCAAGCGTGAGCGCCTGTACCTGCATCGACAACAATATTGCACCTAATGCAATAAGACATTTACCACTAAATCGACTGAACAACATTGTATTTCCTTATTGGTTTTTCACTTTTGCTACTCGAATATTCTATGGTCTCTTTTAACGACCACTATCGAGGTGGATTAAAAATAGAACGACACACCCGTAGCAAAATTCAGGTTATGGGTTGTTTTAGATGCGCCAGTGACCTCGGTATTAAACAGGTAATCACTCATGCTTAAATCCCATGCAATCCAGTCGGTTAAAAACACTCGGTAGTTTGCAGTCAGGTTGACGGTAAATTGCTCGTCACCGGCAAACTCGGTACTGCCGCCGCCCAGTTCAACCGAAAACACACTGTTAAACACTGTGTCTTTGCTGAAAAAGATCTCACCAGGCAGTAAGTTATAACCAATATTCAAGCCGTAATAAGTTAACTCACGCTCAGCATCAGTTAGCAATGGCGCTGCGTTAGACAGTTTTTCAAAACTGGTTTCACCTGCTTTGGCTTGGGCATAACGCGCTTTGACATAAAAATGTTCGCTGATGTGGTAACCCACATGCGCACTTATCCAAGGGTTTGATTCAAAATCTTCAATCGACAAAATACCGCCTTGAATACCCACTTCAACGTTTTCAGTATCGATAACATCATCAAGCACAGTGCGACGTTCTACATCGGCTTTGACGGTATTAGGGGCATCGTCTGCGGCAAATGCTGCTGAGCTTGGCATTAATGCGGTCAACGCTAAAGTACTAGCAGTGAACAAAGGCACTAAAAAAATACGCTGAATCCTATTTTCCATGTTTGGATCTCTTCATTTTCATCTCGGTCGGTTAAGGCTAACGAGAGTTTATATTCGGCCCGTAATAAAAAGTTACGTGCAAGGTGATATTTAATGCCAGCTGCCGCACTCATTATGGTGCTGCGGCGCGCTTCGGTGTCGGCTAACACACTATGGGGTTCGGTATTAATGATCCCCGCGCCAACGCCAATGTATGGCACGACAATTAACTCGGGTAAAAGTTGGCTAAACAGCATGACTTCAAATACGTCACTGTCTGAAATACTCCCCAGTGCTTTACCTGCTGATATTTCAGCGCTAAATACTGGGGTAAATGCATAGCCCGCATAAATATTGTAGAAGTTGGCACCTTCTAAATCGCCGTACATTACACCGGCTTCAATTTGGCGATTGATGACGTCTTGTTCTGTTATCAAGTTAACGTCAATGGCTTGGCCATTTTGGGATAAACCCTTTAGGTTATCTTCATGAAACCAGCCTTCAACGCCACGTTTGTTTAGTACTTTTAACCAAGACGTTCGCTTAAGCAACACCGTTACCATTTCGTTTTGCTCGATAACTGAAACCACCGGATAGCCATCACTTGGCCCTGAATGCAGCTCAATAAAGGGCACATCGATCCGCAAACTTGGGTTGTCGTCGGCCTGTAATACGGGGCTTAAACACAGTATTGTCAGTAGCAAAAAGGTGTTTCGTAAATATGTTTGCATAATTCCCTATCGCAAAGTCATGAAGCAAACCTATGGTTTTGCTTGTGGCATGCTTTGTTAGTCCTGTGAGTAAAATGGCGTGTTGTAATATTGCGCGCCAATGTCTAACCATTCGTTAAGTAATTTGAGCTCATCGGCCGACAGCATATTTTGATGGGTGGTGTTATTCATCACCTCAAAAAATGTGTTACTTGAACGCGCGCCATTAGTCGATAAAATTGCCGGCACATTGACTGTGGTTAACACCGGGATAGGGTTACCGTCAGCGTCAAGAATAAGCTCACCATTACTGTCTACTTGATAAACTACGTTGCCATCGGCATCAAGCACTTCAACTAATTTGTCGATTAAAATACCATCGACTTCTTCTTGCTCAACATCGTTAAAAAACAGTTCACGGTATGAGGTTAAGTGTGCAGCTTGATCGCTTGAAGGTGAATTGATTAACGACAACTGTCCCGCAGGCACTTGCGCCGCGCCATCGGCATCGACGATATTATGGCAATTGGTACAAGTGTTATCGGCAACGATTATTTGAGTTGTTGCGTCTATAACGGGTCGAGCTAAGTCCCACAGCGGTTGAATATGTTCAACATAATTGATTTGAATGCGGCAATAGGGCGTCCAATTGTCAAAGCATTCGCTGCCATTAGGCGCCGGTGTGGCCAAATTACTGTAACTGTATTCAACATTTGGATTAACGGCAGACAATACTGGGTTAGTCCAAATATCTTGATATTTAATACTGTCGCTAAGCTCGGCAAGGCCATTGACCATTTCATTGGCTTCGGCCATGGTTTGTCCTTGCGCAGGAATGATATTACTCGTGGCATTAGGGTAGGCAGAACCACCCGCGGCTCCGGTATTAATGCTAGGGGCTTGGGCGTCGAGTCGGCCATGAGGCAGTTGACTGTTAGCAGTATGACAGCCGGTACATTCTAGGGTTTCACCCGGAGTTAACGTGATCCATTGATTGTGGCGTCCGCCAATACGCTGACCATTGATATCTAACACACTGATGGCCAATGGGACATTAGCAGGCACTTTTATTTTGACTGAACCATCGGGTTGAATTGGGCTATAACCGACAATTTCGCGCATGAGTTGGTTATTACTGCGGCCAAAATCGGTATTGGCAATGTCTCTAACATCGTCGGGTGGCATGGGAACACCACGCACAATCCGTAAAAAGCGAGCCGGTAAGTTGGCTGCGGGTGTTTGCGATGGGTCACTTAAACGGCTAATACCACCTACGTTGGCAGTGGTGTCGATACCATCAAAGTCATATACGCTGCGAATGTGGATAGAACCAGCCAATTCTTGACTTAGCTGTGAATCAAGTTCGTTGCCGACGACCTTGTCCGCGATAAAGGTTTTTGGTTGTGCGCTAGGTTGCATCACCACCGATTCGGTTAGCACCGTCCCTTGAGCTGTTGTGGCCACCAATTGTTGGGTGTTGTTGGCATTGTTGAGTAGCCATAGCTCGTATAAGGGATCGGCTTGAATCAGATTATCGTCAGCGAGTTGCTCCGCGGTGAGTTGACCGCAGGCGCGGACGATGTCATTTACAACAACACGACACAAATCCCAACTCATTAAAAAGCGCTGGCTGTTATCGGGCAGTGGGTATAAATGATTGATTCTACCTGTTTCTGATAATGCGGCAGAAAATGAGAAGTTAAATTCTGATAACGTGGCGTCTGTAATCGCTTCGCCTTGCGCGCCAGAATTGGCAGTGGCTTGCTGGGCATCAATGTAGTCGTCAATATTAATCAGCACCGGACGTTTTTGAATCCTGGTGTCGTCCTGTGATGAAAGCAACATCAATATTTCGCCGCTAGCTAATTGTTGTGGCTTGATAAAATCAATCGATTCGGTTTGGCCGTCAAGGGTCAATTGATGCGAATGCCAGCCAAATACTAATTCGTTTTCTGTTCCGTCTGGATTCATACGGTACAGGTTAATTCCGTGGTCGACGCCCATTCGATCCCAGCGGCTGTATAAAATCTTTCCGCTTTGCAGAACCAATGGGTAAAAGTCATGGCTTAAGTTAAAGGTTAACTGCTTAATGGCGCTGCCGTCTGGGTCCATTACATGGATGTTAAAGGTTTCATTAGCACGGCTTTCATCTAATGCTGTGTATTGTGGTTTACCTTCATCAAGCAAAATTGCCCGAGATAAACGCTGCCTGCTTGAGGCAAATATAATTCTGCCATCGGGCAAAAACGCCGGCATTAAATCATCGCCTTGCTCTGCCGTTATGTCACTGCTGATGATTCGTTCTAAGATTTGGCTTGCTACCGTATAACGCCAGATGTTCCATTTAGGTTGTTCATCGTCGTCAACACCGTCGATTTCAGGTGCGCGAATGGCCATAAGCAGTTGTTGACCATCATCTGACACCGACAAATCGCGAATATCAATCAACTGATCTTCAGCAAATAAGGAGGCTGTTAAATTCGTCGCAGGTGAATCAGCGAAGGCATTGCGTTTAATGATCAGTTGCGCGCCAGGATTAAAATGGCCTGGATTAAGATCTTCAAATTGTGCAGGATTTTGATCGACCGCAGTTAAATTACGCTCAATATAAGCCACAGGATATTCAACAAGAACGGGATCAGGCTGTTGATCTTTAATTGCTGTTTCGGTGTTACATCCCAATAACAATGTAATTACCGTAAACATCATAATGTTATAGCCCAAAGTCGGCCTCATTTGTTTTCCTTAACGATTTATTATTTTTGTGAGTATCATAGCAAAACCCTATTGCGGCTGACATTATTGCTTTCTAGGCCCAGTGTTTCAACATTTTTTATTAAATATTTGAATACTTTATTTTGACACGGCAAGACGCTTTTTTGGCGCCAAGTTATTGGCTGCAAGTGTCAAAAAAATTAACAAAATAAAAACTTTTAATGTGAGCTGTTGAATGATTTAATCAGCACCATTCGATTTTTATCATGTCCAAATATCAATTTCAGTTCAATACCAGGCAGTCAAGTGCTAACAAGGAGACAGTATGAAGCAACGACTTCGTACGGTAAAAAGCTTCAGCTTATTATCTTATTATGGAAAAACGATGCATTTTAAGCCGTTTATGAGTGTATTAGCACTTGGTGTATTGAGCCTTTTGTCGGCCAATGTGGTTGCTGCCAGCTTAGAGCAAGCAAAACAATTGCATGACCGCATAGCTGGGGTTCCAGCTTCCGAAACCACATTGCAAAATATGGCAGCATTACTTGATGACGGCAAACCCATCGAAGCCGCCTACCTCGCAATGGAAACACCGGCATTTTATTCTACGACGTTGAAATTATTCGCCACACCGTGGACCAATATTGATCAAGACATTTTTGCGCCGTTAAATGACTATTCAGCCACTGTGATTGGTGCGGTTAGAGACGATGTTGATTTTAGAGATATTCTGCAAGCCGACATGGTATATGTGGGTAAGAATAGTTTAAATTTACCCGGCTACAATCGCAGCAATAATGACCATTATCAGGCATTAGAAGACCAATTTATTGATTTAAAAGATGGTTTAGAGCGCACCACTCAATCGAGTGTGAATGGATTACCTGCTGATGCAACGGCAGGGGTATTAACTAGCCGCGCCGCTGCGAAAGAGTTTTTCTATTTAGGCACTAACCGCGCGATGTTTCGTTTTACCTTAATGAATCATTTGTGTACCGATTTAGAGCCATTAAAAGACAACACCCGCCCAACCGATCGTATTCGACAAGATGTCAGCCGCAGTCCTGGTGGTGATAGCCGTTTATTTATCAATAACTGCTCAAGTTGTCACAGTGGTATGGATCCACTGGCGCAAGCGTTTGCTTTTTATGAATATGAGTTTAACCGTGACCAAGATCCAACGGGTGAAGCTGGAGCAATAGCTTACAACACCAGCGGTCAAACCGACCCCGCCACCGGCACACGAGTGCAAGGTAAGTATCATATCAATTCAACCAGTTTTCCTTTTGGCTATGCCACACCAAACGATAGATGGAACAATTACTGGCGCGAAGGCCCTAATCAAAAATTGGGTTGGGATAACAGTTTGTCTGGTCAAGGTAGTGGGGCTAAATCATTAGGGCAAGAGCTGGCAAACAGTAATGCCTTTGCCCAATGCCAAGTTAAAAAGGTGTTTAAAACTGTGTGTTTACGAGACGCAGAAAGCCAAGCTGATATTGCACAAATTAGTGCTACTACGGCTTCTTTTAAACAGAACTCTTACCAACTTAAGCGCGTTTTTGCTGAAGTTGGCAACTACTGTATAGGAGAATAACCGTGAAATATTTAATGGCTAAAGGCCTTGTTATTGCCTCATTACTCATCGGGCTTTCTGCTTGTGGTGGCGGGGATGTTGAAAAGAATCCGCCTGCGCAACAAACGCCACAATCTGACGTGTATACCGGCCCTGCAGCAGCAACGGCTGATATTCAAAAATACAAAGCATCGTTGTGGGATAACATCTCAACCCAAGACAAATGCGGTGCGTGCCATACAGAAGGTAATCAAGCGCCTTATTTTGCCAGTCGAAATAACGTTAACGATGCTTATGCTGCCACGAATCCATTGGTTGACTTAACCGACCCTAAAGCTTCACGTTTAGTCAGTAAAGTCGCTGGTGGACACAATTGTTGGCTCGCAAGTGATTCAGCTTGTGGTGAAACCATGACCCAATGGATCAAGTTATGGGCCGATGAGCGTGTTAGTACGGTCAATACTATTGAGCTGACTGCACCGGTTATTCGTGATCCAGGTTCAAGTAAAAACTTCCCTGATGACAGCAGTTTATTCAGTCAGCACGTTTATCCCATCGTGAATCAATATTGTGTGTCTTGCCATAATGAAGCAGCACAATCTCCCCAGTCGCCATTTTTTGCCAGCACCGATGTGAGCCAAGCTTATGAAGCCGCCAAAGGAGTCATTAACTTAGACGACCCAGCGCAATCAAGGCTTGTGGTGCGTTTAGGTTCGGAGTTTCATAACTGCTGGAGCAATTGTGTAGACGATAGCATTGAAATGCGCGATGCCATTATGGCGCTCAGTGATGGCATTGAACTTGATGAGATTTCACCAGACATGGTGGTGTCAAAGTCATTACGTTTAACCGATGGCATTACCGCCTCAAGTGGTGGCCGTTTTGAAACTGACGTAATCGCTTTATATCAATTTAAAACAGGTGAGGGCAGCATTGCTTATGACACCTCAGGCATATCTCCAGCCGCTAATTTGACCTTAACCGGTGATGTAGATTGGTTGGGCAGTTGGGGCTTGTCGTTTACTAACGGTAAAGCGCAAGCGAGTACCGCTAACAGCAAAAAACTGCATGATTTAATTACCGCAACAGGTGAGTTTTCTGTTGAGGCTTGGGTGACACCTAATAATGTAACTCAAGAAGGTCCAGCCAGAATAGTGACCTATTCTGCGGGAGACAGCGCACGTAATTTTACCTTAGGCCAAACTCAATATAACTATGACTTTATGCTGCGCACTCAAGCATCTAGTACCAATGGCGAGCCAGCATTAAGTACACCAGACGCGGAAGAGGTATTACAAGCCACATTGCAGCATGTAGTGATAACTTACAATGCCACCACTGGGCGCAGTATTTACGTTAATGGTCAATTGATTGATGTGGTCGATGAAGACATTGCGCCACTTGCCAATTGGGACGACAGCTTCGCGCTTATTTTGGGTAGAGAAGCGTCAAACCAGCATGTATGGCAAGGCGATATTCGCTTATTAGCCATTTATAATCGGGTACTCGCACCTGAGCAAGTACAGCAAAATTATAATGTTGGAGTGGGTGAAAAGTTCTTTTTACTTTTCTCGATTAGCCATTTAATTGATCTTCCCAATACCTACGTCATGTTTGAAGTCAGTCAGTTTGATAACTACAGCTATTTGTTTAGTAATGCTGCCATTGTGAACATTGACGGTACGCCAGTAGCAGACAGCTTTGCGTTAAAAGGCTTACGTATCGGTATTAACGGTAAAGAAAGTGCTCAAGGCCAGTCATACGCGAATCTCGATTTATCAGTATCGGCAGGGCAAACGATTGCAGAGCCGTTTTCTATCTCAGCATTGGGTACTATTATCGCCCTTGAAAAAGGGGCTAATCTGGATGAGTTTTTCTTAACCTTTGAACAATTAGGCGAACACACCAATGTAGTGTTACCTGGGGTATTTGTTACCCCTGCCGAGGTGCCAGCAACCACTCAATCGGCTCAAGTCGGTGTGCGTAACTTTGCTGAAATCAATCACAGTATGAGTATGCTCACGGGCGTTGACCAACAATCGACTAAAGTATTTAACACCTATCAGTTAGTTAAACGTCAATTACCGAGTCTTGAAAATATCGAAACCTTTATCTCTGCGCAGCAAATGGGCATCACCCAGCTTGCCATTGCCTATTGTGATACTGCGATTGAAGACAACACGATTCGCAGTAATTGGTTCCCAGATGTGGACTTTACTGCCGTACCTAGTGTGGCGTTAAATACCACTGAGCGCGCCAATTTATTGAACCCGTTAATTAACCAACTTATGCCGTTATCGTTAGCCAGTCAGCCAAGTCAAAGTTCGGTTTACAATGAACTTGATAGCTTAGTGAGCGGTCTGTCGGTTTGTAGTGGCACCTGTACTGCAGAGCGCACCCGTACTATCGCTAAGTCTAGTTGTGCTGCCGTATTGGCCAGTGCCGTGATGCTAGTGCAATAGGGGCGACAGTATGAAACGATATTTACAGCGATTGATAGCATCAACCGTACAGCAGTCAAGGCAAACGGTTGCTGGATTGACGTTTTCACGATTAACCCATGCAACTGAATATAGCCGTAATACGGGCACAAAAGGGATTCAACAATGACTAGACCTAAGCACCTTCATCCAGACAGTCCATTGTTGTTTGCTGACCATAGTAAGCCGATGACTAGGCGAGATTTTATTTCGACAGGCTTGTACAAAGGCGGCGCCGCAGTTGCTGGTTTATCGTTATTTAGCCTGTTTGCTAACCCTAACAATGCTCATGCGGCGCTATCACCCGATCTTGAAGCACTAAGAGACTCTTGCGGCATAAGCGTACAAGGGGCGGGCAAAATTCCGTTTATTAGTTTCGATTTAGCCGGTGGTGCCAATATAGCGGGTTCTAATGTGTTGGTTGGCGGCGCAGGTGGCCAGCAAGATTTCTTATCCACGGCAGGTTATAACAAACTGGGTTTACCTGGTGATATGGCTCCGTCAATTGCTAATCCCAATGCGGGAATGTCTGATTTTATTAATACTGATTTAGGGCTGGCGTTTCACTCTGACTCGGCTTTTTTACGCGGAATTTTAGAGAAAGTATCATCTGATACCGCATCACGTATCAACGGTGCTGTGATCCCCAATCGCTCAGATAATGACACGGGTAATAATCCACACAATCCTATGTATGCCATCGCGGCAGCAGGGGCGAACGGTTCGTTAATGCCGTTAGTGGGGTCGCGTAATTCAGATTCCGGCGGCAATTCAATGGCGCCCACCAACTTTATCGATTTAAGCAAACGTCCCACTAAAATTGATCGCCCTTCAGACGTAACGGGTTTAGTGGATGTAGGTGATTTATTCAGTTTATTGTCGCAACGTGATGCTGTGGCCGTGATGGAAAGTATTCAACGTATTAGCGCGCAAAAAATGGCGGCAGTGAACACGCAAGTTACCCGCGGTGATGTGATTAAAGATTTGGTTAATTGTGGTTATGTTAAAAGTGCTGACCTTGCCGACCGTTTTGGCGACCCATCAACATTAAACCCATTGTTAGACCCTGATATTGTCGGTCCTGGTGGCATTTTTGGGATTAATGAATTTGACTCTGAGTCTGAGTTCCAAAAAACCGCGTCAATCATGAAGTTAGTGGTTAATGGCTTTTCTGGTGCGGGCACGGTCACCATGGGGGGGTTTGACTATCACACTGGCGAGCGCGCCACAGGTGAGTTAAGAGACTTACGAGCCGGTCGCTGCATGGGCGCGTGTTTAGAATATGCTTCACGTCGTAATATGCCGTTAATGCTATACGTGTTCAGTGATGGCTCAGTTGCCAGTAATGGTCGCATCGATGACTCAATGGAAGGGCGCGGTAAAGGCGAATGGACTGGCGATAATTCATCAACAGGTGCGTCTTTCTTTTTGGTTTACAATCCGTCTGGCAAACCACAGCTAATGGGTGGCAGCGCCGACCAAATGGCCAGGAAACAACAAATTGGTTTTATGCGCAGCGATGCATCCGTTGATACCGCGTCAGCCCCGTCGGCCAATAACGTTAACTTGTTGGTAGAAACCGTATTGCTAAATTATATGGCTCTACATGGCGAACAAAGCCAATTTACCTCAGTTGCCCCAGGACAAGGATTAGGCAATGCAACCATGCTTGATTCATTAACCGCGTTTCAACCAATAGTGTAGTTATACCCTTTGTGGAGGAGGAACAAAGGATATTGTTTATATTGCGCTCGCATGGATACGGCTAAATCACCTCAAGTGCAAACACTTCTATGACACGCTGCTAGTACATCCTTGTAAGCTCGGCCATGACGTCCATGTCATGGACGTCATGGCCGCGCTTGCACTCGAGGTTCAATCTCTTCTTTGCTAGGGGGTTGATAACTGCAAGTTATTATTGATATTCGGTCGCATGGATGTAGCTAAATAACCTCGGGCAATGAGTGGCACTTTTATCCCAACACCACATGCCATAAAAATGGGTGGCATGATTAATCTGATTAATCTCAATTAAATTTGGCTGCGAGATTTATTTTACAGTCTCGTTATATGCAAAGGGGCTTATGCGCGGTAACCTAATCAAATCACTTATCATTGGTTCAATTCTCGGGATTGTAATTGGAGTATCTAAAATAGATTCATCAAACATCGGACTTATGATTTCGTTGTGTTCATGCATCGTTTTAGGTTTAGTGACGGTAATGACTATCGACAACAAGCCTCATTTATATACACTGCCAGCTATATTCGTTTCAAGTTTATTCTTATGTGCATTTTATGGTTTTAAGTATGGGCTTGTTTATACCGCTGGGGTAGCAGGCATTTACGGTATATTCTCAGTGCAATTATTTCAGGCTATTTTTATTGCATCTGATAATGTAAGGTATTTAGTCGAAAAACTCTTTAAAAAGAAGTAGTTTTCATATAACAAACGCCTAAACTCCGACAATGATTAGTTGCCATGGTATTGGCAAAACAACGCAAAAAACCACGCCAACACATTGCGTGTTAGGCTGGCGTTAGTGTTACTTAAGATTGAGTTTTCAAATTTAAGATGAATGAAGAGAACGAAAATTACTTTATAGCAAAGTATGTGGCTGGTGCTTGTGATACTGATGATTTGGTCAATTATGCAAATTATAAGTTAAACAGTGGCATCTATTCTGACGGGTTACTGGGTATCATTGATGCAGAACCTAAATGTTGGGATATCGTTTCACCTCTTTTTGAAAAACTGATTGCTCAACTTCCTTCATTTGATGATTCAATTCATTTAATAATCAAACATCACTTAAAGTTAATTGCTAGTGAAAAAATCGACCCATTCATTCAATTTAGGCAGCTGCTCAATGATATTGATAATTTTGATCTACATGAAAATGTGACTAAATATGTTGGTGATAATGTAGGCATCGAGCATCTATATGGGTTGTATTACGCTAGAGATGATTTGGAAGTAAATGACAATTATGGTGTTGTTGAAATAGGAGCCCTAATGCAAGAAGAATCTATCAAGTGGCTATCGGAACATTAACAAACGACTAAACCCCGAAAAATTAACATAGCCATATATGGACCTTCCGGTGATTGGCGGCTGGGCCAATTCTTTTATGAATAGAAAGAGGGAACAACCGTTGGTTTCCTCTTGGTCTGGTGTGGGCGAAGCGCCACGACGTTAGTGGCCGCAGGCCATAAGTACATAAGTACATAAGTACATAAGTACAAATCAAAATAACCACCTGGATCCCGGCTCAAAAGCATTACCGGGACGACGAGAAGATTGTTAATGATTAATCTTGTTGTAATCCCGTCGATACATGTAACGTTTGTTGATTGTCGATAATGATTGCTTCGTATTCTGGTAATTGATTAATCAGCGCCATGCCTTGTTGTAATCCCATGACAAAGATGGCGGTGGACAGGGCATCCACAAAAGTTGGATTTTTACCGATAATCGACACGCTGACAACATTGCGTGCTGAGTCGCCGGTTTTGGGATTAATAATGTGATGATAGCGCACGCCGTCTTCGATAAAGTAACGCTCGTAATCGCCCGAGGTTGAAATCGACTCGTCACTTAATGGTAATTGCACCGCGGTTTTGTCGTCTGCCCTAGGGTGTTTTATACCAACAAACCAAGGGCGTCCGATGCGATCGCCGAGTAATGTGGTGTCGCCGCCAGCGCTGATAAGAGCATGTTCTATGCCTGCGTCTTTTAATATCGAAATACAATTTTTAACCGCATGCCCTTTGGCTATGCCGCCTAAATCAATTTTGACATCAGCATTAGCAAAACGAACTGAAGAGGTGGACTTATCGAGTATTACTGCTTGGTAGTTTATTGCTTTTAATGCGGTGTTAATGGCTGCTTGGTCGGGCTTTTGATGCTTACGATAATCGTATTGGTAACCTACTGAGGCGTAGGTGATATCAAACATGCCATTGGTTAATTTGGCAATGTCTTGCGCGTCGGTGAGTAAATCAAACAGCTCAGCGTTTATGGTCACAGCTTTTGTGGCGGCATCACGATTAATGATACTGAGTTCGCTGGTGGCGATATAAGGACTCATTGTTTGATCAATGCGCTGCATTTCTTGCTCTACCGCGGCAATTAAGCCATCTGCCGTTGATGCTTCGGCATTGTCAGGTAGCCAAAACTCAACATGTGCCAGCGTTCCCATGACATCAAAACTCTTTTGGTGCCATTGAGCAAACGCAGCATTTGAACTGAGTACCGATAACAATAATATGATGACTAGGCTGACTGTGCGCATGAATGTATAAGCTTTCTATGTTGTGGTGATAGCGGTGATTGTTGATGAATTAGTGCCAATCATCAACAGTAAAAGCGAAAATAACTTTTTTGATGCTGAAAATGCTTATTTGCATCACTCGCTACATGGGTGATATTTGACAAAATTCTCGCGGCATCGAGCTTATTGAGGTAGTTTAGCCGTATTATCGTTTAACAGAGTGTTATGTGTTTTTTATGTCGGTCATGTCTTCAATAACTCAACTCACTAATCATTCAGCTACTCGACCAGCCACTCGAGCAGCTACTCGACCAGACACTCGATCAACTGGGCTTTCTCAGCCTTATGTTTATTTTGTGCCACTTAATGGGGCGTTATCACCTGCTGATTATGAAGTGGGTTTAGCCTTAGGTTGGTTAAGTGATGATGAACTGGCCAAGGTTGGTCGTTATAAAAGCGTGTCGGCGCGTCATAATGCGTTGCAAGTTCGTATTGCGCTTCGGGCTGTATTATCGCTGCACAGTGCATTAACGCCTCAACAATGGCGTTTTAGTTACGGCGCTAAAGGTAAGCCTGCACTGACACAAGATTTGTTGGCGCAAACTGGGCTGCATTTCAATTTAAGCCACAGTGGTCAATGGCTAATGATTGGAGTATTGATTGCACCCAATGCTGAAGAAAAAACTGAGCCAACGATTGATGGAGCGAGTAACGAGTGGGTATACAATCCTGAACAAGATATTTGCTTTGGTGTCGATATTGAACGACAGCGTAGCAGTACCGACATAGTGCCCATTTTGAATCACTATTTTACTCAAACAGAAACCAACACCTTATTGCAATTGTCCGAGGCATTACAACGACAACGATTTTTTGATTTATGGGCCGTAAAAGAATCCTACATAAAAGCACGCGGACTGGGATTAGCGTTATCACTTAAGTCATTTAGTGTTGATTTTAGCCTGGCAGAGCAGTGCAATACCCCGTTGCAACGGGCTGATAATCACAGTCAGTCAATTGAGTTACTTAAGCCGGTAAAACTGAATTTTACCGATAGCAAACAGCCTGCCGCAAGCGATTTTAGTTGGCAAACGGTGATGGGACGACTCGATAATGAATACCGTTTTTCGGTGACTTTGGGGTTGGCTAACTCAGCGGTTTCTAACGTGGTAATTGAACCTTACTCTATTTACAACACCTTATCGTGTGCCCAATTAAGCTTTGATGATTTGTTGGGTTGATGGAACCGTTGATGACTTAGCCGAAGCAATGCTTCGGCTAAGACTAAAGCCAAGATCAAGACCAAGAAGATGGTACGATCTGGTAATTATTTTAACGGTACAATTTCAAATTTGTCATTGAATTGTACTAAGGTCGAGGCAATTTTCCCAAAGGCTTGTTTGTCGCCAGTCATACTGGCATCACCTTGTTCAATTAATTGCGTTAACGTGGTTTGACCTAATAAAATACTGACAACATCTGCTTTGGCAATGGTTAACGTTGCATCAGCTTTTTGAAGTTTATTAACAACAATATTGTTCAAATTACCATGACTAAGCTCTACAAATATGGTGCTTTCAACTTCCGTCTTATCGGCTTTAGTCACCACATTTAAACTAATATCGCCCAGTTTATCTGCGGCAATGCTATCTATTTTTACGGCTAAAAAGTCAAATAAAGTCGGCATATCCATTTCGCTCAATACATCTGCAGAGGCTGATTTAGGTGTGCCTGGCTGAATTCCTATTCTTAACTCTTGAGTACCGGTTAAATAGATGTTTCTCCAACCAGCCCCTTCAGCTTGATAACCTAGTTGCTCGTAGGTGTCGGCTAGTAGATCTCGAGCACTTTGGTTACTTGGATCTGCCATGACCACTTTGTTAAGCGCTGTAGCTACAAAACGGTATTCACCTTGGCTAAAATCTGCTTTGGCCTTTGCGACAACGTTGTTGGCGCCGCCCATGTACTCGACAAATTTTGTCGCTTCTTGTTGCGATGGCAATGGGTTTAAGTTAGCTGGGTTCATGTCAAAGTAGCCTAAATACATGTTGTAAACAGCTTTAGCATTATGACTGTAAGTGCCATGATAGCCATTGGTGTACCATTGATCTTTTACCTGCTGTGGAATGGTGTCCATGATGGCATCACCAATATCTTGTAATACTACGCCTTGATTAGCTAATCGCAGTGATTGGTTATGAACTAAACCATAATTGTCGCGTTGCATTTTAAGGTATTGATTTACTTCATTGTTACCCCATACTGGTGCTGAATGCGATGCGAATAGCACTTCAACATCTTGACCAAATGAATTGATCATCTGGTTAATGTCTTTTGACCATTTTAATGCATCGCGTACTTTTGCGCCGCGTAAAGTATAGATATTGTGCATACCATCGTAGGTTAATTCCCCGCTCCATAAGGCTTTCATTGAAGGAATATAAGTGACCATTTCGCTGGCTGCTTCTGTTCCTGAGGCATCCATAAACACCATTTCAAGTCCATCGATAGTTAAGGTTTCCCATTTATCTTTTTGATTAAGTTCGTAGTCGGGTTTTACGTAGGTAATTTCACCTTTGGATAAACCTTTAGCAAGCGCAGCGTCAACAATACCATGATCATGTTTGCCCAAAGTTGCTCCATATTGGTAGCTGGCTCGACGGCTCATAGCGTTGCCTGCGAGTACGTTTTCGGCAACCACTTCGGTTGTAATATTGTTTGACCCGTACACTTTTACATCAGGATATAGCTCTTGAATCCCCCGGGCTCCGCCAAAGTGGTCAGCATGGCTATGTGAATAAATCATTGCAACAATCGGTAATGTATTCCCTTCTGGAAGGTGTTCAAAAGCAAATTTGATAGATTGTTGCGCCGCTTCTTTGGTTAATAACACATCATAAACAATCCAACCGGTTTTACCGCGAATTAAGGTCATATTTGACAAGTCAGTACCACGAATTTGATATATGCCATCGGTGACTTTATATAATCCGTTCGAGACCATATTAAGCTGTGCTTGGCGATATAGTGACGGGTTAACTGAGTCAGGATATTTATCACTGATAAAGCTAAATTCTGCACGCAGAATATCTGCGGTGGCTTGATCAAACTCGGCTATTCTATTTTGGTTGAAACGGGTGAACGCATTTTTGTCATTAAAGTTAAGCGTTTTGGCTACCTCGGTATTGTGGGCTGCCGTTGCTGGAGTAGCTTCTTTTCCCTGGTAATCGACACTTAAGTGGTCGTGTTCATGCTGAGCGGCTAAAGCATTGAGTGACAGGGTCGAAATCATTGATAGTGCGATGATAGATTTTTTCATGGTAAGTCCTCATATAGTTAAAGATAAATGTTTTAACGTTGATGAAACTATCTTAGTGGTTAAATACCAAAAAATAACTATAGTGAAATGGTGATAAAACATTTTTTATATGAATGTATTTGGCCTAAAAAGGAATGAGTATGAGCGATGCGTTTGCCAATAAATTGCCAGCATTGGATTTAAATTTACTGCGAGTTTTTTGTACTGTATGCCAGCAATCATCAATCACCCGCGCAGCAGAACAGTTAGGGTTGACGCAGTCGTCTGTGAGCAATGCGATTAGCCGTCTTAAAAACACACTGGGTTGTGAATTATTTATTCGTGTTGGTCGTGGTATCGAACCTACAGCAACAGGGTTACATATATTTAATACTGTTCAGCCAATGCTAGATACCATTGAACAAACTTTGATGGGAGTTAAAGCGTTCGATCCCAGTACCTCTAGAAGAGTTTTTACCATTTATGCCAATGAAGCTGTTATCGATTTATTACAACCGCAATTAGATAGAGCATTAGCTAATTTGTCTGTCAGGGTGGTGCTACGTAATTCACCAGTATTAGAGGCGGAACAGTTTCAAGACTTACAAATGCAAAAAGTAGATTTGGTAGTGGATATTATGCCGCCAAAACTAAAAATGTTTAGTTTTAAAAAGGTCGCCCAAGAGCGGATTATTTGTGTGGTACGTCAACATCATCCAGTGATAAAAAACCATGTCAGCAGCGATGATTTTTTTGCCGCCGAGCACGTTATGTATCGTCTACATCGCGATAATATGCGTGTTGCAGATATCATTTCTAATGATCCATTACCGCAGCGCACTTTATACAGTGAGCAGTCGTCTATTTTGAGTATGTTGTCGTTAATCAGTAAGTCGAATGCCATAGGCATAGCGCCATATACTTTTACCCAAAGCTATGCGCAACTGTTTAAACTAACCTTGCTTGAATTACCTTTTAAGACTCGGCCAATAAATTTATACAGCATTTGGCCGACAAAACATGCATTAGATAAGTCATGTATTTGGTTAAGGGAAATAATTGAAAAACTGATGCATGATGCATATGGCTCTTCATAATGCAGACAGCATTAATCAAAAAGCCAATCTTAGAGAGATTGGCTTTTTGTTAATATCGCTATATGTGATGGCGATTATTGTCTCGCGAGGCGATTTGATTCAGGTGGGTTTTCAAAGTCGCTGCGGTACGGGTTGATGTCTAAGCCACCACGACGCGTATAACGTGCGTAAACGGTTAACTTAGTGCACTGGCAGTATTTTTTTAAGTCGACAAAAATACGCTCAACGCACTGTTCGTGAAACTCGTTATGCTGGCGGAATGAGATTAAATAGCGCAGCAGTTTTTCACGATCAATTTTAGGGCCTTGATAACGGATCATCACGCTGCCCCAGTCTGGCTGAGAGGTGATTAAACAATTAGACTTCAATAAATTTGAATTCAGTGTTTCAGCCACGTTTTTGTCAGGATCTGTACCACCGATTAAATGATCGGGATTAAATGCGTATTCGTCGACTTCAATATCCAAGTCATCAATACAAGTACCCGGTAAATCAATAATACGTTCAAGATTAAAATGCTTTGGTTCGATGACTTTGACGGTCAGGTCACCTTGGGCACAAGCGATTAAATCGCGGCTTAACGTTTCTTGTACGGCTTCGACACTGTCAAACTTAGTTTGGTTAAAACTATTTAAGTACAGTTTAAAAGATTTAGATTCAATCAAATTGACACTGTTGATATCTAACTGAACTTCCAAAATGGCAACAACAGGCTTGCCTTTAGCATTAAGCCAAGACAATTCATATCCGGTCCAAATATCGGTACCGTGAAAAGGGAGTTGACCACTTAATTCAATAGCATCTCGGTTAAGTTTACGTGGAACCCCTTGCAGCAGTGACGCGTCATACTCAGCTTGATAAGCAGTTGCTTGGCCTAATGTTAGGCCTTTTAATGCTGCTGCATCACTATAAGGGTCGTGATTGTGTGTCATCTAATCGGTTTCCGTGTCAAAATATGGTTTTATTATAAACTACGAGTGGCTTAAGTGTCTTGTTCATCTGCATTAGATTGCTTTATAAAAAACTATCTTAAATCTTATCAAGATACGCTATCTGAATTTCCGCGCTATTATCCTTTGGGCGAAGACTCAATATGTATTCAAGGCACCTTTAATGCGGACACTGATGATACTGTGTTCTGGCAGCCCATTAAACGTGACAATGTTGCTGACTTTAGTAACGTGGAGCATGCATTAAATATTCAATTACACCAAGATATTCATGCATTTTATGGCCAGTATTTTTCCGCGCCATTACCGTTTACTGCATCATTTGGCGACGGTGAATTACTCCAAGCATGGAATCAAGATGACTTCGAAAATTTGCAACAAAATGTAATTGGTCATTTGATCATGAAGAAAAAGCTCAAACAACCAGCAACTTGGTTTATCGGTGTGCTAGATGATGACGACGAAATGCTAACGGTAAACAATGATGATGGCAGCGTGTGGATTGAAATTCCAGGTGAAAAACAGCGCACTAAATTAGCCGAATCATTAACGGCGTTTTTAGAGCAAATATCGCCGATGATCAAACCGCCATCAAAACCCGTCGAGGAATTACCTCATACGGTAGATCATCCAGGTATTTGGCAACGCATTAAAACCATGTGGGATTATTTGTTACGCAAAAAGTAACCGCATCAAGCATTGAAGTGCCATTTTATGGTGCTTTAATGCGTTCATTGCATGCAAACACGAGCATTCAAACACGAGCATTCAAACACGAGCATTCAAACTCGAGCATTCAAACTCGAGCATTCAAACTCGAGCATTCAAACACTCATCTTCCTCGTAATATCCTCCTTTATGCTTCGCTTAGGTTATTTTCTCCACACTTTAGTGTCTGAGTTATTTTGTCTATGCACGCTTGTTTATCAACAATCCACAATCCGTAGCTTATGGGCAATACTTCAACGCCAGCCCGTTTAAATAATTTGTAGGTTGTTAGCTCAAAAAAGTTAGCCCAAGGCCCAGGAAAACCAATAAGATCAACAGCAAGGTATTTGTCTGCATAACGACACAATAGGTCTATTTCGGTACCGGCAATGGTATACCCAGGCCAAGTATCAATATTGTACTGTGTTAACGCCTCAATAAGCTCTTGCTGAAATGTGTCTATCTCTGAGGTCACGCTGTGTTTGGCATTAAAGGTTGTTATAGAAGTAATATATTGGCGTAACAGGTTGTGTTCTGGTAATAACGAGTCGTCCATAGACAAATATATCAACTGCTTTTGACGTGCCCTGGTAATGGTGACGTTAAACACATCCGCTTTATTTAAATAAGCAGCCGCACGTTTACTGTCGTTATCAATCGCAAACGAAATCAGCATGATATCCCGCTCTTCGCCTTGAAACCCAAACGGCGTGGCTACACGTATCCTGTGTTTAATGACATCTGTTTGAGGGATCTTCTGCTCAATCAATGTGGCAATATATTCAGCCTGCGCGCTAAAAGGCGAGATAACTCCAATACTATGAGTGATGCCAGTTTGGGCATCTTGTGTTATTTGATGTTGGATCTCTGCTAATAAACTCTGTGCTTCTTGTGGATTAACGCCCGATGCATCACGAGTACCGGCGATACGATGAAGGTGCAAATGGCCTGAACTGGTGCAGGGGCGATGTTGCATGATTTTTAATTTAGATTGATAAAAAGACTGGTTACTAAAATGAATCAGCTCAGGCTTACTTCTAAAGTGTTCATCTAAAAAGGCCAACTCTTGCGCGCTAGCTAATGTTTTTAACGCTAAATCTAAGATGGAGTTATCTCGATAACTGATGGCTCCTGGGCTGCTTTCGGGCACATTATTTTTGGCAAGCAATTGAGTTTGTTTGCTTCTGGCTAAAAAGGAATAATGTTTTAATTGCTTTGTGTCGCCAACAATCAATACACGTTTTGCACGGTATAGCGCAGGTAAGCAACTGCTAATGTTACATTGTGTTGCCTCGTCAATAATCACTAAATCAAACATTTCACGATTAAGTGGCAATACCCTGTGTAGGCTGTTTAAGCTTGCTAGCCAGATGGGAAATGCGGCAAATAATGTGGCGTATTCTATTTTTTCAAATAGCGCGAGTTGTTTACTGGACGTTCTACTGCGAATCGCTTGGTTAAAAGCCTGTAGCGATTTACGGTGCTGATTAACTAATGTGTTTAAGTTATTCTTTTTTAGTGCATTGAGATATTCAGCTGCCAGTGTTTCCCGCGTAACAGTGTGTTTATTAATGGTGTTTAACGCATCCCATTGATGATGCCATTGGTTTATTGACCCTTGGGTAAAAAACAAATAAACCCGTTTTAGCCATGTTGATTGTTGTGCTTGAAGTTTATGTAGGTACAAACCACGGCGAATAGACCTGCGACTGAACGCCAGGAAACGTTTTTCAAGTTTTATCAGTAATCGTTGCAGCTTATTCAGTTCGTCTTCACATGCTTGCGGGTTTTGGCTTAAGTCATCGCTAAAGTATCCTGCGAGTAAGTCCGCGGTATAGTCTTTTAATTGTTTTAAAAATGCTTTTTGTCCTGCGCGAATAGACACGTCGCCCAAGTTAAAATTACTCGCCAATTTATCTGCAATCACATCAAGGGCTACGTCATTATTGGCCACAATAAGCACCGACTCACCGCGCGCCATATGTTCGGCAGCAACAGCAGATATGGTGTAGCTCTTTCCCGTTCCTGGCGGACCAGATACGCAGCCTAAATCGGCATTGGCAGCGATATGAATAACTTTCTTTTGTGGCGTAGATAATAACCCCGGTAAAAAGTCATATTTAAGTGTTGGGGCTCTGAGTCTTACAGCACGTTTTTCAAACGTTTGGTTAAACAGTTTACAAATAGGAGCTGATTGCTCGTTAGCGCTAATGATACTTTCTAATTCGTGAAGTACACCGCGACTGCTCGATGACCTCTCGACAAAAAGTAGCATCGAAATAGGTAATAAGCGGGGAGTGTCTTGGGTTAATGCTTTTTTAATGTCTTGGTGCCCAGCAAGCCTGGGATATTGCAATAACTCTAGTGAGTTTATGTCAATTTGATTACTGCTAAAATATGAGGTCCAAAAAGATGGTGAATGTATATCTTCATTGATGAGATCTTCTGAAAGCTCATTATCTTCTGGTAGCAATTGTTGCAGCAGGGCTTCATTGATTTCAGTGTCTTCTGTTTGGGCTGAAAAATAGAAATTATTGTTTTGTTGTTCAATGGTGGCTTCATTAAACAGCAGCGGTGAGACAACCGTTTTGAGCTCACCTTTTATAGTGACTTTACCGACAAATAGAAATCGTGCGTACAGCAGTATTCTTTCTCTTTGGTACATTGCCACTCGCTTAAGCATTGGCTCAGCAAATTCTTGCGGGATAGGCAAACGAGGTAAAAAACCTGTCCCTAGCTCATCTTGCCCTTCAAGAATGAGACGATCTTCTTGTTTAAACTTGTTCACATTCCAAAGATTGATGGAGGCGCTATCTTCCTTATAACAATCTTTGTAGTAGGAAATAATCTGCTGATAACTCAATGGCACAATTCCATTTATTGATGATCCCAAGACAAATTAGACACAATACGGCAAGGCTCGCAGCGAAAATGAAACATGTCTAAAAGTGGCTCATCTAGCTTCCAATCTTTAGATCCACAGCGTGGGCAGGGGCGAGCTAGCTCTGCTTGCAATGATTCGCCGCCCACACGGTATAAGTAATAATAGGTGGGGATATTAGTTAAATATTCTATCCGGCCACGTAAATCCCAACCGCGTCTAAATAAGTCACTGTCCGCTCGAGTGATCTCATCCAAAGCTGCAAACTCTGCTTTAGTGGCTGCGGCCATTTGCAGTTCATCGCATGCTTGCCACTCTGTTTGCCATTTTATGATGCGTTTGTGATCGCCATTAAAAGTAGCAGGCAGCTGATAAAGAGGTATTGGTAACAGGTTATCGCCATTACGCAGTGGCGAACACATGTGCACATAACTGGTATACAGCAGTTGCCATGAAGGCGTATCGGTATTGCTGGCTTCGGAGTTAATGTCTTGGCCGATGAATTTCTCTCTAGGGGCCAATAGCTTAGCTGCAGTTAGGCCTGCTAAGGCCACTTTTACCCATGGGCTACTGTGGCGGTTAGCTAAGCTGGTTTTTTCAGGTAACAGCAAACGAACTCTAAATTCACCGTCATTAAAGGCGACCGCAAATTCACGTCCTAAAATTTGTCCATTAGCTCGTAAGGCTTCAAGAAAAGCGTTAATGGCTTTCTCTACCGTATCAATTGTCGTATCGGCAAAACATTCAAAGCGTAGTTCGGTGACAAACATCTACTGCTCAGCCTTATTATTGATTATGTAGCTTTGAGTCATATTATTTTGTAATTGGTTTTCTAACTCAGTAACTCGTTGGGTTAGCTGACTAATGTGTTGTTGTAGGGTCATAACCTGTTGGATCACTTGAGTAAGATCGGGTTGATCATGTGATGAGACATCGGCTATTGATGGAATGTCTGCTAATTCCGGTAAATGTTGCCACTCAGATTTAGGCAGCGCCTTAAATTGTTGTAAACCTTGGATAAGGGTAGGCATCGGAATGCTATTGCCTAAACGACTTTTTATCAGGGCCAAGCTGGGCGTATGCCCATTGTTAGCAATTGATTTTGCTGCGGCAAGTACTTGTTCAATTGGACTCATTGTTGGTTTAATTCCTTAATTCCATATAGTGAGATTAACTAATTCTTGTTGAGTTAAAACATAAAGCTATATAAATCAGTATATTATTTTATGGCACGATTTTGGCTTAAAGGATCTGTAAATACAATGCGGATTTTATTTTAACAAAAAGGATGCAACATGAAATTAAAACTTATCGCAGCGGCATTAATTGGCGCTACATCACTAGCATTAAGTGGTTGTGTTATTAGTGTCGGAGACCATGAATCGGGTAAAAGTGCTGATTATTGGCAAGTGCAACAAGATAAAAATCGTGATCTGTTGAGCAAATTGTCTATGGGAATGAGCAGTGATCAAGTCGCAACCTTAATGGGAACGGCTGATTTTAGTGAAGCTTATACCAAGTCGGCTCAAAATAATGCAGAGCAATCCATCAAAGTGTTGTTTTATCGTACCCAATGGGCAGAAGGCGATGGTAAAACAACCAAAGATGAATGCACGCCAATTGTGTTCAAAGATGACGTTTTAGTGGGCTGGGGTGATACCGCCTATAGACAGCACTAATTGCCGAGTGAGGTTATCCGACATTAAGTGTTAATTACAATTTAGCTCGCATCATCACGTCCAATTGGTCAATCACTTCTGACCATTGGGCGTCTTGTAATAATGCCTCTTTTAAAAATGCTTTTTGACCTGAATTCCAGCAATCGGCATCAGTAATTAATGTGTGTTTATCCAGTTTGTTTTGGATAACAAAGTCGTCGATTCCCTCTTGATCGTGAGGCAAACCTAATTGCTTAAATAAGTGACTTAAATCATTTGATGTAGTGTCCATTTGGCGCATTCCTTATGATGGTTAGATAAACAATTTTAGTATCCGTCTTGATGAGATAAATTGCAAACAACTGACACTCACAACCGCTAACAGGTAAAATGGGTAAACAAAACTTGTACAATGTTTCAAACTTGTTAAGTTAAGTTTAGCGAGTTAACCAACAAGGAATAATAATGGACAATAACACCTTGGAAACTTTACGTGCAGTCTATTTGACGGCAGAAGACTTACGAGTCGCAGCTTCTATTCTTTATAATGCTTATCATGATGATCCCTATTTTATCGAGGTACTTGGGCAAGATGACAATCAACAATACGAACAGAAACTTCGAGCGGCGATTCGTGAAGAGTTAAATGAACTGTGGCAACAAGAACAACCTTTAATTGGCCTATTTGACGGTGACCGTTTAATTGGGGTTGCCTGTGTGATTACGCAACAAGTACCTTTGGGTGAGGGGCGTTATTGGCATTGGCGTTTTAAAATGATGTTGGGTACAGGATGGAAATCAACTCAAGGGTTAATGCAAAAAGAGACCTGCATTTTAGAACATCTTCCTTCGCAAAAATGCGGGGTTTTGCAATTTATTGCCTTATCCCCCAATGAGCAGCAAAAAGGTTATGGTGCCAAGTTAATTCAAGCGGTATTGAGTTGGTGTGATGAGCAACCTGGGCTTGATGGCATTGGGGTATTTGTGAGTAACTCTTCGCACCATCAAGCATTCGTGAAACAAGAATTTGTCAGCATTGCCACTGTGAGTATTGGCAATATTGAAGGTGAAATATTGTTTTACAGTAAGGCATAGTGTCTAAAATGAAAATAATCTAATACTAACAGAGCATACCATTAGCGAGTTGTTAATAAGGAGTGAGTAATGGAACCTAAGCGTTATTCTTCATTTGCAGAGTTTTATCCATTTTATCTGTCGCAACATCAAGATCCCGTTTGTCGAAGACTGCATTACATTGGCAGTAGCATTATTTTAGTGATCATTATTAACACTTTGATTAACCAACATTGGTGGCAGTTATTGTGGTTGCCGGTAGTCGGTTATGGTTTTGCATGGTTAGGGCATTTTATATTTGAAAAAAATCGCCCCGCAACATTCACTTATCCGCTATACAGCTTATGGGCAGATTGGGTCATGTTTGGTCAAATGATAAGGCGTTTATGGCGCAAATAACCCTGGAAGTATTAACTTGCTCACGCTTTTGTAAGCAATATCCTACAAGTGTGTAAGGGATCTTATCTAAAGTTGTCAGTGTTTAACGTTATAAATTATTGTTAATCTTTTAAAATCAGGTAATTACATTTTTCTAACGATTTACTGACATGTGGGATGTGTATTTAAATGGAGTTGAGTGACTTTTATCGGCGTTTATTTTGGCTAGAATGTAGTTATCGAAAGCGGGTCATCAGTTGGTTTTCTTAGGATGAGAAATAAGACTAATGATGCTTAAGAATATTAAGGATGATACTAGGACACGCTCACGGATTAGGGCATAAGCTCGGCAAATGGATAGCCGAATCAAGGATGGGTGAAGACAGTAAATAGTCGACACAAGGAAAAAAAGGATAGGGCTGCAGGATGCAGCTGGGATAATTCAACGGATTGAATAGATTTACCGCTCAGCCAACGGATAGGCTGTTCAAAGGAATGAAACTCATGCGTTTGTTTGTGTTACACAAATAGACAAGGAAATGAGAACAGGGAAAAGGACTGCAGGAAGCATGTTTACATGGATGGTGCAGGGAGCAAATTTCAGCCGGATTGCTGACAAAAGTGTTAACGGGCACAACCTTATAACTTAAGGTTGTGCCTTTTTGCTTTCTGGCGGAAATTATCCAGCCTTAGAATAATGTATTGGTTACGATGATGTATGCTTCGTTACCCTTAAAGCACAGTGCTTAAAGTTATGCAGATGCCAATTTATGATCATTTTTCTGTTTAGTTAGCATTAATGGTGAATATATATAGACCGTTTAAATCTTTGCAAACCTAGCCTTTATTATCTACATTTCATAATCAATCCAAAAGTATACAAAAATAAATTTCCCTATATTATTGTTTGTAAAGTAATAATTGTTAAATCTAATGATGTTCTTTTGGATATTCTTTTAGATGTTCTTATATTGCTAAGGATGTAACTACTCTATGAACAGTGAAATTGATATTAATCGGTTAATTGTTCGGTAAATAGTGAGTAAATTGTGTGACAATAGCCTCATTTTTTCAGTCTTAACACTGCTCTGATGTATGCTTTGTATTTCGTTCTGCATGTTGTTGCTTAATGGTTTATTCATCTGTGCGTGTCGCTTGAAGAGGGATTTATTTGATGTGGTTACAACGAGAGATGACACTTAACTCTAAAAGACGAGGATTTCATTTAATTACTGATGAAGTGATAGCACGGCTGCCAGAGCTAGGAGGTATCAATGTTGGCTTATTGCATGTGTTTATTCAGCATACTTCAGCATCGCTGGCGATAAACGAAAATGCTGATCCTACTGTTCGTGGCGATTTGGAACGGCATTTTAATGTACTCGCACCAGAAGGTGCGCCATACTTCCAGCATACTTATGAAGGTGCCGATGATATGCCTGCGCATATCAAGTCGACCCTGATTGGGGCTAGTCAGTCAATTCCGATTACCCATGGGCGTTTGAACTTGGGTATTTGGCAAGGTTTATATTTATGTGAGCATCGGGACCATGCTTCGGCGCGCACAATTATTATCACCTTGCAGGGTGAATGATTTAAAAAGGTTAAATTGCAATACTAAGGTAACAAAATTGCCTATTTTACATTCATTTCTCACGTTAATAATTGACTTTGCTTGTGTCAGTAAATGTAAAGATGCTAAATTCAAGCAGATAAATGAGATGTGTAAAATATGCAATGTTACTGGTGTTTTTTTACGATAAGATTTTACATATAAATGTTTTATATATAAAAACGGCCCTAAAATTCAAAAATGAATTACGCATAATAATAGGTGGGTTTACGTGATATCTGTATATTTGGTTGACGACCATGAACTCGTGAGAACGGGTATTCGTCGCATTTTGGAAGATGAACGCGGTATTAAAGTCATCGGTGAAGCACCTGATGGAGAAACAGCCGTACAGTGGTCTCGACAAAATGAAGCGGATGTCATTTTAATGGACATGAATATGCCTGGTATGGGGGGATTAGAAGCCACCCGTAAGATTTTACGCTATCAGCCAGACGCTAAAATTATTGTGTTAACCGTACAAACAGAAGACCCTTTTCCGACCAAAGTGATGCAGGCTGGTGCTTCTGGTTACTTAACCAAAGGTTCCACATCGCCAGAAGTATTGCGTGCCATTACTCAAGTGGCTCGTGGTCAACGTTATTTGTCGCCAGAAATTGCGCAACAGATGGCGCTAAGCCAATTCAACCACTCTGACGAGAATCCATTTAGCAGTTTGTCTGAGCGAGAATTGCAAATTATGATGATGATAACCAATGGTGAAAAGGTTAATGATATTTCTGAAAAATTAAATTTAAGCCCTAAAACTGTCAATAGCTATCGTTATCGACTATTTGCCAAACTGGGGATCGGCGGTGACGTTGAGTTGACCCGTTTAGCTATCCGTTACAAAATGCTCGATACAGGTTCATTCTAGTCAGGAATAATGTATTCCTCGCAACGCATTAAGTAGCTTTAATCATGCCAAGTGGTTTTAACGCCAAATCTTTTTTAAAACATGTCACCTCAGCGCCTGGTGTTTATCGAATGTACGATAAACACCAACAGGTTATTTATGTTGGTAAAGCCAAAGATCTCAAAAAACGCTTAAGCTCGTATTTTAGAGTCAATATCGCCAATGTTAAAACTCAGGCGCTGGTTTCGCATATCGATCATATTGATGTGACCGTTACGCACAGCGAAACTGATGCGTTATTGCTCGAAAACGATTACATCAAACAGTACATGCCCAAATACAACGTGCTGTTGCGTGATGATAAATCTTATCCGTATATTCTTTTGAGCGGCCATAAGCACCCTCGACTTGCTTATCATCGTGGTCCAAAACGTGAAAAAGGTCATTATTTTGGCCCATACCCTAATGGTGGTGCAGTCCGTGAGAGTTTGCATTTAATGCAAAAGCTGTTTCCAATCCGTCAATGCGATGACTTATATTATAAATCCAGATCTCGGCCTTGTTTACAGTATCAATTAGATCGTTGTAGTGCGCCTTGTGTGGGGATTGTCAGTGATGAGGAATACAGCGAACAGGTCAAATTAGCCGGTTTATTTTTACGCGGCAAAGACAAACAAGTCATATCACAGCTGGTGGCCAAAATGGAGACCGCTGCAATTGATATGGAATACGAGCGTGCGGCACAGTATCGCGACCAAATTACCGCATTAAGGCGCGTAGCAGAGCAGCAGGAAGTGTCAAATCATAAAGGCGATATGGATGTCATCGGCGTCGATTACGCCTCAGGTATTGCCTGTTTTCATCTATTGTTTATTCGCGATGGTAAAATTTTTGGTAGTCGCAGCTATTATCCTTCAGTACCCGCAGAAACTGAAATTGAAGAAGTGTTGTCATCATTCTTGGGCCAGTTTTACCTTAATGCCGATATTCAGCGCACTATTCCAAAAGAAGTCATTCTCAGCCATCACTTTGACGGTATAAAAGAATTAGAAGCGTCGATAGAACACGCATTAGATAAAAAGTTTGAGTTAAAAACGCAAGTAAGAGGCGACAGAGCTAATTTTTTACGTCTTGCCATGACTAACGCCAGTAATGCCGTCGCGACCAGACTGTCACATAAGAATACTGTTGAACAACGTTTTCAATTACTTGAAGAAGCACTTGAACTTAATGAACCGATTAAGCGGATGGAATGTTTTGATATCAGTCATACTATGGGCGAAAGCACTGTGGCATCGTGTGTGGTGTTTAATCGAGAAGGGCCGCATAAAGCCGATTATCGCCGTTACAATATTACCGGTATTACCGGTGGTGATGATTATGCCGCGATGGAACAGGCAATAAGCCGTCGATTTGATAAAATCGACAACAATGGCAAAGTACCCGATTTAGTCTTCATTGATGGTGGTATTGGCCAGTTAAGAGTGGCGCAAACGATTGTCGATGAAAAGTGTGTCAATATTGATAATCCACCATTACTCATTTGCGTGACTAAAGGTGAGGGTCGCAAAGCAGGCCTTGAAACCTTTATTGTTGGTGGCAGTGAACAAGCTTTCGATATTCCCAGTGATTCGCCTGCATTTCACTTAATGTTGCACATTCGCGATGAGTCACATCGCTTTGCGATTACCGGACACCGTAATAAACGTCAGAAAACTCGCAATACTTCTACCTTAGAATCCATCGCAGGTGTGGGCCCTAAAAGGCGTAAAGCTTTGTTGCAACATTTAGGCGGAATTCAAGAAGTGAAGGGCGCTAGCGTGGCTGAATTGACAAAAGTACCCGGAATTAGCTTAGAAATGGCACAAACAATTCATGATGCATTGCGAGGGGGCTAAAATTAAGGCAAGATTGGCGCTGCTTCTGACAAATTGGTCTTTTTATGCCGTTTAACTTACCTATTGCACTGACATTATTCCGTATTGCTTTGTTACCCGTATTTATAGCGGTATTTTATTTACCATATCCATGGGCACCATTTGTTTCGGCATTTATTTTCTGGTTGGCCGCTTTGACCGATTGGTTAGACGGTTATGCTGCGCGTAAACTTGGTCAACTAACCCGATTTGGCGCTTTTTTGGATCCAGTTGCAGATAAAGTCATGGTGTCGACCGCATTAGTGCTGTTGGTTCAACAAAATGACAATGTGTACTTAACCTTAGCAGCGTTATTTATGATTGGTCGCGAAATTGTTATTTCAGCCTTGCGTGAATGGATGGCCGAAATAGGCAAACGTGGCGTAGTTGCCGTGTCTTGGATTGGTAAATATAAAACTGCCACGCAAATGATCGCGATTATTGGATTGATTTGGAAACCCACACCTTGGCTAACTGATGTCGCTTACGGCTTGTTTTATATTGCCGCAGCACTGACGTTCTGGTCGATGATGAGTTACATTTCAGCAGCTTGGAAAGATTTAACGGCAGAATAGCGTAATAATAGTTCAATAAGATTATTTAGTGCGCAAACAGTCATAATTGCGTAAATCAATAATTGACACACGAGGTTAATTCGGTAGAATGCCTCCCCGTAGACAAGTGATGAGTCAACAACAAGCCTTAGGGTTTTATGTTAACTAACACGATTAATGCGACATTAGTTTAGTTTGATAGGTTGAAAGACGATACCTTTCTTGCTGATATAATAAAGCATTAAAATGATTGAATACGCGACATTAGCTCAGTTGGATAGGTTGAAAGACGATACCTTTCTCGCAGATTTAATAACGTGTTGAAACGATTGAATAAGCGACATTAGCTCAGTTGGTAGAGCGATACCTTGCCAAGGTATAGGTCATCGGTTCGAACCCGATATGTCGCTCCAATTTCTTATCTTATCCGATGGATTTGAATTTGGTTAAAGATGGCGCGATGGCAGAATGGCTATGCTACGGATTGCAAATCCGTCTATCTCGGTTCGACTCCGGGTCGCGCCTCCACAAAATTGCGTTTAATGGTTACTTTAAGTAACGGTTAAAACAACACTTTGCCCGAGTGGTGGAATCGGTAGACACAAGGGATTTAAAATCCCTCGCTGAATAAGCGTGCCGGTTCAAGTCCGGCCTCGGGTACCATCATTTACATACGTAAGTATGGTGTAAAAAAGCCTCAACATTAGTTGGGGCTTTTTTATATCTGAAATTTAATGATAAAGAATAAAGATGAAATCCCTGACGCTGTTGTTGAACATCAGACGTGGCATTTTTGTGGATATGTCCTACGGCCATGAGTACAAAAGTACAAAGAAAACACCTGGATCCCGGCTTAAAAACACTGCCGGGATGACGAGAAGGTAGCTAACAAGCTATAAACATCGAAGTTATTGATGAGCCTGTGCTCTACAACGCCAACAGCTGTGGTAAATACTCACTGTCTAAAGCTGCAATATCGATTTGTTCGGTGAGCACATCATGCAATATTTGATGACTGGTCAACGGATTGGCGAGTACCACGCGAAATACTGTCGTTTGTTGACGTAAGTATTTTGCTGGCTTAATACGTGTGCGTGACACAAACGATTTGCCTTGTTCGCGTTGATGCTTTTGAATAAATTGCGTCAGTCCATCGAGTAGTTCATTGATTGATGCAACTAAAACGCTATCTTGGTTGGCTAGAGCTGTAGTAAGTATGGCTTGCACCGATTTTGGTACATAACGATAGGTCAGCAAACATAACTCAGGCTCAGTGACTAACTCAAAATCAGGGTGTTGGTCGATGATTGAGGCAAAGTAACGGGCTTTTTCTAGGCTGTTATTAATGAGGATTTCATAGCCATCGCGGCCAATAATTTGAAGACAAGCATGTACGAGCATTGCCATTCCAGGTCGCGAACCTTCCAGCGTTTGACTGCCTAGGTCTTTTGAACCCACCCGTAGAATATATTCAGCATGATGCACTATGGCTTGCGCCAGTTCAGGGTCTTTAAATAACACCATACCGGCGCCCATTGGAACATACATTTGCTTATGGGCATCGATAGTAACGGAGTCAGCTAACTCGATGCCTTTTAGTAAATGGCTATATTTTTTGGACAATAAACTTGCGCCGCCCCATGCCGCATCTACATGGAAATGACAATTTAGCTCGCTGGCTAACACTGCTAATTCAGTTAAGGGATCCACATTGCCTGTTTCAGTTGTACCCGCGATACCAACAATGGCCATGACTTTTATATTTTGTTGTGCCAGCTTTTCTGCTGCATCACGCATGGCAGCAACATCGACTTTATGATGCTCATCTGTTGGGATGCTAATGATGTTATCTCGGCCAATACCCAATAAGTCGGCAGTTTTGCCCAAAGAGTAATGACCGCGATCGGACACTAAAATAGCAAGGTCATCATAGCCATAAAAACGCAATGCTTTCGTCATTCCTTCGCGGGTGACGCCTTTAAATTCGCCGCGTGGTTGTAACAGCCGGTTTCGGGCAATCCACAGTGCGGTGATATTGGCAACGGTGCCACCTGAGCAAAATGCCCCGAGTGAGTGGTTAGCACTGTGCATCCATTGGTGATAGAAATCATCAGATTGTTGATACACCAAATGATGCATCATGCCTAACACTTGGCGCTCTAATGGGGTAAAGGCTTTCGATGTTTCAATTTTGACTAAATTTTGATTTAGACCCACCATCATTTTTGACAGTGGTAACACGAAATAAGGCAATGCCGAGGTCATGTGTCCAATAAAACTGGGTGCTGAAGTATGGACTGAATGAGCGACTAGGTTTTGCATGATTTCGTCGGCATAATCAGAAACGAACTTGGGATCGGTCGGTATCTGATAGGCGCTAAAGTCAGTTTCTATTTCTGACAGCGGTTTTTCCAGTGCGGCGATGCTGTTACCTAAAAAACCTGCGAGGTCTTGAGACAGCTTTTGCTCAATAATGCTCAACGTCGAGGTTGAATCTTCAGGGGCGGTAAAAATTCGCAGTAAGCTGTCTTCTGAAGCGTTTGCTTGACGGGTGATTTTCGAGGTCATTTTGCTTGCCGTAATGATGAAAACTTCATCCTGATAGCATTGACGGGTGCTTTACGATTAACGCTACACCTTCAGGATGAAATGAGGGTGCTAACTTTACTGTATGGCTGGTTTCGCTTCAAGTATTTATCGTGTTATTACTGCGGATTAGCTGCGTTAATTCAGAATATGAATGATGTTGATATGAATAATCCAGCACAAATGCGATAAGGCATTTGTGCTGGATTAGATTACTTGTCTGCAAATGAAAGTGACATCATTGCCGCAATGTTGCGCGCGGTATTGGTTAGATTAACCTGGGCTTCAGACAATACTTGCTCTAAGGGCTGCAACGCAGGAATGATAGGAAAAATAGCATGCATGCCTTCGGCTAAAATAGCATCTGCATTTTCACCAAGGCATCCTGAAATACCGATAACCGGAATATTAAGTTGTTTGGCCACATTCAATACTCCCATAGGGGTTTTACCAAACACGGTTTGACCGTCTATTCGACCTTCACCGGTAATAACCAGATCAGCATTGAGACAATGTTGTGCCAACTTAACGCTTTTAGTGACAATATCGACCCCAGGTTTTAAGGTTGCATTTAACATTGTCATTACGCCAAATCCCATACCGCCAGCAGCCCCAGCACCAGGGTGTAATTGACAGTGTCCATCAATTGACTGGTTAAGGTGTTGGTTAATGATATGAGCAAAATGCCCCAAAGTGAGATCAAGTTGCTCAACCATCTCAGTAGTAGCCCCTTTTTGTGGACCAAAAATAGCACTGGCGCCTCGTGGCCCGCATAATGGATTATCGACATCGCACGCAACTTCAATTACGCACTCCTTAATGGCTGGATGGCATGATTGCATGTCGATGTAATGTAATTCGGCGAGGGCAGCTCCACCAAAAGGTAATGGAGTATTGCTTATATCACTGAGTTGGACTCCTAAGGCCTGCATCATGCCTGCGCCTGCATCGTTAGTCGCACTGCCACCTAGGCCTAAAATGATGTGTCTTATGCCTCTGTCTAATGCGTCGGCAATCAACTCACCAGTACCAAAACTGGTGGTTAATAATGGATTACGTTGAGTGGATGGCACCAGATGTAAACCTGATGCGGCAGCCATTTCGATTATTGCAGTTTGGTTTCCATCCTCATCAAGTTGTCCAAGCACGCCATAAAATGCGTTAACAGGTAAACCTAAAGGCCCTGTGACAGTGAGATTAATAATCTGTCCTTGGGTGGCATCGACCATAGCTTGTACTGTACCTTCACCGCCGTCGGCCATTGGCACCTTACAATATTGCGCGTTTGGGAATACCTGTTTAAATCCATTCTCAATGGCATTAGCCACTTCTAGGGCGCTTAGGCTTTCTTTAAATGAATCTGGTGCAATAACAATTTTCATATAAGACTCTGATTAATAATTTACAGTAAAAATAAGCTTAGTAGATAAACGGTAATCATCGCCGTGATTCCCTGGATTAAGGTGGCCATTGTTTGGGCCCGATACGCTTGTTTGACACTCATGCGGCTAAATTGAGTCACCACCCAGAAGAAGCTATCGTTTGCATGTGAGACGGTCATCGCACCCGCACCAATTGCCATTACGGTTAACACTCGGCCCATTTCTGAGGCTAAACCAATATCGCCTAGTAATGGTGCCACTAATGCTGAGGTAGCGACTAATGCCACCGTAGATGAACCTTGTGCTGATTTGAGTGCCGCGGCCACGATAAACGGCATAAAAATACCCACACCTAAAGCGGACAAGCTGCTACCCAGAAATGCACCAATCTCAGTGGCTTTTAATACCGCGCCAAATGCACCGCCAGCACCGGTGATCAATAAAATTGGCGCTGATACCACTAAACCTTGGCTGATACGATCGCTAAACTCTTTGATTTTTTGGTTGCTTTTTAACAGCGATAACGACAGAAATAGGCCGATCATTAAGGCGTTAACAGGTTGGCCCAAGAACACTAATAAATCGAATAAGCCTTGTTCACCTAATGGTTTTGAAGGGAAGTTAGCCACCGAGCCTAAGCAGATTAAAATGATAGGTACAAAAATAGGCGCAAATGCTTTGGTAGGGCTAGGTAATTCGCCATAGGTTTTCTTTAGATCATCAAAATCTTCTTGCTGCAGATTCAGTTCTTCGGCGCCTTCTCCGTCTGGCTGCTCATTGGCAAAACGATTGGCCCACAACATACCGGCAAAAGCGGCAATGGCAGCAACAAACACACCGACAGCAATAACGAGTCCAAGTTGTGATTCAAGACCAAGATTACCCGCTGCAGCTATAGGACCTGGGGTTGGCGGCACAAAGGTATGAGTAGCGTATAACCCTGTTGCCAGCGCAACGCTCATGGCAACTTGAGACACTTTCATCCGGTTTGCCATTGACTGTTTTAATGAATTTAAAATCACAAAACCTGAATCACAAAAAACAGGGATCGACACTAAGTAGCCAATCATTGACATAGTTAACGTTGGGAATCGTTGGCCAAACAGTTTAATGACCACATCTGCCATAGTTATGGCTGCACCACTTTTTTCGAGAATGGTGCCAATAATCGTACCGAGCACAATGACTAAGCCGATGTAACCTAAAATACCACCGAAACCGCCAGTGATGGTTTTGGCAATTTCATTGCTGGGTAAACCATAGGCAAATGCGGTGAGAAATGAGGCTAAAATGAGGGTTAAAAAAGGGTGCAGTTTAAATTTAGAGGTGGCGATGACGATAAAGGCTATCACGCCGATTAAGATCAATATTAGTCCCATAGAGTACTCGTTATTTATTATTGTAGGGGGTGGTTTAGTATTCATCATAGTAAACCATTACCTATAAATTACTTTGTGCGCTTGCACTAATAAATCTACGAGTTAATACTATTTTTGTGCTGACGCACAATTAAGTGCTAGGTTGGTGGATTAACTGACCTAAATATAAACTCAGTAATCCATTAAAACTGTGTAAATCAATATTGGTGATAGTTTGAATTTTATCTAATCGGTAACGCAGTGTGTTTCGATGGATAAACAAACTGTTAGCACAGGCTTGGATGTCTCCCATGTGTTCTAGATAAGCGGCAAGTGTTTTTTGCAATTGTTGGTTATTGTCAACTGCAATGAGTTTCATATAAGGCCCAGCAAGCGCATTACCTCGCCAGTGGTGCCGTAACCCTGATAACAGTACTTGTAAGCTGTAGTCTTGGTATAAATATTTGGTTTTTGTTGGATGTAATCTTTTTCCAATATCTAACGTTTCTTTGGCGGTGCGATAGGAGTAACTAATGCCTAATTCACCACTGAAATAATGCCCCAATGAAATATGCAGGCTAAGTTGCATATTGGCGGGTAAGCGTTTGAGTAATTTGTTGATGCGTTGGTTTTCAAGCTCAGGGTCAAATTGCTTACCATCTAAAAAAGCCGGCTTTAAAATAACTAATTGAGTGAGTGATGTCATCGCAATTAAGTTATCGCGTACAGGATTTTGTAATAAATACAGTACTTGTTTTAATGCTTGATTGTCTTGTTGATATAATGGGTTTTTGTTATCAAGTTCGATAATGGCGGCCACTCGCGGTACGCTTAAATCGACACCTAATTGCAATGCCCATTGTTGTAAAGAAGGCAAGTCTTGCTCATTGGCATGAATGAGTTGCGAAATAAACTCCTCTTTTTGACGATTCTTCCACTCTAATTGCTCTTGCAAATTTGCTTGCTCGACAATCATCTCTGCTGTCATCTTAAGCAGTTCACCATAGTGGCTTAATGTGTCTGGCTCGCCAGTGATACCGATAACGCCAACCACTTGACCTTGGTAATGCAATGGCAAATTTAGCCCAGGTTTGACGCCATGTAAGTTTGAAGCGATGGCTTGGCTTATTTCAACATTGCGATTTTGGCTGATAGCTAATAGTGCCCCCTCATGTACAGTGCCAATCCGATCGATATCGCCTGAACCTAATATCACTGCTTGAGCATTCATAACATTGATATTATGACCAATAATTTTCATGGTTCGGTCGACAATTTTAGTGGCAATTAGTGTATCAATTTGAAACATGAATTTCTCTGGGCAATCAATATCGGTACTGAATGATACCTGATGTTCGCTAAGTATTGGGAGGAGGTTGGTGCTTAAATGCATTGGAAATTTAAAAAACAAGCAATGGTCTTTAACAAGCAATAGGGGAGGAAAGATGAGCAACATAAAATGGGGGGCACATCCATTTGCCCAAACTTCAATCACAAGCTATTCACCTTGTTAATATAATGTTAAATCTGGTGTAATTGCAAGTTTTTTATACAATAGGATGCTAGCGACCGTTTTTGTGTCTAAAGGTCATTAAATCAAATGATATAAAAACGCCAACCTAGATAAGGTTGGCGTCATTTTTAATGTGATCGACTTGGTTATATTACCGTGATATCACTTACAGACTATAACTCACGTTGAGCATGATCATGTGTGCAGTGTAGTCATGCTGTAAATTACCTAAACTCATGACATTCCAAATGGTATCTGGCTCAATATCATTGGCGTCATCATTATCAAGGTATTTTTCCATTTTGTAGTCTATACGCAAGGCCATTTTTTCGGTGGCTTGATATTGTGCGTACACATTAATGTTATGTACTTTTGCAAAATAGTCACCGTAATCGCCACTAATTCCCTGTCTTACTTGGGTAGTACTGTCTGAGTCTGAGTAGGTATAATCTAAGCCTAAGCGTAAACGACTGTCCATTAAATTATTGTAACTTAAGCCTGCTCCAACAACATCGACAGTGTCTTCAATATCGGCTTGCCAAGTCGCTATACTTAAATTGGCGCTGCCAGATTGAGCCGATTTGATGATTTGATGGTTATAAAATGTATTAACATTCATATCGTCATTAATCATGTAGCTCAGATTAATATCGTAGTTTGTGTCTTTTGATTCAGTTAAACCTATTTGCGTATTTGTATAGTCATCATATGCATAGCGAACCCCAAAATCGACGTTCAAGTTATCAATAGGGCTATGATTAATACGCGCCTCTATTTGAGTGCGGTCACGGTCGGCCAAATAGTATCGACGTAGCAACGGATTTTGTTCTGCAGATGACGATTCTGATGCTTTATATTCTGAACCATCTCTCTTGCTCAAACTACCTTTAAGCCACATATCCCACATGTCAAAACTATTGACGCGTAAACGTGCCCAGACGTTATTATCGTCAGTGGTTTCTCTGCCTTGATTACTGCGTTCATCTCGTTTGAAATCATAACCCGCATCGAGTTTTAAACCATGGTTGATACGATAGTCAGTGGATAATTTAGCGCTATGGGTAGTGAGATCGTATGGCGTGTTATACCGCACTTTGCCGGTAACATCGTTAATGCTAATTTGAGTCCATTGTTCGATTTGGGTGTTGTTTTCTCTGTCGTTATAATCATAACTGCCAGTGAGACGCCATGCTCGGCTGAGCTTAGTCACCGCTTTAAGTGTCATGCCGGTGATATCAACTTTTGCATCAATAGAATCTGCCGGTAATGAATAGCCATAACCTATGCTAGTTAATTGCTGATCTTGGGTCATTTGGCCCATGAGTAAACGGCCACTTAAGCTGGTAATGGAATCGTTATATTGGCCCATTAGCGAAATAGTATGGGCCTCGTTATCTGGGTCTAGCGCCATATAACCACGACTTTGCGCCCCAAACGTAGGGTTAAAGGCGCTGTCAAAACCAAGCTGCTGGTGGTTATTGCAAAACACTGAACCATTGTAGTTTATGCTGGTAAACCAGTGATCACCACGGAGTTTAATCCCAGCGTTTAAGATGTCGGTGGTGTAATCAACCGGCTCCGCTAACATCATTGACTGGTTGAAAAAACTGCCAGAGGCAACTTTGGTTCCGGTTTTCTCTTCACGCTGAAAATTAACGTAGGTTGTGAACAGTGATTCTGTTTGATATTCAAATCCTAGACCGGCACGTTCACGTTTAAGCGACAATTCAAATGGGGTTAAACTGCTATAAAGCATTGGCATGTCTGAGCTTGAACCTGCCGTTACCCAATTATCCGCTAAAGTAAGATTATCGCTGCCGATATTCTGGTAAGGACTTAAGGCATTATTGCTCTGATACGTAGCGATGGAGCGATAACCTAGATTGAGGCGATACAATCCAAGTTTACCGACATCTATTTCCATACGGCCATTGTCCATGCCCATGTTATTTGCGACAACTTTTGCTTGGTAGCCATTGTCACCGCGATACTTTATATCGGCATCCACTTTGCCCGCTGTTTGATTACTGCTATTAAAGGCGTTGGCTGAGTTAATATCGTCTTCGCTGTTGTAACCAATACCGACACCGACATTTCCAGTGGTACCAGTTTCGACAGCACAAGCCTTACAATTCCAAGCATCATATTTAATATTGTCGGTTTTAGCATTTGCTAGGCCATAACCATCAGCCATCAGGCTAAAGCTGGTACTAGTGAGTAACGCTAAGGTAATGAGGTTCAATTTGGTATTCATAATATAATCTCCTTAGCGCTGCAGTAACTTACCAGACGGATGGTTTGAACCATGCACCTGACTATGACAATTTAAGCAGCTGCGACCACCAGTAAAGGCATTACCATTTACTGTTGAACCCATATCAGTGTTACCTAGATAAGCGTTGCTTGTGTGATTGTCACTCGCATGACATTGCTGACACAGTTGTGGCGCACGAGTTTTGAGCATTGCATCGTTCACAGAACCGTGTGGATTATGGCAATTGACGCAATTTTCGGTTACGGGTGCATGCTCCCACAGCTTTGGGCCGCGTTTCTCAGCGTGACATGAATAACACGTTTCATTGACTGTTGGCTGAACAAGATCTGAATCGCTCAAACTGCCATGTGGATTATGACAGTCGCTACAGGTCATTTGATTCCATTTCATTGGATGACTGGTGCGCTTGTTCATGTCAGCTTTTTGTCTGGTGTGACAAGTGGTACATACTTCGACTTCTGTTTGTTTTGACAGTACTGGGTCATGTTCAGCATGTATGCTATGACAAGATGCACATGCCACATCGGCATTGGCGTGATGACTACTGTCCCATGCCACGCGTTTGTCGTCGAGATGACAGCTCATGCACACACTGTTTTGCTTGTCTGCAGCGAGTGTTGAAGTTGGGCCAAAGGTAATCATTGGCTCTTTACCACCACGATTATGTGAACCTAGTGGGCCGTGACACGCTTCGCACTGTAATCCAGCCATTGGACTTTTTGATGAATCAATTGCGCCATGAGCACCTTTGAATAAATCCATGACCTTTTTTGATTTTTTATGACACATTAAACAAGTGTCGGCACCCTTTGGTGAGTATTTTCCTTCGGCGAATTTTTTATCGAGTGTTGCTTCAACTTCTGCCGGTGTCATGCTGGCATCCCACTTTGCCGCCTGTACATGACTCGACATAAACAGCGTCGATGCAATAAGGCAGAGCAGGGCTAAAAATAAGGTATTTATTGAATGTGTGGTCTTCATAAGTAGACTTCCTAATTTGTCCATTTTGATGATCAACAAGTTGATTACGTAAGCCATAGCATGAGAGAGAAGCAGGGCTTCTCTCTCAATGGACAAATTAAAGCTTCACTTGTGTGTGGTTTTCAATGGTGGGTGCGTGGCAGAAGAAACAGGTTTCTAACTGCGCAGCATCATTGGCTTCTTGATAGCTACCATTAACAACCGCACCTTGACTTTGTGCATGCTGCGAAATCGTGTCAAAGCCATGACAAGATGCGCACGTTGCAGTGATAGGTGTTGTATAAAGGCCTTGCGACGTAGCAAGTGCACCTTTAACTTTGAATGCATCAAGATTAAAGTCGTTGTGACACTGAGTGCAGTCTTTGATAATGCCTTGCTCACCATGAACACTGTGCAATTTCATTTCAATGGCACCTTGATTAGCACCAGAAGCATAAGTGCCATCTGGCGTATGACAAGCCACACAACCATCCAAACCTATGGTGACTTCGCCATTAAGTTCACGGGCTAACTGTTCTGACATCACAAAACCAGCATGGTGGCCTTTATGTAACTCAAAAGTATCTCCATGGCAATTATCACATGAACCAAAATTGACCGAGTCAGTGTGACGATAGCTAGGCGCATTACCAGAGAAAGTGCCTACTGTGAGCTCGGCTTTCATACTGGTAGTTGCTACGCCGTCGGCACAATCAATGGCTTGAATACCATCGTTACACATTTCAAGACCAATAAAACTAAAGGCGGTATCTGTGTCGCCTGCGCCAAATGGCAGTGATGCAATGTTATAGACTAAGTTACCTGATTCAATGACTACATCGGCTTGTAACAGACCCGCTTTGATAAAGTCTTTACTGATTTTGGCTAAACCGCTTCCTGGGCTAGGGTTATATCCCATAATTGGAAAGTTAGGTCCGACGTTAGTGATGGTTTCAATTCGTTGAATTTTGCTGACTAAGCTTGCAGCATCAATGGCCGTACCATTAGCATCTAAAATCGTTACCGATAGGGTAGCTGACTTGTCTTCGGTGCTTGATTTATTAGCCGTTAGTGTTGCTGTCATGCCGTATAAATCGATAAATGCTTTTTTCTGAGTATACGAAGTTGTGTGTAATTCTTCTGTCCAACTTGCATTATGACAAGCTATACAATTTGAATTATCCACTTGTTGCGGATGACCTTGACCCGTTTTAAAGTCAATATCGGTATGGCAACTTGAACAGGCTTCCATGGTTGGAATTCGAGACCAGTTGTTCGATTCGCTCAGTTGTTCAGAATCAACATGACAAGTGGTGCAATTATCTTGCACTATCGCATGCGCTGCTTCTGCACTCTTGTCCAAGTTGCGGCCATACATTTTGGCATTGTTATGAACATTATGAATTAAGTGACTGAACTCAACTTGAACCTTGTCTTTTTCAATGGCCATTTCGTTGGTATGGCAAGATGTACAGGTTTCTAAATCAGTGTAGCTATGATAAATACTTTCACCCTTTGCATGGCAGGTATTACAAGTAGCGCCACTGACGATGTTTTTAGTGTATTTAGCTTCAAATCCTTCGCCGTCAAAATCTTCGGTGATTTCAGTACGCGGCACTCCGGTAACGCCGTCTTGCAAGGTTGATGCACTTGCAATCACATTATAACGTTGGGTTAGCTCTGGGTTAAAGCCTTCAACATTGACGGTAAAACTGTAATTACCGTTACCATGGTCGGTAAAAGCTTTTTCGGAACCAATAAATTGCCATTGGGCTGAATTACCTGCACCACTTGCGCCAGCTGGAATGAGTTGGACGACTTTTTTAATTTCAAAGTCTTTAAGACCCGCTACAGGGAGATCTTTTTCATTGGTCGCAAATACTTCAATAGTCGGTTTGCTATCTTGATAAGTGACTTTAGTGATATCTAAGTTTAGCGTTTTAATTGCTTCAGCAGGCTCGCCACCAGGGTTTCCTGGATTACCAGCTTCACCATCATCGCCTCCGCCACAACCGACCAGTGTCATTGATGCTGACATAGCAAGTAACAATGCCATTTTTGTGTATTTTTTATTCATCATATTTTCCCTGCAAAGGTCATCCATCTAACTCACTGGCAGTATGTTCTGCAATTATCTTATTCAGTTAAGTTGATGTTGGAATTAATTTTCCCAACACTAAGATTACGTTACAAACAGCAACTCGTCTTTAAAACGAACGTAATTGTGTGATGATGATCAGCCTATTAATAAAGAGGTATGTAAAATGCGCAGTTTAACGGGGGAGGATTGTTCGGATAACAAAAAGACCTTAGTTATAAACTAAGGTCTTTGATGGATAAAACGCCAAGGTTGTTTCTTTTTACTGTTTAAAAACCATGTGTTTTAGTGACGCGGTCTACGGTATGACAGGTAGAACATATTTCTGATGCACGATTACGAGCATCGTCCTCACTGATCCCATCAACAATACCGCCATTAGATTCAATATGCGACACGGTGGCATCAGTACGATACTTTTGATGACAGCTTAAACATGCTCCAGTATCTGATGACATCCATACATCGGCTCCAGTATCGATATCGCCATAACGCCATACTCTGTCAGTGGCTCTACCAAGTTGGATCCCATCAGCGGTATGACAGGTTTTACAATCGGTTTTCAACACGGTTCCAGATTCAACACCGGCATATTTGAGGTAATGACCTTCAGCGCTGTGTGCTTTAAAGGCAAAGCTGGTCGATTTTTTGCCACCAGGGTAAGTATCGTCATTTTTAAGCGTCTTATCAGCGGTATGACAGGTTTGGCAATTGACACCATTGTCATAGTGATACACTTCTTGGTTATGGCAACCTTGACAGCTTTCTGTGTTGATAATGTTTCTACGTGTAGCAGTGGTTTGGCTAGTGTCTATTGCACTTGCAGCCATAACAAAATGGTATGGACTACTTTTAATTTCCACTTTCTGAACATCATCAGTACTACAAGCCGTTAGTTTAACTTCCGGTCTGCCGTAGCCACCATGATTAAAACAGGCTGTGACTGCTGACCATAGTTCAAATGTTTTACCCACATAATCTGTTGGTAAGGTGATCTTATCCCAAACTAAGGTCCAGCTATTATCTGCGTTGGCGGTACCTTCACTTAATCTAAGACGACGATTACTGTAACTGGCATCTTGATACGTTGGGTAGTTTTTGTCGCTGTCCCATGCCATAACGATACGGCTACCTTGGTCGATAAATTCTGCTGCAATAACATTAGCTGAAGCATCAGTAAATTTAATCGTAGTACTGAATTTCCCATCAGCAGTAACTATTACGTCGCTGAATACAGCGTTCATCGCTTGGGTTTCGTTATAGGCTTTCATCACATCGCCATGCGCTTCTTTTGCACTGCGACCATAGCCTTCTTCAACATGGCATGACGTACAATTTGTGCCGACACCAACATGTTGTTGAGACGCTAACTCTGTGTGACACGCAATACAAGCGGTATCACTTTTATTGGCATTAAACAGCGCGGCATCTTTGGGAGCGTTTGTGCCTTCTACGTGACATGCACTGCAATCGGCAGCAGGTTTTTGTGGATACATCACGTTACCGTAATTGTGTATTCCACCGCCATAGCCAATCACTTTATAAGGTGAGGCTACATCGCCATCAACAGTGCTGGTTACGCGGTCTTGGCCTTTATGGATGGCATGGATCATGTAAGTGAAATCAACACTGTTACCGGTTTCAGGATCACCAGATGTTGCGGTATGACATGATGCACAGTTTTCAAGATCGATTCGACGACCGCCGTGCAATGCTAAGCTTTCTGGTTGATGGCAGGTATAACAAGCATTAATCGAGACAACATCGCGTGATGCAATATCTTCGGTTAAGCCAGTCGAAGGTTGAAAATCGTAATGAGCATTGGCTGTGATTAATGGTTGTTTTAATTCCAATGTAATGCGCTGAGTGTCATCAGCTTGGTAAGTGATGCTTAACGGCTCTGTTACTTGAGCAATATTGGTTTGAAAGGTGTATGAGTATGAGCCATCTAGATTATCAACTAAGCAATCGGCACATTTTGAAGCAGCCTCCACTTCAGCTTGAAATTGCGCAGAAGGAGCAATATTGGTTTCATCAGCAGGGATCCAACTTGCATTAGGTTGCTTGGTTGTATTGATATAAGACTGCCATTGATAACCACGGTCGACTTCAACTTTAGCGCCATCAGCACCGACCATTTCAGTAACCGGGGTTAATTGAGCGATACCAAAACGAAGGTCATGATCTTTTGTTAGTCCCAATACCGCAACACCATTGGCATTTTTAAGAATAAAGTCAACACTGACTTTTCCATCGACTACGGTTGCATCGGTAAAGGTCGCTTTTAGGGTTGATGTCGCATCTATGTTTACACCAATAATACCATCTGGCCCATCTTCGCCATTAGTACCATCACTGCCTCCACAACCCGATAGCGCTAGAGCAATAAGCCCTGCACTCAATACCGCTTTTGCAGCGGGACTAACTGTTATTGTCTTCATCATGTATTCCCTGCATTTTTTGTTATCTCGCATTCACTACTGGTTATAAGTGTGCGGATTTTATTCAAATCTAATGTTAGCTAACCTTGGCCACTTACTCATTGAATTATGTCTAGAGTTGTGACTGAGATCTGACTATTCCTTTATGGGTAACGTTGTTTGATGAAGATTTGCCGGTATTACTGACATAAATAGGATAGTTCCAAAGTGTTAATACCGTTATTAGCATATTCTTGAATACGCTAAGTGATGTGAACCTGCATCAGTGACTTGTGCTCGACGTCATAAACGATTATCTCACCACTGTTTTTCTATTTCATCTGGCTATGTATTTATGTTCAATAGATTAATGATTCACGTCTGAATTCGTATTATGGGCAACATAAATAGTGTGTTTGGCATACTTGGCTTGTGAATAGATCGATTTATGTCGGTTGACCCATCCCTTATCCCATCTAGTATTCCCTGTTAAGGTTAAGTATTGCGCAGTTAGGTAGAGGATTGAAAACTTATTAGGATAAAGGCTTGATCCAGCCAATGGGTTAGGGGATAATCGCCCCGTTCTGAGACATAAGCTTTGTATTATATGGTTCAGAAGTCAATGGTGACCCTAGGGTCCCCCCGCAACGATAACTTGTGAACTCGGCCAGGCCTGGAAGGGAGCAACCGCAGCAAGTGACTCGTGTGCCGGGGTGTGGCTCTAGGGGAACCTCCAATATTCCCCGTATGATTTTCACCGCATTAATTCCAACAAAGTATTGCAACCAAAAGATTCTAACCAAAAAATTCCAATCAAAAAACAGCCGTATTGTATGAATAAATTATTCATGGAATTACCATAACCAGTGCTTACTAGAATATATTCATTCAATATCCGGCAAAACATCAGTTAATGGCAAGCATCAGCTAATGCCGGTGAAATTACTGTTGTTGTTCTGCTGCGATTTCAGCTTCTTCTTTTAAGCGTTTTTGCAAATTTGCTTTGAGGAATTGTCTCGAACGTTCTAGTGCTTCGCTTATCTCTGTTTTCATCTGTTTTAATTCTTGATAATTTTCGAAGAAATACGTATCAACTAAATGGCGAATGTACCTGACGGGTAACTGATTCAGCGTGACGCAGCATAAATCCGCTAAGTATTCTTCTGGCAACTCTTCCATTAGACCTTCATCTCGCAGCATTTCCATTAATAGAACTTCATAATAGTTTCGGATCTCTAATTGCATTATTACGCTCCATTGAGACAGTTTGTTTTATCGACATATGCTTCAATGTCGAGATGTTTGTTTAATTTAGTGACGCAGTGTTATTGGTTTTGCATTGCCTGACACTGTGGTGACCAGATTTCATTGGCAGCAATTAACAATTGGCTATGTCGAATGGTTAATTCTGCTTCATTACGACTATAGCCTCCCCCTATTACTGCTGCAAGTGGGATGCTATGCATTTGTGCTATCGATATTACCTGTTTATCTCTAGCGAGAATACCTTGATTCGAAATGGCGAAATATCCAAGGTCATCATCTTGATGAATATCGACCCCAGCATCATAGATGATCAGATCTGGCTGATGGATGCGTATCAAGTAAGGTAATATTTGTTGTATGTGTTCAAGATATTGTTTATCGGTACACCCTTTATCCAGAGCGATATCGTGATCAGATTGTTGCTTTCTGGACGGGAAATTCTGTGCACAGTGGATCGAGCAACTAATAATATCTGGGCTGCCTTGAGTGAGTGTCGCGGTTCCATCACCTTGATGAACATCACAATCAAAAATGAGTACCTTATCCGCTTTACCTGAGTCAATGGCTGATCTCGCCGCGATAACTAAATCATTGAAAATGCAAAAACCACTGCCAAAATCATAGTGCGCATGATGATAACCACCGGTTAAGTGAACTGCAATTCCATGTTTAAGCGCTAATTCAGCACATAAACAGGTACCATTTACGGCGTGTAAGGTGCGGGTGACTAGTGCTGTGCTCCATGGGAAACCAATACGTCTTTGGGCTTTATGGTCTAAGGTGCCATTGATAAATTGCTCGACATACTGCGGGCAATGCACTGTATAGAGCGAATCTTTCGATATTGGCGTAGGCGAATGGCGATATTGCTCAAACAACAATTGTTGTTTGAGCGCGTGCTGGTATAAGTTGTGATATTTAGTGGTTGGAAAACGATGGGTGCTAGGTAACGCCAGCAGTGAATAGCTGGCGTGGTAAACAAAAGGGATCGACACGGACATTAAAGTTGCTTGATTGCCCAACCCATAAATTCTTTACGCGTTTTGTCATCGGCTTGTAACCACCAATATTGCAGCATTTGTTCTGCTTGTGCTGGAGTCGGTTTTTGCGCCGTTGTTGCTGGCACCGTTACTGGTACAGTTGCAATAACTGGTGCACTCATCGTAGCAGATTCAATATCTGATTTGACTGCTAATGCTTGTATTGGTTGACTGCCGTTACCTGTAGCTGAAGCCGATAAGGTTTCAATATCATGTTGGTTTTTATTGTTAAACAGGCTAGTAATAAATGACTCTTCAGTAAAATTAGTTTGTTCTACACTGTAAGTTACCGCTGCATTATCTTGGCGTTTAATGTTGATTTGTGGTTTTTTAGCAAATGCTTTTGGATTCTTGATAACGTCACCGTCAGCGGGTTGTAATAGATATTGATGATCGCCATCAACCGTTAACGTCACAATTAAAGGTGTCGATTTTACAAAAGATTGACTGTCACTAAAGGAATCATCAACCACATCATGATAACGGACTGCAATTTTATGGGTGCCATTGGTTAACGCTAAATCCGATTGATGATTGAACATACTGGTTTCAACTTCTGCACCATCAAGCGCTAGGTACTCAAAAGACATTGGAATGGTTAAATTCGCTGCTAAGACGGATGATGATGTTAAAAATGCCAAAAGCGCACTTGTGGTAAATAAAGATTTCATTGTTGCTCCTTAACGTGGGTAACTTTGGCGAGGTCTTTCAAAAAGTTGAATACGCTCTTCAATATAACTGGTTGCTTGTTTGCACTTTCCTAAACGGCGATGCATAGACAGAATATCATTTTGCAGTTTTATTTTGTCATCACTATGACAGAATTCAAGAGTTGCTTCCATTTGTTGTATTTTTTGCTCTATTTTTTTTGCCCAATTTAAATGTTTATTGAGTTCAGCGTAGAGTTGATGGCTATTTTGCATCACATTACTGGCTATCCAACCAAATCCGCTGTCTTGTATTGCTTGTTGTTGTTTTTTTGCATATCGGGCTCGATTACTGGCTTTGCGCTGTTGTTCGGATTTAAGGTTGATGTGAGTGGTTAGCAATGCTCTGCGTAATGCACTAAATCGGTCTTGAATACGATCGCAACTGAGTTGGATAACATTACTGCCCAACTTAAGGTAAAGTTGTTTTTCGAGTTGTTTAATATCTTGACGTAACTGAGTGATACAAGGGCTTAGTTGGGCTCCTTGTTGGGCAAATAGCTGACTGTTAAATCGTTCAATTTCTTGTAAAGACTGTCGTTGCGAAGGCGCCAAATTCTGGTCGTGTATTAATGCGTCTTGCTCAAGTTTAGCGAGCTGTTGTTTTAACATTGATAGCAATTGTTGGGTGTTCATACCCATGCACTCCACGTAAGATGGACTGCAATCGACAATACCATAATAATGAATATTGGTTTAATAAAAGGTATCCCAAATCGAATCGCACTTCTGGCGCCGATAAATGAACCTGCCATCATGCATACCCCCATCCACAAGCCGAGCATCCATTGTACTTGCCCCATGGATGCAAAGATAATGAGTGCTGTGATGTTACTCACCGCGGTCATGACTCTCGCTAATCCACAGCTGTGCAACAGAGGGAGTTTATACAGCGAGATAGACGATACCGTCCAAAAAGCACCAATACCTGGTCCTGCAAAACCATCGTATCCACCTAAAACAAATCCTTGGCTAATTTGTTTGTATTTTGGTGAACGATATTTTGGGGCCATTATATTTTTGTCACCCATCGCTTTGGGGCTAAATAAGGTATAAACAGCGATACTAATTATGAGTAGTGGTAATATTTTGTCTAACCATTGTGGGTCTATCAGAAATACTAAACCACAACCTGCAATCGACCCAACCAACGTGGCAAAAAAACACGTTTTCCATAATGCAGGGTTAAATAAATGCTGTTTATAAAAGGTGTAACTCGAAGTAAGAGAACCAAAACAAGCGGCTAATTTATTGGTTCCTAATGCTAAATGTGGCGGAATACCAACGGTGAGTAATGCTGGAATAGACAGAAGCCCACCACCGCCAACTATGGCATCAATAAAACCCGCAAATATACCTATGACCGCTAATATAGCCCAATGGCTAGGGTCTAATAATAAATCCAACTCAATACCTATTCAATAACACGTCTAAAAGGAGGAAGGGCATCAATTAATGATTTGCCATAACGTTTAGTGACCAAACGACGGTCTAAAATGGTCACTCGGCCATAATCTTGCTCTTTTCGTAACAGTCGGCCACAACTTTGGACTAATTTACGTGAAGCATCAGGAATTGTCAGCTGTAAAAATGGATTACCGCCTTTTACTTTTAAGTATTCCGCGTGAGCTTGTTCTACTGGTGAGGTCGGGACCGCAAACGGAAGTTTGGTAATGATTAAGTTTGTTAAGTAATCGCCCGGTAAATCGAGGCCTTCAGAAAAGCTGCCAGTACCGAAAATGACACTGGGTAGACCTTCATCACAGCGTTTTTTGTGCTGTTCTAATATTTGTTGACGTGGAATAGCGCCTTGAACAAAAAGCTGGTCTTTGGGGATTTTACCTTCGACGAGCTCAACCACTTTATCCATTTGCCAATAGGATGCAAACAGCACTAATGTGGCCATTTCGCCATCGATAAGTGTCACAATATGTTGTGCAAGTTCGGTGGTGTAATTTTCGTCCGTAGGTTCGCAAACCATTTGAGGTATAAATAAAGTCGCATTATTTTCGTAATCGAAAGGGGATAATAATGCTAAAAATCGGCTGCCATCATTCATTGACAGGCCTACTTGATGAGCAAAATGGTTGAAGCTGTTTAAGGCTCGAAGCGTTGCACTGCACAACACCACGCCAGCGGCTTTTTGCCACAACATAGATTCAAGCATAAAGCCAACTTCTATAGGCGATGAGCAAAATAAATAATCTTGTTGTTTACCGGTAATTAATTCAGCCCAACGCGCCATTGGTGCGCCTTTTTTACTGTCTTCTTTGGCCATCATCTTCCATAACTTATGTAAGTTATCTAGCCGCTGTAAAATAAAACCTGTTTCTGATAACAACCCTTCCGACTGATGTTTAGGCACTTCACCATCTTTTATTGCTTCATTTAACACTGATACCACTTTATTAAATTGCTTTACCGCGGAACCTGATGCAGTGGCCAGATTTTCTGCCTGTATTAATAACGATTGTGGTAATTGGCCATGTTCAAAACGAAGCCTGGATTCAGGGTTAGCGAATAACTGTGGTTGGGTATCACAAAAGTGAGCAACCTGGGTCAGTAAATTGGTTAACTCTGTGGTGTGGTCAAGCATGGCCTGTACAGGGGCAATAATATGAGTGGTTTTGAGTTGATTTTGTAACTTAGAACAGGTTTTCGATGCTTTTTCTAACCAATCACATGCTCCTCGAAGTGTGGCTTGAGCACTGGAGAAATCTCTGGCAACTATCGGTAAGTGATGAGCTTCGTCGATAACATAAAACATGTCTTCTGGTTCTGGTAAAATGACGCCGCCGCCAAGTTCTAAATCGGCAAATAACAGACTGTGGTTAACAATGAGTACATCCCAAGTGTCCACATCTTCACGAGCTTTATGAAACGGGCAATTATGGTGTGCCGATACTTGACGATGACAGCTGTGTTTATCACAGCAAATTTGTTGCCACAAGAAATCAGGAATAGGGTGTTTTAAAGTATCAATTTCACCATTCCAGCGTTTTTGATGAAAATCTTGATGCAATTTTTGTAATTCGTTAATTTGACTTTGGTCGGGTTTAGTTTGCCATATGGCTATTTGTGAGCTGTCTTGTGCCCCTATCATGGCTTCAAGTTTGGCTAAACATACGTAACGCTGACGACCTTTTACCAAACCAAATTTAAAATCAATACCAGACTGTTGTAAAAAATGAGGTAGATCTTTGTGGAGTAATTGTTCTTGAAGTGCCACGGTTGCGGTGGCAATACAGACTTTCTTTTTACTCGAGATGGCTAAAGGGATTGCCCCTAAGATATAAGACAAAGATTTACCAATGCCGGTACCCGCTTCAACCACAATGATACGACGGTCTTTGTCATACTCGCCTGCTAAGGTTTTTGATATTTCCGCTACCATATAGTTTTGTTCGCGACGAGAACGAAATTGCGGCATAGATGCGGCAATTTCTTTATAAATGGTGCGAATTTGACTTTTTATGTTATCCGGTAGCATAGGAAGTATGATTTCTACATAGACTGAATTATGCTGTACATAATAACAGTGAATTAGCATGCCACGAAGTAATAAATCAAATTGAGTAAACTTGTGCCGGAATTCAAACCCGTTGTGACGCCGACAGATAATCTAACGACCAATAATCATGTGAAGGGACGAGTATTAACTCGTCATGCTATTTATCGGCATGGACAATTAGTGCTTCAATATTATATTAAAACCGCTCAAGGACCTGTATTAGCAGAGCTGTATCACAGTGAAGTGATCTGTTTCTGCCGTCAGCAAGATGTTAATCAATTAAGTCAAAAAGTCGGCTTTGCCCTTAAGGCTGAGTCGATATCATTGATGAGCTTTGCACATGAACCTATCAGTGCCTTGTATCTTAAATCAAATACCCAATTGAAATTACTCAGTCGCATAGCTAATGATATCGGTATTACTTTATTTGAAGCCGATATTAGGTCTGAGCAACGCTACCTTATAGAACGATTTATTGCCTTAGATATTGAGTGTTCAGGGCATTATCAACAGCGTAATTCAACTTCAACGATTCCTTTGTTATCGATTAATCGGGCTAGAAAAATGCCCGCCAACGAACTTGTTGATATCTCTTTGAAGATGGTTTCACTGGATTTTGAGTGCAGTTTTACGGGTGAACTTTATTCGGTTGGTTTATATGGTGCCGATTATCAATGTGTGTATATGGTGGGCGAACCGCAAGCAGAATGTCATGACTTCATTGTTTGGGTAAAAAATGAGATTGAACTGATACATCATTTAATAGCGTGGTTTAGCGACTATGACCCCGATATTATTATTGGCTGGGCAGTAGTGACCTTTGATTTAGCCTTGTTGTTCAAACGCTGTGTTTTACATCAAATTCCATTATTAATTGGTAGAGGTAATAGCGAACTGAGCTGGAAAGTGGCTGACAAATATCGGCCGGAAACATTATCTTTACCTGGACGTGTGGTTTTGGATGGTATTGATTGGCTTAAAGCGGCGTTTTATCAGTTTGATAGTTTTTCGTTAGAATCGGTATCGAGGCAGTTATTAGCCGAAGGTAAAGCCATTGATCATGTTGAAAATCGTGGCCAAGAAATTACTCATTTATTTGCACAAGATAAAAATGCATTGGCTTTTTATAATATTACCGACTGCCGACTAGTGTGGGATATTTTTGAAAAAACACAGTTGTTAGATTTTGCTCTTGAACGCGCCAAGTTAACGGGCTTGGAGTTCGGCCGCGTGGGTGCATCGATTGCGGCATTTTATCATTTGTATTTACCTCACTTACATCGAAGTGGCTTTGTCGCCCCCGCACAACCCGCGAGCCAAGGTTTAGAAAGCCCAGGCGGATATGTTATGTCTTCTATACCGGGTTATTATAAAGATGTTTTAGTATTAGATTTTAAAAGTCTATATCCGTCGATTATTAGGACATTTCTTATCGATCCTAAAGGCTTAGTTGAAGGACTCTACGCGAGTGAAGTAAAAGGTGATTCAACGACAGTGGCTGGATATTTAGGTGCTCAATTTAGTCGGCAATCGCCTATTTTACCTGCATTAGTTGCCAGCCTTGCAGAGCAAAGAGAACTGGCCAAACGAGATAAAAATGCGCCGTTATCGCAAGCGATAAAAATTATTATGAACTCATTGTATGGCGTATTAGGCTCTCGAGGTTGTGTATTTCATGATGCTAAGTTAGCCAGTTCGATTACCATGCGCGGTCATCAAATTATGAAACTCACTAAGCAATGGATAGAAGAGTGCGGTTATCAAGTGATTTATGGTGACACCGATTCTACCTTTGTCTGGTTAGGAGATAATCATGGGATTAAAGATATTCAAGCGGTTGGTAAACACCTATCAGTATCAATAACCGAACGTTGGCTTCAATGGTGTGCAGAAGAATATCAATTAGACAGTTATCTTGAGCTGGAGTTTGAAACCCACTTTGAACAATTTATTATGCCTACCTTAAGGGGTTCGGATGAAGGCAGTAAAAAGCGTTATGTCGGCGCGGTGTCAAATGATCAGCAACAATTAACTCTAACCTTTAAAGGTATGGAGCAGGTGAGGAGTGACTGGAGCCCTATTGCAAGAAGGATGCAGTACCATTTATATGAATTGTTTTTCAAGGGCGAGGATGTTATTGATTTTTTGAGTAATGAGATCGCAGCAATTAAGTGCGGTGCTCGAGATAATGAACTTATTTTTAAAAAGCGATTAAGACGCAATGTTGAAGATTATACTGCAAAGTCGTCACCCCATGTTAAAGCCGCAAAACAGCTTGCCGAACTACTCGGTGACGTAAGTGTTACCCGAAAAGGACAACAGATTCGATATATAATGACACTCACTGGTGCACAAGCCATAGAAGTAAAACCACAAAATATTGATTATGAATACTATATTTGTAAACAGATTCAACCTATCGCGGAGCCCATTCTGCAACTGTGTGGCCATAGCTTTGACTCACTGGTGAATAATCAACTTCTATTGCTATAAGTTAACTTACCAACACCCCAATCTTAAGTTTTCAATGTTAATTAACATTGCTTGTTTTTCTTCGTGTCCTTACGTTCTTAATTCAGTAAAGGCAATCAAGCATTATTTGATGACGCACAAACCTCGCAAACCCAATCTACGAAGATTTATCTAGACGATTAATGTTAAGCAATTACTTACATAGCCTTATTTATTAACACTTAACATTTTTATGTTTACCAGAAGTAATAAAAAACTACCTTCTCCAAATTAATAGTTATTTAAAACAATAGGTTAATTTTTTAACTTTAGACTTGGTATGTTATTTCGACAATAACTAAACAACTTTAACTTATTGTTTATAAAGTTAAAAAAAATTACCTGTTCATATTTCTTAACAGTTAAAGTTGTTACATTTGATTAACTTTTGCGCTTACGACACTTCAAATGTTGATTAGTTGTTTCAAATGTGATTTTATTGCACCTGTAGTTGAGAGGTTGTGATTGTTTTTTGTTGCATCCCCTCATTGAACTAACACCTAAAAAGGTTGTTAGCATTATAAGAAAGACATAAAAAAGTCCAGGGAGATAGACAATGCATAAGAACGTATTAGCTAAGTCGGTGCGTTTAGCACTGATCAGTGGTGCAGCAGCAGCTGCATTTGCTTCGCCAGCAGTTTTTGCTGCTGATGAAGATGGCGCAAAAGTAGAACGTATTGAGGTTACTGGTTCGCGCATTAAGCGTTCTGACCTTGAAGGCGCTTCGCCAATTACGACCATTACAACTGAAGATATGAAGATGGAAGGTAACTTTACAGTTGCTGATGCACTTCGTAACAGTAACTTGAACTCTTTCGGATCATTCTCTGAGCGTTCAGGTAGTTCTGCACAATCTCAAGCAACTATCAACTTACGTGGTGCAGGCTCAAGCCGTACTTTAGTACTTATTGATGGTAAGCGTTTCCCAGGTTCACCAACGCTAGGTGGTGCATCTGCTAACTTGAACGCTATTCCTATGGCTGCAGTAGAACGTATCGACATTCTTACTGACGGCGCATCTTCTACTTATGGTTCTGATGCAATTGCTGGTGTTGTTAACATCATCATGAAAAAGAATTACCAGGGTATTGAATTCAACGTTGGTGGTGGCTCACGCGACCAGGACGGTGGTTTAACAAGTAAAGAATTCTCGGTTGTTGCTGGTTATCAAATGGATAAAGGTAACATTACTTTCTCATTCGACCATCAAGACCGTAAAGGTATTTCAGACGCAGATCGTCCATATACTGCGGCGAGCATGACAGACTTCAATGGCGATGGTGAAATCCAAGCTTACGAAGAAACTGCAGGTTGGAGTATCTATGGCGCAACAGTTGCCGCACCTGATTTCTCTACTGCTCAAGCATCACTATTATGTGATGACTTAGAATCAGAATACGGTTCAAATGTATTCCAAACTGTTAAAGCAGACAACGATTGGGGTGGAGCTGGCTCTACTTACTGTATGTATGCGTTTGCTAACGTTTCTTATAACAAAGCATCTACAGAGCGTAATACAGTATATGTTGATGCTAACTATGAAGTTGCAGAAGACGTAGAATGGTTTGGTCGTGTAATGGTAACTCAAGGTAACTCGTTTGGTCGTTACGCGCCTCCAGCTGCAGCTTGGAATAGCATGGCTGCAGACAACCCAAATAACCCATACGGTGAAGAAACAACAGGTTATTTCCGTTGGGTGGGTATCGGTACTCGTGACGGTAACGTAGACGATTACAACCAAGATTACCTAACAGGTTTACGCGGTACTATTAGTGCACTAAACGATGCTGAATGGGAAGTTTACTACCATCACAATATCGCCGATAACAAATCTATCGGTGAGTACTACTTAAGCTATTCTGGTCTTGCTTATAACCAAGCTAATGGTATTGATTTAGGCTCTGAAGCTGGCGTCAATAACATGAAAGCCACGACGTTAACACAAGGCCGTGCTACTTTTGATCAGTACAGTGGTGGTATTGGTTTTGATGCATTCGAATTACCAGGTGGTGCAGTTGCACATTACGTAGGTATGGAATATTTCGACCAACAGTTTAGCGAAGTGTATGACGCACAGTCTGAAGCTGGCTTAGTCGGTGGTAGTGCGGGTAACTCTGCAGGTGGCGATCGTCAAGTATGGGCAATGTTCTATGAAGCGGTTCTACCGTTAACAGATGACATTGAATTAAACCTTGCAGCTCGTTACGATGACTACAGTGATTTTGGTGACAACGTAGCGCCAAAAGCATCTATTCGCTGGCAAGCGCTTGAGAACGTAGTAGTACGTGCATCTTACTCAGAAGCATTCCGCGCACCTTCTCTAAACCAGTTATACGCAGCAACAACATTCAGTGCTGATACAGGTACCGATTACCCGTTCTGTGAATCTGCTGGTATCTCTGCTGCAGATTGTAGTTCAAAACAGTACGACACATATATTCGTGCTAACACTGGCTTAGGTCCTGAAACATCTGAGTACATAAACTTAGGCGTTGCTTGGGATATCGTTGATGACATCGGGATCAAGGTTGATTACTTTAACCTGAACATCGATGATGTTATTAACAGCCGCACAATTACTAACGTTATGCGTGGTGTTGCTGCTGGTACGCTAGTAGAAAATGAAACTTTCTACGTTAATCGTGCACCTAATGGCGCTGATGGTTCATTAGGTCGTGCTTTAGAAGTCGGTACTGGTTATGGTAACGGTGACAAGCTAGAAATTACTGGTATTGACGTAGCGTTAAACGCTAAGTTTGAAACTGCAATCGGTGATATCGGCTTCAACTGGAACAACAGTTTTGTGCTAGATTATATCGAAGAAGTTGAAGGTGGTTCTGCAGCGGTTGATATCGCTGGTTGGAATGGTTCACCTGACTACAAGTCTAACTTCACTACTAATTACAGCATGGGCGACCATAGACTGTCTTGGAACATGAGCTATACATCATCTACATATGAAGATGATGCTACTGGTCACTTAGATTCATGGTTAATCCATAACCTAAGTTATGTATATGACGCAGGTAATTATGGTTCTGTATTGTTAGGTATCAATAACCTAACAGATGAAGATCCAGTATTGAGCTCTGTAGGCACATACGATAATCCTGACCTGTATAACAACTACGGTCGTGAATATCGTGCAAGTTATACACTTAAGTTCTAAATTCTGATTAGTTATTAATTAGATATAAGAAAGGCTCCCTCGGGAGCCTTTTTACTTGGTATATTATGTAGCAATATGTTGTGGTTAAGAGGGGAGTGTAAATGAATAGTCACTGGAGTGAATATTGGCAGCAAGGACACACAACTTCATTCGGTGAGGCGTTACCAGGTAATTATCAGGGTATATTGAAAAATATTTGGCAACCGGTATTTAGCGCTCTTACAGAAGGCTTTTTGGTAGTTGATGTTGGCACGGGTAATGGTTCGTTACCGCTGTTATTACGAGATGGGTTATCAAAAGGTGAGCTAACGGGTAAGGTTATTGGTGTTGATTTAGCAGAGGTTACTTTAGCCAACTCAGTAAGTAACAACAATCAAAATATAGACATAGCCTTAATGTCTAATACTCGCTGCGAACAACTTCCTTTTGAACCCAACTCCGTTGACCTTTATATATCTCAATTTGGTTTTGAGTATTCAAATGTCGAGCAGTCACTTGAAGAAGCGGCTAGAGTATTAAAGGACGATGGCCAATTTGTTATTGTTTGTCATCATAATCGTTCAATGATCCTTAACCGTAATAGAAGGATTTTGACGTTAATTGATAAAGCAGAAGTCAATTTATTAATTAATTGTTTAGCTAAAATGGCAAATGCCATGGGCAATATCAGCAATCAAGAAGATGTTGAGCGAATTAAGAAAGACCTTCAATGTGAGCAAATTAGAGCAGAAATCAATCACTTGATTAAATTATTAGTCATGTTTGATGAGTCGGCCGCTCAGGATTGTGATTTAATGCGTTTCGTGGCTCAGTTTTTTAAAGCTGGATTATTTTGGCCTGTTGCAAAAAAGTTAGAATTTATTGAATTTATTACAATACAAATGGATACGTTAAGACTACGGTTAGCTGAGTTAGTGAACGCTTCATTTGATGAAACTAAATTGGCAACATTTATAGCTAAATTTCACCAAAATAATATGATATTAAATGAACTCAAAGTATTAAATAATGAACAAAATGAAGTCTTAGGCTGGTATTTACATGGTTCAAAATTTATTTAGTAATGAGGAAAAGGCTAAATACATTGTATTATTGAATTGACAGCGTTTTATAACTAATTGAATAAAAACAAGTAATATTTTTCTCTTAGCATTAAATTACGACACATTTATGTTGAAGACGTTTATTTATTAACCTTTCGACAACATTAACGCCTCTAACAGCTCTTTCCACAAGTTTTTAAACTTTGCAAATGTTGACATAGGTCAACATTTTGTGAAATGATGCCAACGGGTCTACGCTTTAATAGGTGTAGAAAAGGGAAGAAAAACTAACAATCACAAGAAAAAGACGTGCTTAGTTGAAGTAACATTGATTAACAATTTTAGATCATCGTTATTTTGCAAAGTTGAACTTTTTAATTCACTTCAAATTGGTTGGGAACTATGTCCAAGGTAAGCAATAGAACAAAAATCGCTACTGCACTTGTTGGCGCTCTGGCTTTAGCTGGTAGCAACTTCGTTGTTGCAGATCCTCTAGCTGACGTTCAAAAAGCAGATAGCAGCCTTAATGCTGCTTCAGCTGCGTCACAACAGAAAGTCGACAAATATTTTGACCAAGCACAAGACATGCTTTTTGAGTATGGCAGCGTAGCTGATGAGCGTGAGTCATTGAAAGCATATAATGATTACGTTGCAGGCTTGGTAGCTGATCAACAAAATTCACTTGATTTAATTCAAACTGATATCAACGGCGTGGATAAACTTCGTCAGGGTGTTGTGCCATTAATGTTTAAAATGGTTGACGCTTTAGAGCAGTTCGTAAATTTAGATTTACCATTTAACATTGAGACTCGTCAGAATCGTGTTAAGAATTTAAAAGATATCCTTGATACTGCTGAAGTTACATTGGCAGAAAAATACCGTCTAATCCTTGATGCTTATAGCATTGAGCGTGAGTATGGTAGCTTTGTAGCAGTTCATACCGGTAAGTTAAATCTAGACGGTAAAGAAGTGCTAGTTGATTTCTTCAATTTAGGCCGCGTTGCACTTTATGCACAGAGCTTGGATCAGAAAATAGCATGGATGTACGACGCAGATGCGAAGTCTTGGAATAAGTTAGACGATAGCTACCTACGTGATATTACTAAAGGTATCCGCATTGCTCGTAAGCAAGGCGCTCTAGACCTATTCGCATTACCAATCCCTGCTGCGGAGACTGCACAATAATGAAGAAGTTAATTACATCAGTGCTAGTAGCTGCAACTTTCTCTTTAACAGCTGGTATGGTTTCTGCTGCAGATGCACCAAAAACTATCGGTCAACTGTTACAGCAAGTTAAAGCCGACCGAGCTAACGAAGGTAAGACAAACGCTAAGCGTGAAAGAGAGTTTCAAGCGGAACGTGGCGATAAAGCTGAATTACTTAAGCGTGAAAAAAATGCCCTGTCTGCTGAAAAGCAACGTGGCAAAGATTTGAACCAAGCATTCTTGGACAACGAGCGTAAAATTGCTCAGTTAGAAGAAGACTTAAAAACTGCTCAAGGTGACTTGGGTGAAATGTTTGGTGTTGTTAAAGGTGAAGCCGGTGATTTCGCTGGTAAGTTAGCTGCGTCTAACATCAGTGCTCAGTTTCCTGGTCGTGACACCTTTATTGCTGAATTGGGTGCACGTAAATCACTGCCTAAAATTGAAGAGTTAGAACAATTTTGGGAAGCACAGTTATTTGAAATGGTTGAGTCAGGTAAAGTTGTTAAATTTGATGGTGATGTTACTGCTATCGATGGCAATGTAGTAAATACTGCAATTCACCGTGTAGGTCCTTTCAACTTAACTGCTGAAGGTAAATATGTTGTTTACAAACCTGAACTTGGTTTAATTCAACAATTATCACAGCAACCAGAAGGCTACCAGGTTAGTGCCGTTGATACGTGGGAAAATACTACTTCAGGTGTTGCTCCTTTCTATATCGATCCAGCTCGTGGCGTGTTACTAAACATCTTTACTAACAAAGCTAGTTTAGAAGATCGTTTAGAAGCCGGTGGAACGATTGGTTACATCATTCTTGCATTGTTAGCATTAGGTATGTTGATTGCGGTTGAGCGTTTAGTGACTCTGACTATCATTGGTACTAAAGTTAATAGCCAACGTAAAAACATCGAAAACCCTGGTAACAACGCTTTAGGTCGTATTCTAAAAGTATACCAGTCAAATAAAGATGTTGATGTTGAAACGCTTGAGCTAAAACTTGATGAAGCTATCTTAAAAGAAACACCAGCTTTAGAAGCTCGTATTTCAATCATCAAAGTTATTGCAGCTATCGCTCCTATGATGGGTCTACTGGGTACGGTTACCGGTATGATCGCAACCTTCCAATCTATTCAATTATTCGGTACTGGTGACCCTAAATTGATGGCTGGTGGTATTTCTATGGCGCTTATTACGACTGTTCAAGGTCTTATCGCTGCATTGCCTCTAATGTTATTACATGCAATCGTAGTTGCTCGTAGTAAGTCTATTGTTCAAGTTCTTGAAGAACAAAGTGCCGGTATCATTGCAGAACATGCTGAGAAGAGGGCTGACTAATGATGCTAATCCTGATGGACGTATGGGATTCCGTCAGGGGCTTCATGGCCTCCGGAGGCGATGTCCTCTGGCTGGTTGCAGCAGTGCTATTCCTAATGTGGGTGTTAATGCTTGAACGTTATTGGTATCTAAATTGGATATCTCCAAAACAACATCAAGCCGTTATCGCCTCATGGGAAGCAAGAGAAGAAACAACTTCTTGGCATGCTCACCGTATCCGTGAAGCTTGGGTATCCCAAGCGAAGCAAGATTTGAATGCACGTATGCTGTTAATCAAAACCCTAGTAGCAATTTGTCCAATGATTGGTCTATTAGGTACTGTAACCGGTATGATTTCAGTATTCGATGTGATGGCAGTTCAGGGGACGAGTAATGCTCGTTTAATGGCCGCTGGTATCTCTATGGCCACAATGCCGACAATGGCAGGAATGGTTGCAGCTCTATCGGGTGTTTTCTTTAGCACACGTTTAGACTCAAAAATGAGAATCAGTTTAGAAAAGCTAAAAGACAGCATGCCTCACCACTAGAGAGAGATTGAACATGGCACGTAAGAAGCATTCCACTATGGAAGAGGAAGCGCAAATTGATATGACCCCGATGCTAGACATCGTGTTTATCATGCTGATCTTCTTTATTGTAACAACATCGTTTGTTAAGCCATCAGGCTTAGACTATAACAAGCCTAAAGCGTCACAGGCTACGTCTAAACCTTCGGCGAACATCTTTATTGGTATCAGTAAAACTGGTGTCATTATGATGGAAAACCGTCAGGTTGATATCGAACGTGTAACTGCAAACGTAGAACGTATGTTGGCGGAAGCACCTGAAGCAGCCGTACTGATTCAAGCAGACAAAGACGCTTTACATGGTTTAGTCGTTAAAGTGCTTGATAACGTTAAAGCTGCAGGTATCGATAAAATTTCAGTATCAGCGGGGAATGAGTAATATGCTAAGAGCACTCGTATCAATAATCATTGGTGCTGCAGTGACTTTTGGGCTGTTTGCTTTCATGGCTTTCCTGGTCGGCGGCGGCGCACAACGCAACGGCGACTCAGTGGAATCCCCTGTTATTGAAATTACGATGGATAAACAGGATTCGAAGGCACAGAAAAAACCAAGGGTTACACCTAAGCCACCTCCACCACCGGAGCAGCCACCGAAGCCGGATACTACTCCGCCTGATTCATCATCTAATATTGACACTAATATGGCGTTCAATATGGGTGGAATCGAATCTGGTGGACCAAGTACTGGTTTCAAGCTTGGTAACATGATGACCCGTGATGGTGATGCTACCCCTATCGTTCGTATTGAGCCCCAGTATCCAATTGCTGCTGCTCGTGATGGTAAAGAGGGTTGGGTTCAACTTACCTTTACAATTAACGAACTAGGTGGTGTTGATGACGTTTCTGTTATCAAAGCTGAACCTAAGCGTTTATTCGATCGTGAAGCGATTCGCGCATTGAAAAAATGGAAATACAAACCAAAGATTGTCGATGGCAAGCCATTAAGACAAAGTGGTATGACAGTACAACTGGACTTCACACTAGAGAAGGGAGGTAGATAATGCGTAAAGTTACTAGTATCGCTACAGCGTTATTACTTTCAGTCTGCGGAAGTGCATTATTGTCTAGCTCTGTAGTTGCTGCGGAAAAGTGTGAGATTGACAAACGTCAATCTCGTGCTGTTGGCGAAAGCGCTGCAAAAAAAGTTCAAAAATCTTTTGAAGCATATACCGAAGGGAATTTAGACCAAGCGATTGCAATTTTGCTTGAGGCTAATGCTAAAAACGATTTCGACAAAGCGTATGTCGATCGTATGTTAGGTAACTTCTATGCTGAAAAAGGTCAGATGAAGACAGCAATCAAATATTTAAAGACTGCTGTTGATGCTGACATTCTTGGTGGTACAGATCATGCTGCAACAATGCGTTTGTATGCTGATTTGTTATTACAAGAGAAACAGTTTAAAGAAGCGATTCCATATTATTACAAGTGGATGGATTTTACCTGTAAGGCTGATGCGCAAATGTATCGTCGAATTGGTATTGCCTACACTGAGTTAAAAGATTGGAATAAAGTACTGCAAGTTGCTGACAAAGGTTTAACTTTAGCTGAATCGCCTGATAAAGGCTTGTATCAAATGAAGTTAACCGCTTTCTTCAACCAGAAAAAGTACAAAGAAGCCGTAAAAGTGTTAGAAACTATGGTGCCTTTGTTCCAAGACGATAAACGTCTCTGGGTTCAGTTAGCTCAGTTTTACTTGATGACTGAAGACTATGATAAATCACTAGCAACATATGATTTAGCATATAAAAATGGCTTTTTAGAGACGGACAGTAATATTACTCGTTTGGCTCAATTGTTAGCGCAAAAAGGTTCGCCTTATAAAGCTGCTACCATTTTTGAAAAGCACATGAAGTCTGGTTTAGTTGTTGAAAGCGAGAAGAGTTTAACTACACTCGCTGGTTTTTATCATAATGCTAAAGAGCTAAAAGAAGCTGCTTACTATTATGGCAAAGCTGCTGCAGTTAGTAATAAGGGTGAACTGTATTTAAAACAAGGTCGTATTCTTGCTTTAGAACAAAAATACAATGAAGCTATTCCGGTGCTTAAAAAAGCACTTGATGCTGGTATTGATAACCCGGGTGAAGCTCAATTTGAGCTAGCTTTAGCATACTTGAGCCTTAAAAAGTACAAGTCTGCTTATAACCGTGCAGTTCTTGCCGCTAATGATAAAAAGACTGAACGCAGTGCTAAGAGCTATATTTCTTATATCAAAGAAAAAGCTCGGATTCACAACGTAACGCTTTAATCTAAGCTTGATTTAAAAAGCCCCTTTTTAGGGGCTTTTTTATTTTCTCATGAAAATGCTCTCATCATTCTTATTGTATTTAGGTTATTAATTTTGCTGTATTAATGGCTCGAATCTTGTTCAATTAACGTATTGACTGATATTCGAAATCAATAAATTGTTAGATAGTGTGTATTTGATGAAGTTTAGTTTCATGTACCGCCATGCAAAGATACAATAAGTGAAATGATGATGTCTGCTTAGTCATGTATGGCATATAGTAACGATATTACATATTAGAAATACGTTATCCAGAACGAGTAAGCCTGATTGTAAGTGTATTTTATACACTTAAGTAGACAAGGTCGTGCATTGTTAGTGAGAGCTTATGTTGTGCTATCTAATAATATGCTCAGGTGTAGAGTAGTGGTGATTGGGCGTGAGATAAATTCACTTCTAATTAGGATACTCATACGTGGTAATGAAACCCCCATACCCTGGTTTTTTTAAGCGTAATAACTAAATCATATTTTTATCGAGATTAAATAGTTAACCTCTACTCGGGTTAAGAGATTGGATAAGTAAGGCAAAATGACAACATTTGTCCTATGTCATATCAAACTGGTCATTTGTTTTGCTAACAAGGCGTATTGACGCGTCAATAGCTAGCCTATTGCAAGTCGATATAAAACAGTTAGCCAGACAAGGAGCGTTTGATAACTGTTTTTATCCTGAGCTAAGGTGAGTTACATCGAGATAAATCGACACGCTAATAAGGCGTGAGTTAAATTGTGTTAAGGAATAATAAAAATGAATAAAACATTGCTGGCATTGACTGTGTCCTTATTATTGGTCGCTCAAGGTTGTTCTGAAGCGACTACTGTCTCATCTACGCCTGAAACCCCCGCCGAACCTAGTGCTGCCGTTATGCCTCAATCTGCCTCAGAGCAGTATTTGGCAATGGTTGATAATTTTTTTAATGATCAATTAAAGCTTGAGCCGATTTACGCCACCTTTGTGGGAGTTAATGACTATAACGACCAATTCGGTGGAGCATTAACTGAAGAGTATTTAAAGGCTCGTCATAATTTAAATAGCCGTTACTTTAGTCAAGCTAAAACGATTGATGTTGATAAGCTTCCTGCATCACTTAAGTTGAGTTACGACATGTTTATTTATGATCGTAATATGGAGCTTATTGGCGAAACTTATCCAGAGTACTTCTTACCTATTAATCAGTTTTATAGCACAGTATTTACTATGGTCCAGTTGGGCAGTGGTGAAAGTGCTCAACCATTTAAGACTGTTGAAGATTATCAAAATTGGTTAGGCCGCTTACGTGGGTTTATTAACTGGACTAAACTTGCACAGCAACGTATGGATGAAGGTATAGCAAGTAAAGTTGTACTACCTCGAGTGCTTGTCGAGCGGATTATTCCTCAGTTAGACGCTCAACTTGTTACAGATGCACAGAGTAGTTTGTTTTATTCCCCAATTAATTTACTGCCAGAAAGCTTTACTGCTGAGCAAAAAACACAATTAACCACTGAATACTCGCAACTTATTGATTCTGAGCTATTACCTGCATTGACTCAATTACGAGACTATGTAAAAGATGTCTATTTACCCAATTCTCGTGCTTCAGATGGTTGGTGGGGACTGCCAAACGGTAAAGATTGGTATCAACATTTAGCTAATAGCCATACAACAACAACTTTGTCAGTGGATGAAATTCATCAAATTGGTCTTTCTGAGGTTGCACGCATTCTATCTGAGATGGACAAGGTCAGAGAACGAGTTGGTTTTAAAGGTGATTTAACTGCATTTTTTGCTTCTTTATCTTCAGAGCAGCAGTACTTTTTTACTGACCGACAAGATTTAATTGATGGCTATATGACGATTAAAGAGCATATAAATCAAGTATTGCCTCAGTATTTTAATGTGATGCCCAAAGCTGATTATATCGTTAAGCCTGTAGAGAGTTTTCGTGAGAAATCTGCCGCTGGCGCATCGTATGAATCACCAGCCGTTGACGGTTCACGCCCAGGTGTTTTTTATATCAATACTTACAACTTAAAAGCACAACCCAAATGGGGTATGACAACCTTGTCATTGCACGAAGCTGCTCCCGGTCATCATTTTCAGATTGCGATTAAGCAAGAGTTAACTGATGTTCCACAGTTTCAGCGCTTCCAGGGTTACACTGCATTTGAAGAAGGTTGGGCGTTGTATGCAGAGTACTTAGGGATTGAGATGGGCGTATTTAACGACCCATATCAGTATTTCGGCAAGTTATCAGATGAAATGTTAAGAGCAATGCGCTTAGTCGTAGATACAGGACTTCATGCGAAAGGCTGGAGTCGTGAACAAGCTATTCAATACATGAAAGACAATTCTCCAATGGCGGAGTCTGATATTGTTGCAGAAGTGGAGCGTTACATGGCCATACCAGGCCAAGCACTATCTTACAAAGTCGGTCAGTTAACTATTTTGCGCTTACGAGCGGATGCAGAAAAGGCCTTGGGTGAAAAATTTGATTTAAAAGGTTTTCATGATCAATTACTCACGTCAGGATCATTACCAATGGCGGTGATGGAAAACAAAATTGCTGATTGGATAAAAGCTGAACTAGCCAAATAAATGCCGTAAAAAGGACGGTGACTTATGTATGTCATCGTTCTGTCATTATGTTAGTGTTACATTTTTATTTTATATTATATTTTAGGAGCCAAATTATGGTACAAGCAACTGCTAGACACTTACTCGTAAGCACTCAGGAACAATGCGAATCACTCAAGCAACAGATCGAAGCTGGTGCTGATTTTGCTGACGTAGCCAAGGCAAATTCTTCTTGCCCATCTGGTGCGCAGGGTGGCGAGTTAGGTTCTTTTGGACCAGGCATGATGGTTAAAGAATTTGACGAAGTGGTATTTAGTGCACCATTAAATGTTGTTCAAGGCCCAGTAAAAACTCAATTTGGTTTTCATTTACTTGAAGTGACCAGTCGCGGCTAGTCATTATTGAGTCCGTGATAAATAATGGCAGCTTAGGCTGCCATTTTTATTGAAAAAAACTAGAGGGTATATGGACATAAATCTTTATAGTGATCGGCTGAAATTACGAAATTTGCACAGTAGAGATTGGGCATTTTTTTTACGTTTACATCTTGATAAAGGTGTTAATCAGCATATTAGAAACATTGAATCTGAATCAGATATTGTCGCTAAATTTGAGCAGCGTAAAGCGGTATGGCTTTTTGAGTCAGGAGATTGGTTAACGCTTGTTATTGAGCGAATTGATAATAGTCAGGCCGTGGGACTTATTGGTTTTAGATGTGATGATGCACAGCTAAGGCGGGCAGAAGTAGGCTATCTCATTGCGCCAGAACAGCAAGGATTAGGGTTCGCTAGTGAAAGCTTACGCGCGGTAACTGATTGGGGTGCTCTACAATTCAGTATGCATAAATACATTGGCCTTTGTGCTCAAGAAAACATTGCTTCACGTAATGTATTAGAGAAGGTGGGGTTTGTTTTGGAAGGGGTGCTAAAACAGAATAACTGTATAGATGGTAAATGGACCGATGATTGTTACATGGGGTTGTTGACCGCACAGAGAACGTGACCAATTTTTAGTCCGTTTAGCCTCAAAACAAAATAAAATCTTTGTCGCACTATATTCTAACGGGCATTTGTCACATAATACGTAATACAACTGAAAACTATTCTCGTTAACAAGTGAAACTTTGATCTAGATTTGAGTTTAACTTGTTTAGTTCCGATAAAATTTTTAACGTTATTAATGTTGTTGAAGGTAGTGTTACATGAAGCTGAGTGAACTTAAGCCTGGTGATCAGGCGATTATCTCTGAAATAGGTCAATTAACGTTACCGCAAACTGTTAAACGTAAATTGTTATCCATGGGCATTACACCCAATACTCGTTTTCATTTTATACGAAGAGCCCCTATGGGCTCGGGTGTTGAATTAGATTTACGTGGCAGTAAATTATGTATGCGTTGTGATTTAGCCGATATCATCGAGGTAGTGCTCAAAAATGACTAAACAATTTCATTGTGTCACCGTGGGTAATCCCAATGCTGGTAAATCGACTCTTTTTAATGCACTTACTGGTGCAAGCCAGCAGGTTGGCAATTGGTCGGGTGTTACCGTCGAAAAAAAAACGGGTAAGATAAATTATTCAGGGACGGATATTTTTCTTACCGATCTCCCTGGCATCTACGATTTACTTCCCGCAGGCAATAGCTGCGATTGTTCATTAGACGAACAAATTGCTCAAGCTTATCTTTCTAATCAACAAGTCGATGCAATCATCAACCTAGTTGATGCCACAAATGTTGAACGTCATCTGTATTTAACCACCCAATTACGTGAGTTAGGTATTCCGATTATTGTTGTTATTAATAAAATTGATGCAGCTAAAAAGCTGGGGATCAACATTAATGTTGATGACATGTCAGTACGTTTAGGTTGTCCTGTTGTTGCAATTTGCTCACGAAATCAAGCAGATGTAGAACAACTACAAGCTGAATTAATGTCACTGTTGGAAAAAGGTGACTCTGTACAATCATTAATGTTGCAGTACCACACTGATATTGAAGCAAGTGTAACTGCACTGCAGATGCAAAATGATAGCCAAGGTCTTACTGAGCTGAGCCGTGGGCAGGCACTTGCTATTTTAGCCAATAGCCATGGAGATGGCTGTGGAACAAGTGAAGTACAATTACACGACACAGTAAAACAGTGCACTTTACGAGTAGAGCAAGCCGGCGAAGACATCGATATTATGATCGCCACAACCCGATACGATTTTGTGCAACAGGTGTTTGAAGCATCAGTAAATCAAGGTAAACACATAAGCGCCACAGATAGGCTTGATAAAGTAGTGTTACACCCGGTGTTGGGTATTCCTATTTTCTTATTTGTTATGTACCTAATGTTTTTATTCAGTATTAACGTGGGTAATTCTTTTATCGATTTCTTCGATATTACCGCAGGAGCTATTTTTGTTGACCATTTTGGCGCCTTGTTGTCATCAATTGGAGCGCCTGATTGGCTGGTGACTATTTTAGCTGGCGGTGTTGGACAGGGCATCCAAACTGTCGCGACGTTTATTCCTGTTGTCGCTGCATTATTTCTGGCCCTTTCAGTATTAGAAGCATCTGGATACATGGCTCGTGCAGCATTTGTGGTTGATGGCTTGATGCGCCGTATTGGCTTACCTGGTAAAGCCTTTGTGCCAATGATTGTTGGTTTTGGTTGTTCGGTTCCTGCCATTATGGCAACCAGAACATTAGGCAGTGAGCGTGAACGTATCGTTACCGGTATGATGGCGCCTTTCATGTCTTGTAGTGCTCGATTGCCTGTTTATGCCTTATTTGCAGCAGCCTTTTTCCCTCAATCAGGCCAGAATTTGGTGTTTTTACTGTACATCATTGGTATTTTTGCCGCTATTGGCACCGGTTTGCTACTGCGCAAAACGGTATTGCCGGGCACAAGCAGTGCCGTTGTTATGGAATTACCAAGCTACGAAATGCCTAAGTCTAAAGCTGTGTTGTCTCGTACGACTAAACGAACTAAAAGCTTTATTATGGGCGCCGGTAAAACCATCATTATTGTGGTGACACTGCTTAACTTTGTTAATGCTATTGGCACAGATGGATCTTTCGGTCATGAAGACAGTAAAGAGTCTTTGCTCAGTGTTGCTAGCCAACAAATCACACCGCTGTTTTCTCCTATGGGAATAGAACAAGACAATTGGGCTGCAACGGTTGGTATTATTACCGGCATTTTTGCTAAAGAAGCCGTAGTCGGTACATTAAACAGTTTATACAGCACCTCAGCAGGTGATGATGAAGAGTTATTGTCTATTTGGGACAGTGTTAAAGTCGGCTTAGCGACAATTCCAACAAACTTATTAGGTATTGAACCTGGTGACCCATTATCAATTGCGATAGCAGGTATCACAGATTTAGATGAAGCAGCAATGGAGTTATCTGTTGATACATCTACCTTCAGTGCGCTTCAAACAGGCTTTAAAAGCCAGATCGCCGCATTCTCATACTTGTTGTTCATCTTGCTTTATACGCCTTGTGTGGCAGCAATGGGAGCTTTGGTACATGAGTTTGGTGCTAAGTGGGCCCGTTTTGCTGCTATCTGGACATTTTCATTAGCCTATGGTTCTGCAACGGTGGTTTATCAGGGGGCTACATTTACTCAACATCCGGTGCAGTCTGCTGGTTGGATCTGTTTCTTTGCCGCGGCCTTGGTTGTGTTTTATTTCTGGTTGAATAAGAAAGGTCGCAAAGCACAACAAATTATTCCTGGAATACGTATTGTCACGGAATAGTTAACCGTATTGATGATTGATTTAAACAATAAACCCGGCTTTGCTGGGTTTATTTGCTTTAACAAGCTAACTTTTTCAGTGCTAGCAGTTGTAACTACTTAAGATCTGTAGGATCATCTATTTTTATTCATATTGCCATTGTGCGCCAAGAGGAATTCCATGAGTCATGTGGACACCGAAGTACGTCCAAGTAACTTCATTCGTAATATCATAGACGAAGACCTAAAAAGCGGTAAGCACAGCCAAGTACATACACGTTTTCCACCAGAACCTAACGGGTATTTACATATTGGCCATGCTAAATCTATTTGCTTAAATTTTGGTATTGCAAAAGATTATCAAGGTCAATGTAACTTACGTTTTGATGATACAAACCCTGAAAAAGAAGACATCAATTATGTTAAGTCTATTCAGGAAGACGTGCGTTGGTTAGGCTTTGAATGGTCTGGCGATATCCGTTATTCATCAAACTATTTTGATCAACTACATCAATATGCAGTTGAGCTCATTACCAAAGGGTTGGCGTACGTTTGTTTCTTAAATGGCGAACAAACCAGAGAGTACCGAGGTTCATTAAAAGAGCCAGGTAAAAACAGCCCATACCGTGACACCAGTGTTGAGGAAAACCTCGCGTTATTTGAGAAAATGCGTAAAGGTGAGTTCAAAGAAGGTGAGTGTGCACTGCGTGCCAAAATTGATATGGCATCACCTTTCATGTGTATGCGCGATCCTATTATTTATCGTATTCGATTTGCTCATCATCATCAAACAGGCGACAAGTGGTGCATTTACCCAATGTACGATTTTACTCATTGTATCTCTGATGCTATTGAGAATATCACTCATTCGATTTGTACTTTAGAGTTTCAAGATAACCGTCGTTTATATGACTGGGTATTAGATCATTTAAATGATTTCCAAGCACCAAATCGCACTCGTCAATATGAGTTTTCACGCTTAAATCTTGAATACACCTTGATGTCTAAGCGTAAACTAAACGATTTAGTCACACGCAAACTGGTTGATGGCTGGGACGATCCCCGTATGCCAACTATCGCTGGGTTACGTCGTCGTGGTTACACATCAGCTTCTATTCGCGAGTTCTGCTTACGTATTGGTGTTACCAAGCAAGAAAACTTAATTGAAGTCGGCATGTTAGATGCGTGTATTCGTGAAGAATTAAACGAACATGCACCTCGTGCGATGGCCGTGTTAAGACCGATAAAAGTTATCATTGAGAACTATTCAGATACTGAAACCGAAACCATTATTGCTGCAGCTCATCCAAACAATGAAGCCATGGGCACTCGTGAGCTGACATTTGGACGTGAGTTATTCATTGATGTTGAAGATTTTAAAGAAGAAGCTAATAAGCACTTTAAACGACTTGTTTTAGGTAAAGAAGTCCGTTTACGTAATGCCTATATCATCAAAGCTGAACGTTGTGACAAAGATGCAGATGGTTATATTACCACCGTCTATTGTACTTACGATGCTGATACATTAGGTAAAAACCCTGCAGATGGACGTAAAGTTAAAGGGGTGATTCATTGGGTTGAAGCATCAACAGCGAAACCTGCTGAGTTTCGCTTGTATGATCGTTTATTTACCAGTGAAAATCCTGCAGCTTTTGAAACTGTTGATGAAGTGCTAAATCCCAATTCACTCACAGTAGTGAAGGGACTCGTTGAACCTGGCTTAGTCAATTCGCCGGCTGAGAAAGCGTTTCAATTTGAGCGAGAAGGTTATTTCTGTGCAGACAGTAAAGATTCAAGCGCTGAACATTTAGTGTTTAACTTAACGGTACCGTTAAGAGATACCTTTGCGTAATCAGCATTATGAATAACAAAAAGGCGCTGAATGCGCCTTTTTTGTTTTATTTTTTCAATAATCAATAATCAATAATCAATAAATTATTGCATCATTGGCCCAAAACCAATGCTCCATAAAATAACACTACTGGCCATCAGCGCAACTAATAACACAAGTCCCGCAGTAACCACTGAGCTAGCGTAAATGAAACCCTTTTCTTCCGGGATATTCATAATAATAGGGACACCGGCATACAGCAGGTAAACCGAATAAGACAAGCCAATCAAGCCGACGATCATAATGAACCATAACACGGGGTAGAGTGCTGCCAAACCAACCATAAATAATGGGGTTGCAGTATAAGACGCTAATTCGAGAGCTTGAGTATAAGTTGGATCCGCATCAAATGTTTTGCCCATCCAATATGCTAAATACGCGAGAGCCATAACACCAATAATTAAGCCGAAATACATCCCAACTGACATGAATAGTGCGCTTTTTGAGGTTAGGAATAGAAGTTCTCCAGCTCCGGGATGCCATCCAATGTGTGCGGTTGCAAAATAAGCACAAATTGCAGGGATCAGTGCGATAAGCAATACATGACTCAAGCTGCTCTTTAGCGCTTCGTGATTCTTTTCAATTGTGTGCCACTCTTTTTTTGGATGAGTGTAAAGTCCCATTAAGTGATTCAATACCATTATAGTTATCCTTGTTTAGCATTTTTGACCTAGCTCGCCAAACAACGACGAACTGACTACAGCTTTTTACCAATCGCCTTAATCAGTCCACATCTACTTATCAACAGGGGAATGGTGTTGGCATAACACTGAGATCGTTCTATTGCCAACATCTATGTTGTTAAGTTATGACTCTATCCCAATTTAGAATCATCATTTAAGGTGATCGATGGCATCTGTTATTAAATCGTTAAATTAGATGCTCAGCTTATTTATTGAACATAAATAGACTTTCGTCAAGTTGTATTACGTTTTTGGTTTCAGAAAAGATCGCTCTAAAGGTAAAATGAACATAGATTTTTGAGAGGATTATCCATTTTATGCAGCAATTACTTGTCCCTATTTACGACTTTTTAGGTTGTGAGACACCAAACCGTTGGGTCGAACAAGCTAAACAACCTGAACAACTCACCGCGTTGCTGATTGACCATTGCAACTGTGAGCTTAAAGCTGCGCAAACTGCAATGTTAATGATCCGCAAATATGCGATTGACAAGAGTAGTTCACATCTATTGAAGACCTGGGCTAAGCCTTATGAAGATTTTGTTTATCAACAAGACCGTAATGCCCTCGAGTTTTTAGCCCGCGACAGTAAAAAGAACGACATCACTAGTGAATTAATAGCCAATAAAAACCTCACTAACAGCACTGATTTAATGAGTAAAATGGTTCGTTTGATTAAAGAAGAGTTTCATCATTTCGAACAAGTTTTACAGATTATGACTGCGCGTGGTATTGATTACAGTAATATTCGTGCCGGTCGTTACGCCAAACAGTTAATTATTCATATGCGGACTCATGAGCCACTTACGTTAATTGATAAGTTAATAATTGGCGCGTTTATTGAAGCGCGGTCATGTGAACGATTTGCCAAACTTGCGCCGCATTTAGATGATGAACTCGCTAAGTTTTATACTTCATTACTTCGATCAGAAGCGCGACATTTTCAAGATTATTTGGCTCTTGCTGAGGATATTGCCGGTGAAGATATCAGTGAACGCATTGATTATTTTCGCGAAAAAGAAATGGAATTAATTTTGACAGAAGATAGCGAGTTTCGTTTTCACAGTGGTTTACCGCCACAATAGCCCACAATTGCGAGATATAAACCAAGACTCACTGATGATATCAACGTTGATACTGTTTAGTGAGCCTAGTTTGTTTCGGAAAAGGGTAATGTTACTAACTCGCAACCTTTCTCGCTGACGTTTAGCACGCTGCCTTGAGTATACCAATCACCGACCACAACACGTTGTTCTTGTGCAGTGAGTTGATGTATAGCAGGGCGATGAGTATGACCATGGATCATTCTTTGACAATCAGTACGAGCCAGTAGCGCGGTTACCGCACTTGACTCAACATCCATGATTTCATAATGTTTTTGCTGATTACCTTGAACACTTTTTTGACGAATTTTTGCGGCAATGTTTAAGCGTGTTTTTTTAGGTAGGTGAGAGTAGACCCAACGCACTATATCAAGACTTCTAAAGCGCCTGAATCGCTGGTAAGCAATATCAAGGGTACAAAGGCTGTCACCGTGTAAAATCACAGTATTAACACCGTACAAGTTGATACAATAGACTTCAGGTAATATTTTCATGCCTGCTCGTAGGCAAAATTGTTTGCCAACCATAAAATCACGATTACCATGAATAAAATATACAGGTATTGAGTTCGATACTGTTTTGATTGCTTCAGCAATGGCAATGGTAAAGGGTTCTGCAATATCATCACCCATCCAAACTTCGAATAGATCACCGATGATATAAAGCGCTTCAGTATTGTCTAAACCATGGTTTAGAAAATAGATGAAGGCTTGTGTAATATCTGGGCGATCTGCACTTAAGTGCAAATCGCCTACGAAGATTGTTTTCTTCAAAATTACGCTTTAACGCTAACGCTTTTGATCACAATGGCTTCTAATGGTACATCTTGATGCATACCATTATTACCAGTGGCAACATTTTTGATTGTTTCAATAATGTCTAAACCTTCAACCACTTCACCAAATACACAGTAACCCCAGCCCTGTGAAGTTTCTGATTTAAAATCAAGGAAAGTATTGTCTTTCACGTTAACAAAAAACTGTGCTGTCGCTGAATGCGGATCAGAAGTACGTGCCATGGCAACAGTGCCTTTACGGTTAGATAAACCATTGTTGGCTTCATTTTTGATTGATGCTTTAACACTTTTTTGGCTCATATCTTCAGTGAAACCACCACCTTGGATCATAAAGCCGTCAATAACACGGTGAAAAATAGTACCTTCAAAAAAACCATCTTCAACATACTGCATAAAGTTAGCCGCGGTAATTGGCGCTTTTTCTTCATTTAGCTGTAAAGTAATATCGCCCATATTGGTATGTAAAGTAATCATGTTGTCTCACTTGAAAATAATAATTTGCGCGATTCTAACTTATCTTAACTGCCGCATAAAGTGCAGTGTTCAAAACAGGTGACATCATGCTAAACTCAGCATTAACATTTCCCGTTATAAATTAGTGTAAAAGAGAACAATCGATGTTAAAGATTTACAATAGTATTAGCCGTGATAAACAAGAATTTAAACCAATAAATCCAGGTAAAATCGGAATGTACGTCTGTGGCGTGACCATTTACGATTTATGTCATATTGGTCACGGGCGTACCTTTGTTTCGTTTGACATGATAGTGCGTTATTTACGTTATATCGGTTATGAGGTGAATTTTCAGCGTAACATTACCGATGTTGATGACAAAATTATCAAACGGGCCGCTGAAAACAACGAATCTTGTGAGTCGCTTACTGAGCGTTTGATCGCCGAAATGCACCAAGACTTTGATGCCTTGAACATGAAACGTCCAGATTTTGAGCCTCGAGCAACGTTACATATTGAAGAAATTATCGATATGGTTCAGCGTTTACTCGATCGCGACCATGCCTATGTAGCCAGCAATGGCGATGTATTATTCAGTGTTGCCTCATTCCCTGAGTATGGACAGTTGTCAGGTCAAAACCTAGACCAGCTTCAAGCCGGTGCTCGCGTTGAGATAGATAATGCTAAACGCAATCCTATGGACTTTGTGTTATGGAAAATGTCAAAACCGGGTGAACCAACCTGGGAATCACCTTGGGGTCCTGGTCGTCCAGGTTGGCACATTGAATGTTCTGCCATGAACAGTAAGCATTTAGGCTTACATTTTGATATTCATGGTGGCGGCTCTGATTTACAGTTTCCACATCATGAAAATGAAATTGCGCAGTCTTGCTGTGCTCACGATACTCCGTATGTGAATTACTGGATGCACACCGGAATGGTGATGGTTGACCGTGAAAAAATGTCTAAATCATTAGACAACTTTTTTACCATTCGAGATGTGCTTAAGCATTATGATGCTGAAACGGTACGTTACTTCTTATTATCCGGTCATTATCGTAGTCAGTTAAATTATTCTGAAGACAATTTAAAGCAAGCTCGTGCAGCACTAGAGCGTTTATATACAGCACTTAAAGGTTTAGACTTAACTGTTGATGCTGCGCCTGCTGAACCGTTTGTAGCCAAGTTTAAGTCGGCAATGGATGACGACTTTAATACTCCTGAAGCCTATTCCGTGTTATTTGAGATGGTACGTGAAATCAATCGTCTTAAAACAACCGATATGGCAGCAGCATCGGCATTAGGTGTCAGCTTGAAGCAATTAGCAGATGTGCTTGGCCTTATCAGCCAGACGCCAGAAGCTTTCTTTAAGGGGGAGGGCAGTGACGATGAAGTGGCAGAGATTGAAGCGCTTATCGTTGAACGTAACCGTGCCCGTACTGAAAAAGATTGGCCTGCTGCGGATGTTGCTCGCGATCGCTTGAATGAGTTAGGCGTTGAGTTAGAAGATGGTGGCCCTAGCGGCACCACATGGCGTAAAAAGTAGTTTATTTAGCGCATAAAAACAAAAGCCTGCAATAGCAGGCTTTTTTGTTATTAATCAGCATAATTTACTTATCTGAGATTTGCTTATCTGAGATTTGCTTATCTGAGATTTAGTTATCTGAGATTTAGTTAACTATGATATTGCTCGCATGCGTATAGGGTGTTCTCTAATAAACTTGCAATCGTCATTGGGCCAACTCCACCAGGAACCGGCGTAATAAATGCAGCCTTTTCAGCGGCAACATTAAATTCAACATCACCCACTAAACTGCCGTTCTCCAAACGATTGATACCAACATCAATAACAATCGCGCCTGGCTTGATCCAGTCACCAGGAATAAACCCAGGTTTGCCAACGGCAACGACTAATAAATCTGCTTGACGCACTTTTTGTTCTAAGTTTTTGGTAAAACGATGACAGGTTGTCGTTGTGCAACCTGCTAATAATAATTCTAGTGTCATTGGTCGGCCAACAATGTTTGATGCACCAACCACAGTTGCATCCAGGCCATAGGTATCTATACCGGTTGATTTTATTAACGTCATAATGCCCATCGGCGTGCAAGAACGAAGCACTGGGATACGTTGAGCTAGACGGCCGACATTATAGGGATGAAATCCATCAACATCTTTATCTGGGCGAATATGTTCAATGACTTTGGAGTCATCAATATGGGCGGGCAAAGGCAGCTGCACTAGAATCCCATCAATGCTTGGATTGGCATTACATTCATCGATTAACGCTAAAAGCTCTGCTTCAGTTGTATTGGTGTCAAGGTCAAAAGATTGAGATTCAAAACCGACTTCCTCACAAGCTTTGCGTTTACTGCCAACATAGACTTGAGATGCGGCATCACTGCCCACTAAAATAACTGCAAGTCCTGGCGCGCGAAATCCAGCTTGTCTACGTTGTGTTACTTTTTGTTTTAGTGTGGTGCGAATAGATTGTGCAATGGCTTTACCGTCAATAATTTGAGCAGTCATGGCTATAGAGTTTCCTTTGAGTGACACAGGTGTTGAAGTCAATGGTCGATCGGCCGTTATTCTAGCAGGCGTATTGAAGAGTGTCATTTGCTAGACGTGGAAAATACAGTGAATAAACTATTCGCGCTATGATGCTAATCACGATATTTGCTGCTAAATTCGTCATATAGCAATAAGGGTTAAAAAAATCGTTGACGATAGCTAGGTGACTCGTTAATATGCGCTCCGTTCTCGAGACAACATCGTTATTGTTTATAGATAATTTCTGCCTCGAAAACAAAGCAATATTTTCGGTGATTAGCGCAGCCCGGTAGCGCATCTCGTTTGGGACGAGAGGGTCAGAGGTTCGAATCCTCTATCACCGACCAAATTAATGTTATTTGCTCTTGCAGTGAGTAACGGAACAAGTAAACTTGTTCAGCCAGACAGGATGCAGTATCTAACTGTAACCATGCGCCCGTAGCTCAGTTGGATAGAGCACCCGCCTTCTAAGCGGGTGGTCGCAGGTTCGAATCCTGCCGGGTGTACCATTTCAATGGTGATTGTAGCTCAGTTGGTAGAGTCCCGGATTGTGATTCCGGTTGTCGTGGGTTCGAGCCCCATCAGTCACCCCATTTTCTGATTAAATCAAACTATCGTGTATAACTCTTTTAACGGGTACAGATAAGTTTGATTTGGTCACGATAATTATTTTGCTCCTAGTCCTTTTGAGCGTAAGTCAAAAACTCATTTCGCACATTAAACGTGCAAACACGTCAAAATTGAACATAAGTCGGCGTTTTTATCATGTAAATCGACCTTTTCAGGCTCGACTCTGTTAAAAACGGTAGCTATAATGTCGCGTCTTGATAAATATCAAAAATAAGCTACCTGTACCAACAGCGTCTTCAGCATCAATAATATCGCTGTGCTGGGTTTCAGAGCTAAATCCATGGTCAAGAAACGAATATCTAATGGTTGAGTTGTCGACCATTACAAAGAACGTCAGACATATTTCGAGGTAAAACAATGCAAGTTTCTGTTGAAACAACTCAAGGCCTAGAGCGTCGCCTAACTATTTCTGTACCTGCTGAGCAAATCGAGAAATTGGTTAAAGACAATGTATTGCGCGAAGCTAAGCGTGCTCGTCTTCCAGGTTTCCGCCCAGGCAAAGTGCCTATCGGCGAAATCAACAAGCGTTATGGCAAAGCCATTCGTCAAGACATCACTGGTGAAGTGATGCAACGCAACTTTATTGAAGCAATCGTAGCTGAAAAGTTAAATCCTGCAGGTGCACCAGTATTTACTCCTGGTTCAACTGAAGGTGATTCTTTTGAATTCGTTGCAACATTTGAAATCTACCCAGAAGTTGTTCTAACGGGTTTAGATAGCATTGCAGTTGAACAGCCTAAAGCTGAAGTTAATGATGCTGACGTTGATGTTATGATTGAAACATTACGTAAGCAACATGCCACTTTTGCCGCTGTTGAACGTGCAGCAGTTGCTGACGATAAAGTTAAAATGAACTTTATCGGTTCTATTGACGGCGAAGAATTCGAAGGCGGAAAAGCTGATGATTTCGAACTTCAATTAGGCAGCAACCGTATGATCCCTGGTTTTGAAACCGGTATCGTAGGCCATAAAACAGGTGATGAATTCGAAATCGAAGTGACTTTCCCTGAAGATTACCACGCTGAAAACTTGAAAGGTAAAGCGGCTAAGTTCGTTATTACTTTGACTGAAGTTCAAGCGGCTAATCTGCCAGAAGTGAATGATGAATTTGCTTCATTGTTTGGTATTGCTGAAGGTGGCTTAGATGCACTTAAAGCTGAAATCCGTAAAAACATGACTCGTGAACTAGAGCAAGCGTTAAAAGCGAATGTGAAAGAACAGGTTATTACTGGTTTACTTGCAGCAAACGACATCGCTATTCCTAAAGCGCTTATTGAGGGTGAAGTGAATGTACTTCGTCAACAAGCTATGCAGCGTTTTGGTGGTCAAACTGAAAATATGCCTGAACTTCCGGCTGAACTTTTCACTGAACAAGCTGAACGTCGTGTTAAAATCGGTTTGCTATTAGGCGAAGTGATCAAGACAAACGAACTAAAAGCAGAAGATGATCGTGTTAATACATTGATCGAATCTATGGCTTCAGCGTATGAAGATCCATCTGAAGTTGTTTCATACTACAACTCAAACAAAGAACTCATGCAAAACATGCGCAACGTAGCGCTTGAAGAGCAAGCGGTGGAAGCATTGTTAAAATCATCAAAAGTAACAGTTAAAGACGTCGCTTTTGAAGAATTTATGAACAAGGCTACCGGACGAGCGTAAGCTAAGCTTGACTTAACAAGCCGTTCGCCATTTATAATGGCTCGTATGAGGTTCCTCTCATGCGGGCCATTTTTATTTTAGGGAAATGAATAATGCATAAAGCACCAGAATCAGTACTCAATGCTCTTGTACCTATGGTTGTTGAACAAACAGCTAAAGGTGAACGTTCTTATGATATCTACTCTCGTCTATTAAAAGAGCGAGTCATCTTTCTAGTTGGTCAAGTTGAAGAACACATGGCTAACCTTATTGTTGCTCAATTATTATTCCTTGAGTCAGAAAGCCCAGATAAAGATATTTATTTGTACATTAACTCTCCTGGTGGCTCTGTCACAGCAGGTATGGCTATTTATGACACTATGCAGTTCATTAAGCCTAATGTGAGTACCGTATGTATGGGCCAAGCCGCGAGTATGGGCGCATTCTTGTTAGCCGGTGGCGCTAAAGGTAAACGTCATTGTTTACCGAACTCTCGAGTGATGATCCATCAGCCATTAGGCGGTTTCCAAGGTCAAGCATCCGACATCGCCATTCATGCACAAGAAATTCTTGGTATTAAGAATAAATTAAACCAAATGTTAGCGGACCATACTGGTCAACCGTTAGAGGTTGTTGAACGTGATACCGACCGTGATAACTTCATGAGTGCTACTCAAGCTGTTGAATATGGTATTGTCGATTCATTACTCACGAGTCGCGGCTAAAAACTGGTAGCTGATTTTCTAGATACTTTCAGGTATTCTGTATTGAAAGGCGTTCAGTCATCAATGTGGTTATGATAAGTATCTACAAGCAGAGCTTAGGTTCAACCTAAGTTGTAAACAGAGGTAGAATAATGGGCGATAACAAAAATAACGGTGACAGCGGCAAACTGCTGTACTGCTCTTTTTGCGGAAAAAGTCAGCATGAAGTCAGAAAACTCATTGCTGGTCCATCAGTTTATGTATGTGACGAATGTGTTGATTTATGTAATGACATTATCCGTGAAGAAATCAAAGAGATTTCACCCAAACGTGATGAAGACAAATTGCCGACACCGCATGAATTGCGCAAACATCTTGATGACTACGTAATCGGTCAGGATCAGGCTAAGAAAGTGTTAGCCGTAGCGGTATACAATCATTATAAGCGTTTACGTAATGGCGCTATTAAAGATGGCGTTGAACTAGGTAAAAGTAACATTTTACTATTAGGTCCAACCGGTAGCGGTAAAACTTTATTGGCTGAAACGTTAGCACGCTCACTTAATGTCCCTTTTGCTATGGCAGATGCAACCACATTAACCGAAGCTGGTTATGTGGGTGAAGATGTTGAAAACATCATTCAGAAGCTACTGCAAAAATGTGATTACGACGTTGAGAAAGCGGAACGCGGTATCGTCTATATTGATGAAATTGACAAAATCAGTCGTAAATCTGACAATCCTTCAATTACTCGTGATGTATCGGGTGAAGGTGTTCAGCAAGCGTTGCTTAAGTTAATTGAAGGCACCGTTGCTTCTGTTCCTCCACAGGGCGGACGTAAGCATCCACAACAAGAATTCTTGCAAGTGGATACGTCTAAAATTCTGTTTATCTGTGGTGGTGCGTTTGCTGGACTTGAAAAAGTCATTGAGCAACGTGCACACACCGGAACCGGAATTGGCTTTGGTGCCGAAGTAAAAGGCGAAGCGGATAAAGCGACTATTTCACAAATCCTTAGCCAAGTAGAGCCTGGTGATTTAGTGAAGTTTGGTTTAATTCCTGAGTTTATTGGTCGTTTACCTGTTGTTGCTACGCTAACTGAGTTAGATGAAGCTGCATTAGTACAGATTCTGTCTGAGCCAAAGAATGCATTAACTAAACAATATAGTGCATTATTTGAGATGGAAAATGTCGAACTTGAATTCCGTGATGATGCATTACAAGCCATCGCTCAAAAAGCAATGTCACGTAAAACCGGTGCACGTGGATTACGTTCTATTGTTGAAAGCATCTTGCTCGATACAATGTATGATATTCCGTCGACACAAGGCGTGATTAAAGCCGTTGTTGATGAATCAGTAGTGAAAGGCGAGTCAGCCCCTATTTTGATTTACGAAAACACTGAGACACAGGCTGCTTCAGGCGAGCAATAATTGCACTGATAGTCAGGAAGTTGAAAAATAAGGAGTCCATTGGGCTCCTTTTTTCGTATTAGCCATTGAAACTGATAACATCACCCCAATATACTCAGTAATAAGTCAATTTCATTAAACGGAATCGAGCCATGACTAAAGAGCGTGAAGCGCATATCGAACTCCCCGTGTTACCACTTAGAGACGTGGTAGTTTACCCGCATATGGTAATTCCGCTATTCGTGGGACGGGAAAAATCTATTCGTTGCCTAGAATCGGCAATGGAACAAGACAAGCAAATTTTATTAGTCGCTCAGCGAGATGCAGATCTTGATGAGCCTACCAAAGACGATATTTTCGATATTGGTACTGTTGCCTCTATTTTACAGTTGCTTAAATTACCAGATGGCACGGTAAAAGTATTAGTTGAAGGTGGCCAGCGTGCCAAAATCAAGCAATACACCCAAGAAGAAGAATTCTTTGCCGCAACAGCTGAATACCTCGAGTCTGAAGAATTAAGTGATAAAGAAGAAGAGGTGTTAGTTCGCAGTGCTATCGGTCAATTTGAAGGCTACATCAAGTTAAATAAAAAAATCCCACCTGAAGTATTAACTTCATTGTCGGGGATTGATGAAGCCGCTCGTTTAGCAGATACCATGGCTGCACATATGCCATTGAAGCTTGAAGACAAACAATCTGTCCTTGAGATGATCAATGTCGGTGAGCGTCTGGAATATTTAATGGCGATGATGGAATCGGAAATTGACTTGCTTCATGTCGAAAAACGAATCCGTACTCGTGTTAAAAAACAGATGGAAAAAAGTCAACGCGAATACTATTTGAATGAGCAAATGAAAGCCATTCAAAAAGAGTTAGGCGATATTGACGAAAGCCACGACGAATTTGAAGTATTGGCGCGTAAGATTGAAGAAGCTGGCATGCCAGTTGAAGCCAAAGAAAAAGCCACTGCTGAGTTAAACAAACTCAAAATGATGTCACCTATGTCAGCTGAAGCCACAGTTGTGCGCAGCTATGTTGACTGGATGACTGCGGTACCTTGGAAGCAGCGCTCAAAAATAAAGCGTGACTTAGCCAAGGCGCAAGAAGTACTCGATACCGATCACCATGGGCTTGAAAAAGTCAAAGAACGTATTCTTGAGTATTTAGCGGTTCAAAGCCGAGTTAAGCAGCTTAAAGGGCCTATTTTGTGTTTAGTCGGACCTCCAGGTGTGGGTAAAACCTCATTGGGCCAGTCGATTGCCAAAGCAACCGGACGTAAGTATGTTCGTGTTGCTTTAGGCGGCGTACGTGATGAAGCGGAAATTCGTGGTCATCGTCGTACCTACATTGGTTCTATGCCAGGTAAAGTCATTCAAAAGATGGCTAAAGTAGGGGTTAAAAACCCATTATTCTTACTCGATGAAATCGATAAGATGAGTTCTGATATGCGTGGCGACCCATCGTCAGCGTTATTAGAAGTGCTCGATCCTGAACAGAATGCGACCTTTAACGATCACTATCTTGAAGTTGATTATGACTTATCAGATGTGATGTTCGTTGCTACGTCAAACTCAATGGATATTCCTGGCCCTTTACTTGACCGTATGGAAGTTATTCGTTTATCGGGTTACACCGAAGATGAAAAGCTCAATATTGCTAAGAAGCATTTACTGACTAAGCAAATTGAGCGTAACGGCCTTAAAGAAAAAGAAATCAAGGTTGATGACAGCGCTATTTTAGGCATTATTCGCTATTACACTCGTGAAGCGGGTGTGCGTTCATTAGAACGTGAATTGTCGAAGATTTGTCGCAAAGTGGTTAAGCATATCTTGCTTGATAAAACGGTCAAAATGGTTGAAGTTAACCAGGAAAATTTAAAGTCATTCCTTGGTGTGCAACGTTTTGACTTCGGTAAAGCTGAATCGAATAACCAAATCGGTCAAGTAACCGGTCTTGCATGGACTCAAGTTGGTGGCGATTTATTAACAATCGAAGCCACCTCAGTAGCAGGTAAAGGTAAATTAACCTATACCGGTTCGCTGGGTGATGTGATGAAAGAGTCGATTCAAGCGGCAATGACCGTAGTACGTGCTCGTGCTGAAAATCTTGGCATTAACAATGATTTTTATGAAAAACGAGATATTCATGTGCATGTACCAGAAGGTGCGACGCCAAAAGATGGTCCATCTGCGGGTGCGGCAATGTGTACAGCGTTAGTGTCTAGTTTAACCGGTAACCCTGTACGTAGTGATGTAGCTATGACAGGTGAAATTACTCTACGTGGCGAAGTATTGCCTATTGGTGGTTTAAAAGAAAAGCTATTAGCAGCCCATCGCGGTGGAATTAAGCATGTATTAATTCCTCAAGAAAATGAACGCGATCTGGAAGAAATTCCTGCAAATGTGATTGCTGATTTAATCATTCATCCAGTGCGTTGGATAGATGAAGTGTTGAAATTGGCGCTTGAGCGACCAGTTGAAGGCTTTGAAGTGGTTAAAAAATAGCTTGTTAGTTAAAAAATTGCTGTAGAGCATGAAAAAAATGAAAAAAGGGGCTTAACAAAACGCTGACCTGTGGTAGCCTAGGTTTGTGGATAGTCAGACGCACCAAGCCCTTGGGGCATCTGGCGTTGAGCAGTATCCAATTTCATTTTTTGGTTTTCGTACTAAGTTTGGTGTGTTATCAAGCTTATAAAATAAAGCCTCCGCAGACCGCTCTAAACATAGATTTGGTTGCGGCGCGACAATAACATTCAAGGGGATGACATGAACAAATCTGAACTAATCGAGAAAATCGCATCTGGTGCTGATATTTCTAAAGCTGCTGCTGGCCGCGCACTAGATTCTTTTATCGCTGCGGTAACGGAAGGTCTTAAAGATGGCGATAAGATTTCTCTAGTTGGTTTTGGTACATTTGAAGTACGTCAACGTGCTGAACGTACTGGCCGTAACCCACAAACGGGTAAAGAAATTAAAATTGCTGCTGCGAACATTCCAGCGTTCAAAGCTGGCAAAGCGCTAAAAGACGCTGTTAACTAAATAGTTAATAACGTGGCCTTTGTAAGGCATTCGTAATACAAGCACTGCTTAGGCGGTGCTTTTTACGAAAAGCAATATTGTTATGCAAAGCATAATACATATTGGGAGTATTGGGTCATACCCGTGGTAGCGTCTGATAACTCCATATAATTTACAATAAGGCGCATCCACAAGGTGATGCGCCTTTTTATTTTATTAATCGCAACAAGCGAGAATTCAGATGTTAGAAAAAATTCGTGAAGGATCACAGGGGATTGTTGCTAAAACAATTCTAGTACTTGTGATACTTTCTTTTGCTTTTGCCGGTGTGAGCAGTTATTTAGGCTCAAACACGGGTGTACCTGCTGCAGTTGTTAATGGTGACGAAATTGGCGCCAACGAACTTGAACAGGCTTTTCAAAATGAACGCTCGCGTATTGAGCAACAGCTAGGCGAAATGTTTACTGCATTAGCGGCTGACGACTCCTACATGAACGGAATTAAGCAAGGTGTATTGGATCGTTTAATTGCCGATAAGCTCATTGATCAAGCTGCCAACAAGTTGGGCTTACGTGTATCAGATGAGCAAATCAAGAAAGCGATTATCGAAGAGCCTGCATTTCAAACCGACGGTCAATTTGATAACGAACGCTACCTAGCAGTATTGCGTCAACTAGGTTATCAAACCACAAGCTTTAGAAACATGATGCGTGTAGATATGACCCGTCGTCAGTTATTAAATGCGCTTGTTGGTAGTGAGTTTGTGCTGGACGGTGAAGCTAAACAGCTTGCAGAAGTTCAAGGCCAAACCCGTGATATTCGCTACTTAGTCGTCGACTCAACACCGTTTTTATCAACTGTTTCTGTCGCTGATGAAGAAGCTCAAACTTATTACGATGCTAATGTTTCGCAATACATGAGCCCTGAAAAAGTCAGCCTTGAGTATGTTGAATTGAATGTTGCCGACATGGCTAAAAACAGCGAAACCTCTGATGAAGAAGTGAAAACTTATTACGAAGAGAATCAAAAGCAATATCAAACGGCTGAAAAACGTCTTGCTGCGCATATTTTTGTCGCCGCAACTGACGATGACAGCGCAGATAAAGCCAAAGCTGATGCTATTGAAGCCAAGTTAACCGCGGGTGAAGATTTTGCTGAGTTAGCAAAAACTGATTCTGACGATCAGCTTAGTGCTCAACAGGGCGGTAAGTTAGATTGGTTTGAACAAGGCGTAATGGACCCTGCATTTGATGAAGCACTTTTTGGATTACAAAAAGATCAAGTCTCGTCAATTGTGAAAAGTGAGTTTGGTTACCACATTATTAAGCTGCTTGATTTACAAGCTAGCCAAGCAACCGCTTTTGAAAACGTTAAAGCGAAAATTGTTGCTCAGCTACAAGAAAAGAAAGCCTTAGATGTGTTTTATAGCTTACAAACTAAGTTGGCTGATACCAGTTACGAAATCCCTGATACTTTAGCTGAAACTGCGCAAGCGGTTAATGCAAAAGTACAATCAACGCAGTTATTCTCGCGTGATGACGTACCGGCTAAATTTAACAATCCTGAATTTATCAAAGCCGCATTTTCTGACCAAGTGTTAGCAAGTGGTTTAAACAGCGATGTGATTGAACTTGCGCCAAACCATGTAGTGGTTATTCGCATGAAAAAACATCAGACAGCTGGCGTTATGGGATTTGCTGAAGTAAAAGCTGGTATTGTTGAACGTTTACAGCAAGATAAAGCGAATGACGGTGCTCGTGACAAAGCTGCGGAATATATGGCACAGTTAAAAGCGGGTAATAACACGCTAACAGGTGCTTCATTGACGACATTAGCTAAACTAGGTCGCTTTAATCAGGATATTGATCAAGCTATCACCAATAAAGCCTTCAAAATTGCCGCTCCTGCTGAAAATAGTGTCACAATTGATACTGCAGCGTTAGCGACAGGTTATGCGGTTATTGTGGTTGATAAAGTCAATAAAGCAGAAGGCATTAATGACAACCTCATCAATACGCTTAAACAACGTATTGCGCCTCAATACAGCGAAGCTGATTATCGAGCAGTGGTTGCCTCACTAAAAGCTGATGCTGAAATTGAGTATCCAGTTGCCGACTAGTTAAGTCGTCGCAACAGATGAAATACAAAAAGACCTAGGCTCACGTCTAGGTCTTTTTGTTTATAAGGTGCTTAAGGCATGAAAACTATCTCAAATATACAACCTAGTGAATTGTTTGGGTTATCAAATTACAGTGATGACTTATTCGAATCGATCAAGGGCGTTGCTTTACAGTTCAAACATATTACTTTTGAACGCTGTCATTTTACCCAATGTGATTTTAGTCAAAGTGATTTCTATCATTGCCATTTTATTGAGTGTGTTTTTAGTCAATGTAATTTAAGCGTAATGTCAGTTGTTGCTACAGAGTTTGATGATGTGACTTTTAGCGACAGTAAAGCCATAGGTATTGATTGGACTAAAGCTCAGTGGCCACAGTTTATGGCTCAAACCACAATTAAGTTTGAACGATGTTTGCTCGATGGCAGTAATTTTTATGCGCTGCATTTACCCGAGTTTTCACTTGTTGATTGCCGCGCTCATGATGTCGACTTTAGAGAAGCTAATTTAAACAAAGCAGATTTGCGTCTGACCGATTTTAATTTAAGCCAATTTAGTCATACAAATTTAACGAAGGCGAATTTTACCGATGCGTTGAATTACCAAATTGATATTACTGCTAATAACGTTAAGCAAGCCAAATTCAGTCGGTTCGAAGCCTTAAGTTTACTAGAAGGTTTAGATATTCAATTAGTCGACTAGTGTACATTGCCACATTGTTAGCACAAAAGTGTGTTTTATTGCATGTGTACAAATCGTTAATTTACATTGGTTTAGTTATAATAAATAATCGACAGTAACAATTTAATCCAAAGGAGAGGGCATGAGCCACAGACTTGATCAGGCATTTGAGCGTGCATTAGCCTATTTAGATCAACACTTAAATGAGCCTTTTGACCTACAAGTGTTGGCCGATATTGCCCACATCCCACGATGTCATTTCGACCCATTGTTTACAGCGCTGTATCATATGTCTATTGACGCTTACGTTGAACTGCTAAAAAGTCTAGAAGCTGCCCACTTATTAGGTTTTGGCAAGCAAGTTTCTCTGGCCACAATAGCGGCTAAATTAGCGTATCGTAACGAACAGCATTTTATCGAATCGTTTACTCGCAGTATAGGTCAAAGCCCTGAATCGTTTCAGCAAGCACCTGATTGGGGCAATTTTTTTGCGAAGCAACAACCGCTTAAATCATTTCGAGTAGATGCTAATCAGCAAGATAAGCAATCTTACTCTGTTGATATTGTATCGTTTGATGCGCAGGCATTAGCGGTGATGGAACATCATGGTGATCCGGCTTTATTACCTCAAACCATTGCGAGATTTATTGAATGGCGTCGACAGTTTGGCTTATTTCCTACAAGTTGCAGAACCTTTAACCTGCTTTACTCAACCCTTGAGTTATCTGTTAAAACGCAATATCGAATTGATATTGGTGTATCGTTAAATGCCGAGACACAAGCTATAGTGTCTGAGTCGAGCCAGATTAAGCTCAAATCAATCCCTCAGGGACGATGTGCGATGATTAAATACAGTGGTGATGACAATGGTCTAACAGCGGCAATAGATTACCTGTATCGCGATTGGGTTAATGCTAATGATATTACACTACGAAATTACCCGGTATATTTAGAACGACTCGATATTGGCAGAACTGCCTCCGTTGAACAACAATCCGGATCACCACTCGATGCGCAACAGGTATTAATTTGTTTACCGATTGTTTAATGACAAACTGAAAAGTTAGGATGTGGACAGTAATCGGTTATTTTTTATCGTGATAAGACGCTACTGCGGTATTCATCTAGATGAAACGTAAGTGCTTTAAACCCTTATATATTGAGTGTTATGGCCTTATGTGTTTCATCATTTCAGCACAAATCCATACCATATAATTTGCCCAAGCATATCCAAAAACTGAAAACATCACTGCAACTGGGGCTAAGTGACGATTAAAAGCCATAGCGACAACCGGCGAAGATGCAGCGCCACCAATACAGCATTGGCTGCTTATCGCCATGTAAGCCACTGGCGCTTTCATCAGCACACCAGCAATAATCACCAATAGTGCATGTATTGTTAACCAAACAAACCCTATTGCAAAGTATATAGGGAAATCATTAATCATGGTTAAGTCCATTTTTAACCCCATGGTAGCAATAAGGAAATACAATAATACCGTAGATATTTTAGAAGCACCCAGTTGTTCCAAATGTCTTATTTTTGTATATGACAAACCAATGCTGGTGCTGGTGACTATTATCACTATCCAAAAAAAATGCGAGGTACAACTCCATTTCCCTGACTCTGGATAATGCAGGCTGAAAAAAGGGACTAACTCGTCAGCCCCCCAATGGGCTAAGCCTGTCACACCAAAAGCAACAGCAAAAATAAAGATATAACCTTTAAGACTGGGTAATGATGTTGGTTTTGTATTACGTAAATGGATCCCATCGACCAATAAACGGATACCATTTACATCAGCGCCTATTTTGTTATCTATTTTTTCAGCATGGGGAGCACACATGAGCAAAAATGCCATCCAAAGTGCTGAGAACACTACATTAACCGATATCATTATGGCGAACACATCATCTTCAACATTGTAGATTTCTTTCATGGCAAATTGGTTTGCAGTCCCGCCAACCCAATTACCTGCTAATGTTGCCATTGCTCGCCAAGTCGAGCCATTACCATCCCAGTTAAGCTGCTCGGGCGAAATGATTGAAAAGAGATATAAAGCCAGTGGTGCACCTAAAATAATCCCCAAAGTACCGATGAAGAATAAAATGATGATCTTAGGGCCGAGTAATAACATTGATTTAATATCAACACTGATAATCAATAATGTTAAACAAGCTGGCATAATATAACGAGAGGCAATGACATTGAGCTGGCTATTTGCCATATCGATAATATGAAAAGTGTTAAATATAGAGGGCACTACATAGCACATCACCATAACAGGTACAAAGTGATATAGGATTTTCCATGGTCTACTTGGTAATTCACTCGTATAGAAAATTAACCCTAAGGTAAGAGCTAATAATCCTAAAATAACAGGATCTTGATCAATCAACTGGTTATTCTCATGTGCTGCCTAATGTCATAAATCAATATTGCTGAAGATCTAAAATGCTTGAAGAACTAAACGAGTTAATCGTTTTCATTTAGCAGTGTAGCCGGCCGGCTAAATTCTAAAAACTCACGCGCGAGCGAACTGAGTGGATTATCGTTTCGGTATATTGCCCAGTAACGACGTGAATAATCCCAGTCTGTTAGTAATAATTCGACTAACTCTCCTCGTGCCACTTCCTCTTCTACCGCTAACAAAGGCAATACACTAATGCCTATTCCAGTACCAACGGCTCTTTTAATTGCGCCCATAGTGTTCATGGATAACTCTTGCTTAATATTTACATGTGCACTTTTTAGTAATTGAGTATTGCGGATTCTCGATACCGAAATCGTTTCATCCATTACCCAAAGTTGTTCAGATAACAACTCGGGAGTAATCATTTCTGTTACTAGTGGGTTGTCTTTGCCAGTAATAATACACAATCGGTCTTGTAACCAAGGTTCATGTAATAGATTCTTATGTCCAGGTTTTGCATCGACAAAGCCGAGATCAAGTTCTTTTTCAGCCACCATTTTCTCAATGCTGAGGCTGTTGTTAATAAATAGTTTGATATCAACAGAAGGGTGTTGTTGTTTAAATAATGGAATTTTGCGAGATAAAACATAGTTGCCCGCTGTTTTACTGCAACCCACTTTTATACTGCCTCTAATGGGGCTACCTTGAGAAAAAACATGTTCTAATTCCATGCCTTTAGACAGCATCTCATTGGCATAAGGTAATATGACAGCGCCATTATCATTAATGGTAAGCCCTGTGCTACTTCTTTCAAAAAGGCGACTGCCAAGCGAATCTTCTAAATCACGTAGGGCCATGCTCACCGCTGGCACTGACATATGTAGTTCTATCGCTGCTTTTGAAATTTGGCCGCAGGTATGAATCGCTTTAAAAATAGATAATTGTTTTAAGGTTATTCGCATAAGTAGATCAACGATGGCTGTTTTATAGAGTATATCGTGCCAAAAGGAAGCCAGCACAAAAGGGTAAGTCTAAATGTTAAAAACGTTAACAAGCGCAACTTTTATCTATATGTTTAACCAGACAAAAGCCAAGTTAGTGTATTGATAACAGCTAACTTGGCTTGGCAGTTGTTGCTTTATACTGTTTGTATAAAGTATTTTTAGAAGTTAAATCTTATGCCGACAGTTGCAATATTATCGTCTTCAAGATCGATAACGACACCTGAGTTAGCGATTTGATATTCGCCGTCATACATAGCGTAATGTGCTTGAAGCATGGTTGATTTTGATAACTGGTAATCAGCACCGAAAACAAGTGAGGTAATGTCAACGTCAGTGGCTTGATTGTAATCACCAGATGATGCTACCGCTGAATTGTATTTGAGGAACTTACCAAAGCCTGCTTCATCCTTACCGTATTCAACTTTTAAGTTTACGCCATTTAAATCATAGTTAACGGCGACAAAATAAGAATTTCCTTCTTTATCATCATAACTTTGGCTTTCAGAATGTTGATAAAGACCACCCACTTCAAATTTGCCCATTTTGATTTGGCCAACACCACGATAGGCATCAACACCACCAATTGTGTTGTATGCGCCTGCTATATAATAACGAGTGTTTTTCAATTTCTTATCACCGGCAACAACAGACAACGCATATTGTGTTTCATCATTACCTTCATAGTTGTCATCCATTAGGTAAGTACCATTAACAGTAAATAAACCGGCAATGGTGGGTGAATAATATGTAATACCGTCTGCTTTTCTGTCTTGACCGGCAATCATACGGTTATAAGCAGCGTTGGTAAGATCAAACGCTTCAACATCCCCTTTAGATGATTTCATGACGGTATCGTTACGACCAACTAACAGAGTACCAGCATCGGACGATACCCCTAAATAGGTACTTCTTGCGCTAAAAAGTTCATCGTCACCTTCGTTTGTTGCCCCATTTACCTGTACTTCCATTTGATAAACTAGTTGAAAATCATCATTGATTTTCTCGCTCCCTTTAACGCCAATTCGACTAAAGTTGTTCTCAAGTACCGTACCTTCTTTTTTATTTTGGGTGGTGAAACCGTGCTCTGAATTAGTTAATGTGATATCTAAACGGCCATAAGCAGTGGGTGAATCAGCTAATGCATTGAGTGATGTTACCGATAATGCAGAAAGTAATACTATGGAAACTAAGTTTTTATTTGTGTTCATGATCATCTCTTCTCATTAATTATTATTACCTAAATTAGTTGCTTTCTGTATTGGGGTGAAAGCATAAATTAATGTTAATGATTAACTGACAGACGAATATTAACGTGGGTCACAGCACTCAAGTTTTTAGAGCGTTTTAAGAAAGTCTGAATAGGGTTTCACTATAACTTAACCAAAAGACAAGTTTGATATATGTCTAAGTTTTACTATCTCTTTATGAGTAACCTTTCGCTTAACAAAAGTAAGTCAATATTCAAATAAGAAAGGAATGAACAAATGAAACTAAAATATCTGGTATCAGCGATGGCATTAGTGTTGCTCTCTTCTGGTACTGCAATGGCTAAAACTCCTGACATGGGTTCATTCCATGCTGACATGGGTAGTTGCCAGTCTTGTCACACCGATCCTATTAAAGTGAGTGATAGTGAAACTCATGAAAATGCTCAGTGTAAATCATGTCACGGAGATTACGCTGAACTGGCTAATGACAAATTGCAATTTGATCCACATGCTTCACATTTAGGTGATATTAACTGTACTAGTTGCCATAAAGGCCATGAAGCACCTCAATTTTACTGTAATGAATGTCATTCATTTGATATCAAGCCAATGCCATTTTCTGATGCCAAGAAGAAAAAACCTTGGGACAACGGATGGAATCAAGAAAAAATCCAAAAAGCGATTGCTGCTGGTCCACGCGAAACAACACAAGTATTAGTTGTGGGTGCGGGTAGCGCAGGTTTTAATGCTTCTTTATCTGCTAAAAAAGCGGGTGCCAATGTTATTTTGGTAGAAAAAGCGCCATTCAGTGGTGGTAATTCTATGATTTCAGCTGGTGGTATTAATGCTGTTGGGACTCCTCAACAAGCCGCTCATGGTGTTGATGATAAAGTTGAATGGTTTATCGAAGATACGATGAAAGGCGGGCGTCAGAAAAATGATATTAAATTAGTGACAATTCTTGCTGAAGAGTCAGCTAGTGCCGTTAAATGGTTAGAAGACTTAGGCGCGAACTTAGAAGACTTAAAACGCTCCGGTGGTGCTCGTGTTGACCGAACCCACCGTCCACATGGTGGTAAAAGCTCTGGTCCAGAAATTATTGATACTTTACGCCAAGCGGCTAAAGATCAGGGCATTGATACTCGCCTAAACTCTCGGGTTGTGAAACTTGTTATCAATGATGAACGCAATGTTGTCGGTGCGGTTGTTCATGGTAAACATACTGGCTATTACATGATTGGTGCTAAATCAGTTGTGTTAGCAACAGGTGGTTACGGCATGAATAAAGAAATGATTGCTTATTACCGTCCAACAATGAAAGACATGACCAGCTCAAACAACATTACAGCCACTGGTGATGGTGTGTTGATGGCAAAAGATATTGGCGCTAGCATGACAGATATCGATTGGGTTCAAGCTCACCCAACCATAGGTAAAGACAGTCGTATTCTGATTTCAGAAACGGTACGTGGTGTGGGCGCTGTGATGGTGAACAAAGATGGTAACCGTTTTGTTAGCGAGTTAACAACTCGTGATAAAGCATCTGATGCCATCTTAAAACAACCAGGTAAGTTTGCTTGGATTATTTTTGATAACCAGTTATACAAAAAAGCCAAAATGGTACGCGGCTACGACCATTTAGAAATGCTTTATAAAGGCGATACTATTGAACAGTTAGCTAAGAGCACAGGTATGAAAGTCGCTGATTTAGCGAAAACAGTATCTGACTACAATGGTTATGTCAAAACAGGTGAAGACACTGCGTTTGGTCGTAAGGATATGCCATTAAATATGACACAAAGCCCTTATTACGCTGTAAAAGTAGCTCCAGGTATACATCACACTATGGGCGGAGTTGCTATTGACACTGATGCTTCAGTGCTTGATCTTCAAAGTAAGCCAATTGTTGGTTTGTTTGCTGCAGGTGAAGTTACTGGTGGTGTACATGGGTTTAACCGTTTAGGTGGTAATGCGATAGCTGATACTGTGGTATTTGGTCGAATTGCAGGAGATAACGCCGCCAAACATGCTCTAGAGACAAAATAGTTTAACTACATCTTTTTATCCCTTGCGTTACTTTTGGGTTAAGCCATATGGCTTAACCCTTTTTTTACGCCAAATTTGTACCAGTAGTGACAGTGAGTATCGCAATTATAATCACTATAATGGCAATAACATTAGCTATGATAATAACGCAATAAAAAAGCCGTAATGCTGGGCATTACGGCTTTTACTTGTGTAACTTAGCTTATTGTTTTCTAAAGTTTAAGCTCAGGTTCAATTGTTATAATTCAATTACATCAAATGTCACATTAGGATTCACGTCTGCTTCATAATCGATACCATCAATACCAAAACCGAACAGCTTTAAAAACTCTTGTTTGTATTCATCATAGTCAGTGAGTTCGCTTAAATTTTCTGTGGTCACTAACGGCCATAAATCACGACAATGCTGCTGGATTTCTTCGCGAAGTTCCCAGTCATCAAGGCGTAAGCGATTTTCGCCATCAACAGCTGGTGCTTGGCCATCAACACGGTATAGGCGTTCACTGAATAAACGGTATATTTGTTCAATACAGTCTTCATGTAAGCCTTCTTGGCGCATTTTCTTAAATACCATGGCGATGTAAAGTGGCATTACTGGAATTGCTGAGCTCGCTTGAGTCACGACACTTTTTAACACTGCAACGTTAGCTGAGCCACCAGTAGCTGATAATTTGCTATCAAGGGCGTGAGCTGCACGATCTAAATCCATTTTGGCTTTGCCTAAAGCGCCATGCCAATAAATAGGCCAAGTCAATTCGGTACCAATGTAACTATAAGCAACCGTTTTGCAATTGTCAGCTAATACGCCAGCGTCGCTTAGCGCACTCATCCATAATTCCCAATCTTGGCCGCCCATTACCGTGACGGTATCAGCAATTTCTTGCTCAGTCGCTGGCTCTACAGAAGTGTCGATAATGGTATTTTTATTGGTATCAACAGCCGTGGCAGTATACGTTTGGCCAATTGGCTTAAGTGATGAACGGATAACTTCACCGGTGTCAGGCATTTTACGTACTGGAGAAGCCAGTGAGTAAACCACCATGTCGATTTGACCTAAATCTTGCTTGATAAGCTCAATGACTTGTTGCTTTGCTTGATGGCTGAATGCATCGCAATTAATGCTTTTTGAATACAAGCCTTCTACTTTAGCAAACTTATCAAATGCCGCAGTGTTGTACCAACCTGCTGTACCGGGTTTGGTTTCAGAGCTTGGTTTTTCGAAAAACACACCAATAGTGGCAGCGTCGCAACCAAATGCTGAGGTGATACGAGACGAAAGGCCATAGCCACTTGAAGAACCGACCACTAATACTTTTCTAGGCCCATTAGCAATTTTGCCTTTGGCCTTAATGAGTTCGATTTGTTCTTTAACGTTGGCTTCACAACCTACTGGATGAGTAGTTGTACAAATAAAGCCACGAATTTTAGGTTTAATAATCATATTTAAGCTTCTTCCTTTAACATTGGCTCTAGGATAAATAGTTCGACGGCCAATTGGCACTGATTTTTTCTAAAACGCCCTCAAAACCACAGTGGTTGGAGCAGTTTAGCGCTTTTGCATAAATTGACTTTGTTCTTGAATGAGTCGTTGGGTGTATTCATGTTGTGGTGAAGTAAATAAGGCCTCAGTAGTAGACTTCTCGACCATATGACCATTTTGCAACACCATAATTTTATCGCTAACATGACGAATAATATTCAGATTATGTGATACAAAAATATACGATAATCCCATCTCTTTTTGCAGCTTTAATAGCAAATTAATAATCTGAGACCGGACCGATAAATCTAAAGCCGTTAGTGCTTCATCTGCAATAATAATTTTAGGGTTAAGCATTAAGGCACGTGCAACAGCGACACGCTGTTTTTGGCCTTCGGAAATCATGTGTGGATAAAACTCTGCGTGTTCAGGTAATAAGCCGACTTTTCTTAAGGTTTCAATCACCAATGTTTTTCGTTCAGTTGAACTTAATTGGGTATTAAACCGTAACGGTTCTTTAAGTAAGTTACCAATCGATAAACGTGGATTAAGCGAGGTTGTCGGATCTTGGAAAATCATCCGGATCAACCGACACCGTTGTTTTAAATTACGTGTTTCTAAAGCTTCACCTTCAAAAAATATGTCGCCGCCACTGCGTTGTTCAGCACCCACTAGAATTCGGGCGAGGGTACTTTTACCCGAGCCGACCGACCCCACAATAGCCAAGGTTTCACCACGACCGAGTTCAAATGAAACCGGAGAGAGAGCCTGATAATATTGAGGTTTAAAATGCTTATAACCGGTTAAGTATTGTTTACTTAAGTCGGTTACTTTAAGCAATGGCATCGTCATCTTCTTGCTCACTTTTATAAGGGAAATGGCAGGCAAAATAGCGGTCTTTAATATGTTCAAGATTAGGCTGTTTTACACATTGGCGTTGGGCTTCTGGGCAACGTGGACCAAGCCGACAACCGGCTGGTAAATGCTGCATCGACGGCGAAGAGCCTTGCAGTGTGGGTAAGTTAGCTTTATGACGCATTTTTTCAGTATGGTCAGGTAGATTTTTTAATAATGCCCGTGTGTAAGGATGATAAGGCATTGCTACCATTTCGCTAACAGGGCCTGATTCCATAACTTGACCACTGTACAAAATCGTTAAGTTATCACACCAGTGCACCATGGTTTCTAACTCATGGCTAACCAATAAAATAGACACGTTTTGCAGTTGATTGAGTTGCGACAATAGTCTGAAAATTTGCGCTTGGGTGTTGAGCTCCATTGAGTTGGTTGGCTCATCGGCAATCAGCAATTTAGGATGATTCGCCACAGCCATCGCAATCATCACTTTTTGGCATTCGCCCTCAGACAATTCCCATGGATAGCACTTCATCAGTTGTTTTGGTTTTTTTATACCGACTTTGTGGAGCCATTTCTGCGCGTTTAAATAGGTCGCCTTTCCACGTCGCCAAAAAGGAATATTTTTGTTGGGTACCATAGCTTCAATCAATTGACTGCCAATGGTTTTAACCGGATCTAAACTGCCAGAAGGGTCTTGGAAAATCATCGCCATTTCACTGCCCATCAGGCAGCGTCGTTGCTTGGAACTCATTTCTAATAAGTTTTTTCCATCCCACATCATACGGTCAGCAATAATATGCCAATTAGGACCTAGTACGCCTAGAATCGCTTTGGCCAATAAACTGCGCCCAGAGCCAGATTCGCCAACAAGTCCATGGATTTCACCTGGATTAATAGTCAAACTGACTTTTTCGAGCACTTTCACAGTGCCCTCAGGTGTATCTAATTCAATGGTGAGATTACGAATATCGAGTAAAGGCATAGGTTAATTTCTTATCGGTGCAAGCGCAGAACGTAAACCATCGCCGACTAAGTTGACCGATAATACAGTAAACAAAATCGCGACACCTGGGATAGTAACGGTCCAAGGCGCAAGCAGTAAATTATCAAGCCCTTGTGCGACCATTGCACCCCATTCTGGACTCGGTGCTTGTGCACCAAGGTTTAAAAAACCGAGAGCGGCAATATCGAGTATTGCGGCAGATATTGCCATAGTGACCTGAATAATCACCACATCCCATACATTGGGCATGATGACATACCAAAAAACTTGTAACGAGTTGGCACCGTCTAATTTGGCTGCGGTAACATACTCTTTTTGAAGCTCTTCATGAACCGCTAGATGGATAGCACGCACAAATTGTGGAACCATCGCAATCCCAACGCCCCAAAACACATTATTAAGCCCAGGTCCCATGACAGCAACCACTAGAATAGCCATTAATAACGATGGGATAGACAGTAATGCATCGAGCAAGTGGCTTAACACACTCGACTTTATGCCGTGCATCATTCCTGAAAGAGAACCAATAATAAAACCAAATATCAGCGATGCAGTAACAATTAATAATGACATGCCAAAGGTTAATTGTACGCCGTGTAAGATTCGACTAAAAATATCTCGTCCTAGATCGTCAGTTCCAAGGAAGTGTTCTACAGTACCTGCTGGATCCCATGATGGCGGTAAAAGTAATACTTGTTGGTCTTGCATCTCTGCTGAATAAGGCGCTATAAACGGGGCGAAAATAGTTAATATTAATAAAAAAATCACTGCCCATAGACCGATCACCGCAAATGGGTTAGCAGAAAATGTTTGCCACATTCGCCACATAGGCGAGGCTATATGGTCTTCTTGGTATATTTTAATTCGAGGCATACAATTCCTTTCTGCTCATTGGATTGATTGCGGTATGCAGTAAATCAATCAAAATGCTTAAGAAAATAATTAATAATGAAACAGATAAGATACCCGCTTGAATAACAGTATAGTCACGCTGATAAATGCCCGACACTAACCAACTGCCAACACCAGGCCACGAAAATATCACTTCAACCACAATGCCATAGCTGGCAAATGATCCCAGCATTAAACCAATACTTTTTATTACCGGAATTAAGGCATTGGGCAAAACATGACGGAGTAGAATTTTAGCCGTGTGTAAACCGCGAGCTTCAGCGGCGCGGATATAGGTTTGATTCATCACATTTAAAATGGCTTGCCGGGTGATCCTCACTACCAATGTAAAAGGAAGTACCGCTAAAGTGACCGCCGGTAAAATCAAGTGTAATAAAGCATCATGAAACGCCGGAATGCGATAACTAGAATCGGATAATAAAGTGTCGACCAGCATAAAACCTGTCACAGGTTCAATTTCATAAAGTAAATTGATTTGGCCTGAAATAGGCAGCCAGCCGAGATTAACCCCAAACCACATAGATAAGGTCAAGCCGAGCCAAAATACCGGAATAGAATAGCCTGTTAAGGTGATGGCTAAAATACTGCGTTGCAGTGCTTTGTTATTACCTAATGCGGCTAGCACGCCAATGGGCACGCCAAAAAACACGGCAATAAAACCAGAAAATAATGATAATTCAAAAGACGCAGGTAGTACTGCTTCAAGCTCCTCCAATACCTCTTGCTGTGAGTTACTGGAAATACCAAAGTTACCCGATAAGCGCTGGCGCAAGTATGCGGTAAACTGCAGTAATTGGTTATCATTTAGTTGATAGTCTTGCTCTATTTGCTGTTGTTGTTCAAGCGTGGGATATTGAACCCCAGACAGAGAATACGCTTTACTGACAGGAAACTGTCCTGATGCCATAAAGAGTACGGCCACCATGACTAGCGACGTGGCCATAAACAGGGTTATGCGACTAAAAAGATAACGCCACATTTATTCAGTTCCCTCTATTGCTTGAGTTGTTTTGGCGAAGGAAATACCGCCATAAGGCCTAATTTGCATGGCGGTAATATTGCTCTTTTTCAACACCACTTTTTTGGCATGTGCGATTGTTACTAGCGGAACTTGATCGCTAATAATGGCTTCTGCTGATTGATAAAATGCTTTGCGTTCAGGTTGAGTCGATACGCTCTGAGCTTGGGTTAACAAATGTTCAAAGTCTTTGTTGCACCAACGAGAGCGATTATTATTAGAAGCTAATGCGGCGCAGCTTAATAGTGGAGTGAAAAAGTTATCAGGATCGCTATTATCCGCATTCCAACCAATAAGCACTGAATCATAATTGGAACTGGCTAACTTCTGAGTGAATACACTCCAATCATAGCTAATGATATTCAGTTTTACGCCAATACGGGCTAAATCGGCCTGAATGAGCTCCGCTGTTTTCAATGCACTCGGATTATAAATTCGCGCCACTGGCATGGCCCACACATTAATGGATAAGTTAGATACACCTGCTTGGTGCAGTAATACTTTGGCTTTTTCAGGGTTATATTCATTTGGAGATAAGTTTTTGCTGTAAGCCCAAGATGCCGGAGGTAAAACGCCTGTCGCCTCCACAGCAGTATCGTTATATACCACGTCTAGAATATTATTTTTATCGATAGCATGCGCAAGTGCGCGTCTTACACGAACATCATCTAATGGCGGTTTTTGAGTGTTAAATGCCCAAAATGCGACGTTCAATCCAGGTTTTGCATCGATAATAATATCTTTATGTTGGTCAAGCACTGCCAGTTCACCAGCTTTAGGTAATGCTGAAACGCTGCAGTCTCCGGTAATTAATTTAGCAATACGTGCGGTGCTTCTGGGGGTGATATCAAACACTAATTGATCAAGCTCGACCTTAGGGCCCCAATAAACTGGATTCTTTTTGTAGCGAATATATTCATTTTTCACATACTGGCTAAGCTGAAAAGGTCCTGTGCCTACCGCGTAATAATCGATATCTTCAGGTGTGCCTTGCGCTAACAGTTGATAACCATATTCTGCCGACAACACTACGGCAAAGTCAGTGGCGAGATTAGATAAAAAAGAAGCGTCTTTCCGAGTTAAATGAAACATAACTTGGTAGTCGTTTACTTTTTCAATGTAGCCAATTAAATCAGCAAAACCAATGCTTTGAAAAAATGGATAACCGGTTCTACTGACTAAGTGATAGGGATGCAGTGGATCAATAATCCGATTAAACGAAAACAACACATCATCTGCATTAAAGTCTCTTGCAGGAGTAAAATGGCGGGTCTTATGAAAACTCACATGTTGACGTAAAGTAAATAGATAATTTAAACCATCATCGGACACCTGCCATGATGTCGCCAAACCAGGTGTGATTTCGGCTTTTTCTTGGCTGTAATTGACGAGTCTACTGTAAATTTGATGTGAAGTTGCATCAATAGTGGTGCCTGATGTAACAAGCTGAGGGTTAAAGCTTTCAGGGTTACCTTCACTGCAATACACAAGGCCAGAAGGCAATTGCACTTGTCCGCATGCAGCCAGCATGATGCTGGAGAGACATAAAGACATCTGCTGATACCAGCGTTTTACTATAACAGGCATAGTGTGATCATTTTTTATCGACTTTGAGTGGGTATTTTAACAGTGTTCATTGCATTGGGGCAATGAGCATATCCAAGCTTGATTCAGCTCTTGTCGAGTAAATTGTACTTTTTCAAAATACCTCGAAGCTGATGGTAGCTTAAGCCCAACAAATCGGCGGTTTTTTTCTGATTATATTGGCCTTCAGCTAATGCTCGTTGCAATAGTTCTATTTCGCTGTTTTCGGTGTATTCTTTAAAATCTATCGGGAATTCGATGCTATTAAGCACCACAGATGTTTCCGTTTTAATATTTAACTCAGCCGATTCCGTCACTGGTGTTGGTGCATGTTCTATTTGATTTAATTGACGTTCGCGGGTTTTGACGCGATTTACAGGACGATAGGGAGATGCAAAAGGATCTAAAATAATATGATCAATCTCTTGGCCATCAGCGCCTTCACGGTAAACACTTCGCTCGACGACATTCTTTAATTCTCGGATATTTCCTGGCCAGCTGTGCATCATTAATTGTTCTACCGCCAACGGACTAAAACCACTAAAATATTCCAGTGATAGTTGCCTTGCCATGCTAATAGCAAAATGTTCGGCCAATGGCATAATGTCTTCGGTTCTATGTCTTAATGGTGGCAAGGTGATCACATCAAAGGCTAAACGATCGAGTAAGTCCGCTCGGAATTCACCATTGTCAGCCAAGGTAGGTAAATCTTCATTGGCGGCACAAATCAGTCGCACATCAGATTGAACCGTTTTACTGCCACCGACTCGTTCAAATTCACCATATTCGATGACACGTAACAACTTTTCTTGGATTAATCCAGAAGTGTTGGCTAATTCATCTAAAAACAGTGTTCCGCCATCGGCGCGTTCAAAACGGCCTTCGTGTCGTCCTTTCGCACCCGTAAATGCACCAGATTCATGGCCAAAGAGTTCACTTTCGAGTAAGTTTTCACTTAATGAAGAACAATTGAGTTTAATAAAGCTTTGATCCCAACGAGGGGATAAGTAATGTAGTCGTTCGGCAATTAATTCTTTACCCGTACCGCGTTCACCAATAATGAGCACCGGCTTAGATAATGGCGCGACTTTAGACACATGTTCTAATACTTCAAGCAGTGCATTAGATTGGCCGATGAGATTGTCTTGCTGGAATTGTTTGCTCACAGTTAGCTTACTCGCAAAATTGTTAGTGAATTAGACTAATAATTGGTGAAAATCATAATAAATGGCTTGAGTGTTAAAAGAAAGCAAAAGTTAAATATTTGTTTAAGTATATGATTTTGTTGCATTTATAAATGTTGGCACGTAATGTGTAATACCAACTGCGACATCCACGTTAATTTTGAGGAACACATTATGGGAATTTTCTCTCGCTTCGCAGATATCGTTAATTCAAATATCAGCGCAATACTTGATAAAGCCGAAGATCCAGAAAAAATGGTCCGTCTTATCATTCAAGAAATGGAAGACACACTTGTTGAAGTACGTTCAACCTCCGCTAAAGTATTGGCAGAGAAAAAAGAATTACTTCGCCGGATTGCTCGTGTTCAAGAGCAAGTTCAAGATTGGCAGAATAAAGCTGAGTTAGCGTTATCCAAAGATCGTGAAGACTTAGCCAAAGCCGCGTTGAGTGAAAAGCAAAAAACGGTTGGTTTATTGCAAACACTTGAGATGGAACTGCAAGTTGTTGAAGAGCATGTCGCTCGTTTAAAAGATGAAATCGCTCAACTTCAAGAAAAATTGAATGATGCTCGTGCTCGTCAAAAAACCATCATTATGCGTAAGCAAACTGCCACTTCACGTTTAGAAGTCAAAAAGCAGCTTGATTCAAGCAAAATCGATGATGCAATGATGAAGTTTGAACAATACGAGCGCCGAGTTGAAGGACTTGAGGCACAAGTAGAATCATATGATTTAGGTAAAAAGAACGTTCTAGCTGACGAGTTTGCAGCATTAGAAGCAGAAGATTCTGTGAATGATGAATTAGCAGCATTAAAAGCAAAAATGAGTGCGAAAGCACAACCTAAATCTAAAGCGTAAATTTATTCAGAGGTGAGTTATGGATATGGATCTTCTTATTGCACCAATTATCATCTTTATGGTTGTTGTGGCACCTATCTGGTTGGTTCTTCATTATCGCAGTAAGCGACAAGTGAGCCAGGGGCTCACCGAGGAAGAATTTAACCAGCTTAATGGTCTCATTGCGAAAGCTGAAAAAATGAGCGGTCGCATTGAAACATTAGAAGCGATTTTAGATACTGAATCACCAGAATGGAGAGCAAAACATGGTCCCATCTAATGGTCGTACTCTATACCGCAACCCAAAAAATGGTAAAGTGGCTGGGGTGTGTTCAGGTATTGCAGATTACTTTAACTTTGAAACATGGCTAGTGCGAGTCATTGCTGTGTCGATATTCTTACTCGGTGGAACAGGGATTGTGTTTGTTGTTTATATTGCCTTATGGATGATATTAGACATCAAACCACAAAACTTAGACAACAAAGAAAATCACAAAGATATTGAAATTAAAAAGAAAATTTGGCAAGCAGGTGAACCTGCAAAGCAAGCATTGTTTGATGTTAATCGTCAATTTAACGGATTAGAACTCCGTTTAAGACGACTCGAAGAACATGTCACCTCAGACAACTTTGATCTTAAACGCCAAATCAATAGTCTTTAATCCTTCTAATGGGCGGTTATCCGCCCGTGTTTTTTGGGGAGCCATCAGCCATCATGAGATTTTTAGATCGTTCCTTGTTTAAAGTCAGCCAAACCGCTCAGTCTATTGTTAACCGCAGTACCGATCGTCATGTCAGATTAGCCGTCACTGGGTTATCCGGTGCAGGTAAAACCGCTTTTATTAGTGGCTTAGTAAATCAGTTATTGCATGCAGGAAAAGGCGCCAAGCACAATCCTTTACCATTATGGCAAGTGGCACGCGAAGGTCGGTTAATTGCTGTCAATCGCGCTATGCAACCCGATTTAGACATTGCCAGTTTTGATTATCAAGGTGCAATGAATGCATTATGTTCGTCGCCTCCTTATTGGCCTGCTTCAACCAAAAACATTACCGAATTACGTTTAGCCATTAAGTATCAGCCTCAGCAAGGTTTGTTAGCTAAATTAACAGATACCGCAACCTTGTACGTAGATATTGTTGATTATCCAGGTGAGTGGTTACTTGATTTACCGATGCTGAAACAAGATTTTACTCAATGGTGTTTATCACAACAGGTTAATGTGACATGTTTACGTCACTCGCCCTTATTTAGCGCATTCAATCAAGCTGTAGAGACGTTAGAGTTAAGCCAATTAGCTGATGAACAGCACCTTAAGTACATTGCTGACTTGTATCAAACTTTATTGGTCGACTTGGTTAGACAACAGGGATTTTATCATGCTCAACCAGGGCGTATGTTGTTACCGGGCGAATACGAAAATACCCCGTTATTGACATTTTTCCCATTGCTTACCTTAAGCCCAATTCAGCACTCAGAATTATCAGCAAGCCCAAGCGATTCAAATTATCATGTCCTTAAGCGCCGTTATGAGCAGTACGTATCACAAGTAGTTAAGCCATTTTACCGCGACTACTTTTCTCGATTTGATCGCCAACTAGTGTTGGTTGATTGTTTAAACGCACTTAATCATGGTCAGGCACAGTTTAATGACATGGGGCGCGCATTAAACAGCATTATGGAAAGTTTTCAGTTTGGCCAGTCGAGCTTAATTAAACGTTTATTTTCACCGCGGATAGACAAAGTGTTATTTGCTGCCAGCCAAGTAGACAGAGTGACCCGTGATCAGCAAAGCCATGTGCTTAGTTTGTTAACCGCAATGCTGCAACAAAGCCAGCATTATGCCAACTTTGAAGGCAGTGAAGTTGAAACCATGGCGATAAGTGCTATTAAGGCTACTCAACACGGGATGGTTAATATAGAGGGTGTTCAACAAGAAGTGGTAAAAGGCACTGGGCTTGATGGTAAGCAAGTCACCGTATACCCAGGAGATGTGCCCACATCATTACCCGATGCAGAGTTTTGGCAACAACAAGGGTTTAGCTTTAGTGCTTTTCTACCGCCCAATTTGAGCCATATCCACGATAATAATCCGCAATTCGAACACATTCGTCTCGACCATCTCTTGGAGTTTCTATTAGGCGATAAATTGTCTTAATGGTTTTATTTTGAGAATAAATGTGAGCATTAGTTATGAATGAACCTACACGTAATTCGCCGATAAAAAAATCGCAAATATTTACCGAGTCAGATCTTATTGTGACAGATGAGATTCAATCGGCTGAAGAAGCAATTAAGCCGACTAAATCATTTGAAGAAGTTGACTTTATTTGTGAGCAATCGCTAACAGAATTGCCAGCAGCAATGGAAGACAGCATTAAACCTGCAAAGGCTAAGCGTTGGTCGTTATTGGCTATATTATCGGTAATTGGTTTGGTGTTATTGGTTATCGTACAAACCGTGATGGGGTTACTTGACTCTTTTCAACAAAGTCCGTGGTTATTTGGTTTTTATGCTTCTGTGTTATCCATTGTTAGCTTATGGGCCACGGTCATTACGATTAAAGAATGGCGTAAGTTGGTTAATCTTAAACAAGTCAGTGATCATCAAAGCACAGCTGAACGATTATCCCAAAGCATGCAAATGGGCGAAGCCAAAACGTTTTTGGCACCAATATTAGCCAAATACCCAAATAATCAGGCTAAACAAGAATATTTACAAGCCTGTAGCCATGAACATAATGATGCAGAAATCGTGTTGTTATTCGAAGATATCGTGTTATCCGACCGCGATTTACTGGCCAAGAAACGCGTTAACCGCTTTGCTGCTGAGTCGGCATTATTATTAGCCGCAAGCCCTTTAGCTGCGCTGGATATGGCTATTATCTTGTGGCGAAATCAAAAAATGATTAATGAAGTCGCTGCCATTTATGCCCTGGAGCTGGGTTACTGGAGCCGCATAAAACTGATTCGTAGTATTGTGACGAATATTATTTATGCTGGCAGTACCGAGGTGATTACCGATTTAGGTACCCAATTATTATCAGTAGAAATGACCGGCAAGGTGTCTGCTCGGATTGCACAAGGACTTGGTGGTGGTTTACTTACCGCAAGGTTAGGTTATCAAGCCATGAGCTTGTGCCGGCCGATTGCATTTAACAAACACAACAAGCCTAAATTATCCCACGTTCATCAACATTTACTCGGTGAATTAAAGCAGTTTACTTCGTCAATGATGTCTAAAAATAAACAGAAACAAACTCAGTCAGCTGATAATAGCGAATAAATTAGTGTTTTTTTTGTACAATTCAGTTTTGTTGACTACAGTTAGCCTCCGATTCGGAAACGTATAGCGTTCTGAATCGTTCGAGCTTGGTAATGGAGAAGGACGCATACCAGCAAACTAAGGAAGGAAAGGAGAATCTAATGAAATCATTGTCATTAACTGCATTATTAATGGGTTTATGTTGTTTGTTAAGTAGTCATTCTTACGCCGCTGAAACGGTAAAGACAATGGCAGAGCCCACAAAACAAGCCACAAAATCGATGGAGAAAAAGTCAACGGCTATGCAAAAGGTCAATATCAATAAAGCCAGCGCTGAAGAATTACAAGCGCTGAAAGGTATTGGGCAAGCCAAAGCAAAAGCGATTGTTGACTATCGAACCAAAAACGGCAAATTTACCGATCTGAAACAGTTAACCATGGTGACAGGAATTGGTGAAAAGTTAGTCAGCCAGAATACTGAGAATATGAGTTTCTAAATGAGACGCCTGTTTATACAAAAACGGAAGCAATTGCTTCCGTTTTTTATATCAGCGAGCCCAAATGCAGGTTAACTAATGCAGCTTAACTAATACAGGTAAACTATTGTGCATTAAGTGCCTGGCCATTGGTGTCGATAGATTCATTACCCATTAAGAATAAATAAGTCGGCATAATTTGTTCAGCTGTTTTTAGTGTTTGTGGATCTTCAGCAGGATAAGCTTTTGCACGCATTTCTGTACGAGTCGCGCCTGGGTTAATACTATTAACCCTTACAGAGGTATTGTCACATTCATCAGCTAACACTTGCATCATGCCTTCGGTGGCAAATTTAGAAAATGCATAAGGTCCCCAATAAGCACGACCTTTACGTCCAACACCGCTAGAAGTAAACACAATTGAAGCATGCTCGGCTTTACGCATAATAGGCAATAATGACTTGGTCATGATGGCTTGAGCCGTGACATTGACCTTTAAAATGGTTTCAAGTGAGGTTAAATCGATATGCTCAAATGGACCTAATGCCCCCAACTGAGATGCGTTATGCAATAAACCATCTAAATGACCAAACTGCTCGGCAATGGTGTCTGCCATATCAATATAATTCTGTTCGGTCGCGCCTTTCATATCTAACGGTACAATGGCTGGCTTTGGATAACCGGCATTAACAATTTCATCGTATACGTTTTCGAGTTTTTTAACGGTCTTACCGAGCAAAATTACCGTTGCGCCGTGTTTGGCAAATTCGATTGATGCTGCACGACCAATACCGTCTCCAGCGCCCGTAACCAAGATTGTTTTGTTATTGAGTAAATCTTTTGCAGCTTGATATTCCAACATGATTGATTATTTCCTCTTAGCGCAATCGCCCGTCAAATCTAGTACCGGATAAAAAATAAACGACCGTTTGAAACAAATGATTAATAATTGTATGAGAATAGGTCATTTGCATGTAACAAACTTGTAGCTAACTCAATAATTTTACGTTAACTTGAGAATAGTTAAGGACTAACATAAGTCCTTATGGTCGCATGATAGGACTATTGTGACCAATTCTTGGGGAAAACAAAATTATTAAAACAAGATTTGGGGAAAAAAGATGAAAAGACTCATTTTGGGTGTTGCAATAACATCTGCTCTTGGCTTGACAGCATGTGGTGGTGACAGTTTTAACGAAGCAGTAGATAATGCTGAGCCGTTAGTGCCTGTTTCACATATGCAGTTTGATCCTGCTAATAGCAAAGTACCATTACCAAACGACTTACTCTTCAGTGGAACCACTGATGGCACATTATCTATCCCTGGCGAAGCCAGCGGTAACTATACTGATCCTCAAATTGCATTAGGTGCATTAGATGGATGGTCAACTAGTTCACCAATTTCAATTACTGTCGAACTTGCTAATGATTTACAGGGCAATGCATTAACGTTAGATGCAGCCTCTGTGTTTCAACCTGGTGCGGTGCGTATGTTTGAAGCGACGGTGGGCGGAGCATTATCAAGTGATGCTGAGTGTAAATCAGCACCTTCAGTTTCAGCTTGTAAAGTAGGTGAAGAGCTTCAATTTGGTGTTGATTTTGTATCAAAAGCATCAGGCAATAAAGTTGCCATAGTACCGATTAAACCATTAAAAGCTGGTCAGTCTTATATCTATGTGACTACCGATCTTATTCAAGACTCCCTAGGCCGTGCTATTGCTCCGTCAACAACTTATGGTCTGTTAAAGTTAGATTTTGAAACACAGCAGCTTGAAACAGAACAACAAAAAATGCTGCAGTATCTGGTCAACAGTTATGAAAAAGGTGTTGCTGAAACACACGGTGTTGATCCTGAATCGATTAGTTTTTCAGGTTTATTTACCACTCAGTCAGTCGCTGATGTGTATGAAACCACTAAATTACTGATGGCTTCTAATCCTGCTTACACACCTTCATTTGTGCAAGCACCTACACCAACAGGATTGACAGTTGCTCAGGCTGCTGGGTTAACGCCAGCATCGGGTGCAGCCTATGTAGTCGCCGATATGGCTGATCTTTATACAGCCAAAATTAAACTGCCAATCTACGGTGATTGTTCATCAGCTGGCTGTGTGATCCCAATCGTCGATGGTGCTCCAACAGCACCTAATGGCCGTTGGTTTGCTCAAGGTGACAGTCCTGTGTCGGTATTGCTAGCTTTACAGGCGGGTACATTAAGCCAAGCTAACTTTTTTGCACAAGCATCTGATAACGGTGTAGATCCTCAAGCAGCGTTGGGTAATCCTGCATTGCTTGCAGGTAAACAATGGAAACTTGATGACGGTACTGCTGCAGATAAAACGAAACATTTAACCAAGTTTAACCCTATTCCGGCTATCAAAGGTTATGAAACTGTTTCAGTTCAAATTACCTTACCGAATGCGGCTAAGCTTGCAGCATTTACCGCTGCGCAAGGTGGAACTTTTGTGCCTCCAACAAGTGGTTGGCCAACCACAATCGCAATGCATGGTTTAGGTGGTGGTAAAGAAATGGCACTAGCTTATGCGGGTACATACGCTGCAGCTGGTGTTGCCACTATTGCGATTGATATGCCATTGCACGGTGCTCGTTCATTTGATTTAGACAAAGACGGCACTTATGAGATATCTGCAACAGCCCCAGCTTTTGGTCCTGTAGTCGGTAAGCCTAATGCGTTCACCAATGGTAACCCATTAGTGTTTGTTAACATCGCCAGCACATTGACAGTGCGTGACAATTTCCGTCAAGCAACCTTAGACCAATTAGGGTTAAGATTATTATTGACTGGAATGGCGCAACAACTCGCTGCGGCAAATCAACCTCAAGTATTTGATGTGTCTAAAATCAGTGCACAAGGTTTGAGTTTAGGTGGCATTGTTGGCACTACATTCTCTACTTATGCTAGTACTGGATTAGTTAATCCTATGACGGGTGATGCTTTACCTAACGCTTATGCTATTAATGCAACATCGTTAGTGGCGCCTGCTGGTGGTTTAGCTGGTGCATTTGCGGGTTCTGCTGCATTTGGTCCACAGTTATTCGCCAATGTCACCGCGTCTAGTACGTTTGCCGCTCTCGTTACTGCTGCAAATACTGCAGGTTATGAGGAAGGTAGTGCCGAGTATGCTGCTTTAGTTCAAGCAGTGTATGCTGAGTTTATACCAACATTTGCTTTTGCAGTGCAAACAGCTGTCGATTCTGCTGACCCAATTAACCATGGCGAAAAATTAGCGGCTACTGGTTTACCAGTGCATTTAATTGAAGTGGTTGGCGATGGGGCAGGCAACTTAGGTGACCAAACATTACCTAACAGCGTTGAAGGTTTCCCATTATCGGGTACTGAACCGTTAATTACCTCGCTAGCGCTAGGATGTGTTGATACTACAACGCCAGGTTCTGGTGCTGTACGCTTCTCTAAAGGCCATCACAGTTCGATTGTTAGCCCAGGTGAAGTAGATGGTGTAACAGACGGAATGGCTCTTGCTGCGACTGTTGAAATGCAGTCTCAAGTTGCTGGTTTTGCAAAAGCAGCAGGTTTAGGACAAGCTACGATTGTTGTGAGTAACAGCGATGTGATCCAAAGCTGTAACTAATGTTTACTATTTAGTACGCAATATCTTAAGAAACCCAGCAATTAGCTGGGTTTTTTATTGTCTACTTGTCGGTTATTACTGTTAAAATACCGCAAGATTGTCATCCCTGTATGGAGCGAGTTTTGGAATTTTTATATGAATACGGCCTGTTTTTAGCAAAAGCGGTAACCATTGTTGTCGCTATTTTAGCGGTAGTAATATTTGTGCTGGCAGCAAGCATGAAAAAAAAATCTGATAAAGGTGAGCTAAGACTGACTGATATTTCAGATGAGCTTATGCAGTTAAAGCATCAGTTGAAAGAAGAGTTACTGCCTAAAAAGCAATTTAAAGCCTATGAAAAGCAAGTAAAAGCAGCCGAAAAAGCGGCTGAGAAACAAAACTTAACCAAAGGCAAAGTATTCGTTATTGATTTTAAAGGCAGTATAGATGCCAATGAAGTCGCGTCATTACGCGAAGAAGTGACCGCTATTATAACCATTGCAGATAAAGATGACCAAGTATTGGTCAATGTTGAAAGTGGTGGCGGTATGGTTCATGGGTATGGCCTAGCGTCAAGTCAGTTAGATCGTTTGCGTCAAGCTAATATCCCATTATCGATTTGCGTGGATAAAGTGGCTGCAAGTGGTGGCTATATGATGGCGTGTGTGGCTAATAAGGTTTACGCCGCACCGTTTGCGATAGTGGGCTCAATTGGGGTGATTGCGCAAATACCAAATTTTAATCGTTTGTTAAAAAATCATGATATTGATTATGAACAGCACACCGCAGGTAACTTTAAACGTACTTTAACCGTTTTTGGTGAAAACACTGATGAAGGCAGAGCTAAGTTCCAACAGGAATTAGAAGAAACTCACGTGCTTTTTAAAGAGTTTGTCGGCCGTTATCGTCCTAATATGGACATTGCTAAAGTTGCCACTGGCGAACATTGGTATGGCCAGCAAGCAATTGACTTAGGGCTTATCGATGCGGTTTCTACCAGCGATGATGTAATTTTAGACTTGGTTAACACCCATCAAGTGATTAAAATTCAATATCAAATGAAGAAAAAGCTAGCGGATAAAATTGCTCATGGCGTTTCACTATCAGTGACCACTATGATGAATCGTTTTGCGGAGCGTAATCAATCGGTGTAGTACAGCAACATCACCACAACGCAATTGATTAAAAACAAAAACGACAGCCTAGGCTGTCGTTTTTTATACTGTAAAGCTTATGAGTGACTAAGCTTTGTAACTGATGTGTTGATGGAAACGTAAAATGACATCGGCGTGTTCTTTATCAATGTCGAACTCATTGGTAAATACACGTATAGCTTCTTCAACTTGATTCATAAAACGACCATAGCCTTCGTCTGTTTCATCGCTTTTACCTGCGACAATCACAAATCGGAAAACGTCTACAAGCTTGTTCGCATCCCAGTGGCAAATTGGCTCTGGTGATTCTGCATGAGGATCAAACCCAACCATCTGAAATTCGTTAGTACTGGTTAATTGCTCATACTTACTGTTACGTACAAGTGGTATTTTGCCGTTGGCAACCACCGCAACACGATTAAGCTGTTTGCTTTTAGTCGCTTCGATAAACTTGTCACATACCTTTTGATAAACACTGGTAAAGTCGGTGGTATCATTTGCGAGTAACTGCTTTTTGATGCGGCGGTCAACTGGAATGTTTATGGTGACATAATTGAGCGTGCTGACATTTTCTGGTAGCTCGCAATGACGTCGGTGATAGCGACTATCAACAGCGCGTAATTTATAACCGTAGGTTTCTTTTAGTCCTTTTGCTTTAGCAAAGAAATCATAAGAAATATGCTGGTGGTCACGGACTTTAATTGGCACATTTTTAACGGGTAATAATGGTTTTAGTTCAGCTATAAATTTTTGCACATGAGAGTGAAACTCAGCCGAATTACTGCGAAGGTCATTACCAGTGGCTAAAAATACAATTCTAAGTTTTCTAGCTCTAAAGCCTGCAACGCTGTGTAAACGGTTAGCCTCATGGTGGGCTGGGTTATAGAAAAAACGTAATTGCTCATCTGTGGTTAAGCAATAAGCTTCACTGTGGAAGCGTACCATAGGCAATTTATCGGTAGTGACAACGTGCACGTTGTACAATTCTTGCTTTTCGGCTAGTTGATAGACGAGTTTGCTAAATTCATCGTAACAAGTTTCTAAATCACTGTATGCATTAAGATATTCATCAGTTAACGGAAAACCAATGGTAATATATTGATTTTTACGTGTTGCTGTTGGCAAGTATACTTTTTTTTGACGACTGACGGACATATTATTTCCTTATTGCCTTAGTTGTTGTCTAAAGTTTATCGTTATATGTTTATGCTTATTTAATGCGCTTGCTGAGTGTCCATTTTAAACATTGATGCTTAAATTAAAATGACTTTCGATCACTTTATTAAAATGTTTTTAACATGTCGAACAAAACTTGTTCAAATTTAAGTGTTTACTCGGATAAAACTTGTGTGATCCAAGGTAACATTAACTGCGTAATAATGTCTTGAGCTTGTTCATTCGGATGAATGCCATCGCGCTGCATAAGCGTTTTGTCGGTGGCAATATCTTGCATGAAAAAAGGGATTAACTTAATAGTATATTGTTCGGCTAACTGATGATAAATCTGAGTAAAAGATTTGGCATACCTCGGGCCGTAATTCGGTGGTACCATAATCTCAGTTAATAACACCTTGGCGCCTTGTTGCTGCGATAGGGTAATGATTTTTGTAAGATTTGATTTCAGTTTATTAGGTGGAAAACCTCTCAACCCATCATTACCACCTAGCTCAATGACAATCAGGTCTGGCTGGCTTGAAGCCAGTAAACTCGGGAGTCTACGTAATCCTCCTGCCGTTGTTTCACCACTAACAGAACCATTAATTATCTGATGCTGAGGCAACTGGTTACGTAATAATTGTACCCATCCCTGATCTTCTGGCATGCCATAGCCTGCACTTAAGCTATCACCTAATATCAAAATCGTGGCAGCATAGGTTGGTACACTCATAACTATCAGTATAAACACGCTGGTAAGCACGCGTTTAAGTGACGAATATAAGAAGGATTGTATGTCTAATAATATCGATCGAAATACCAGTGCCATTACTGTAACTAACCTCAATAAAACTGTCGTGACCCAAGAGGGAGAGTTGACTATCCTCAACGGCATTAATATAGAAGTCAAGCAAGGAGACAGTATCGCCATTTTGGGACCATCAGGTTCAGGTAAGTCGACACTATTGGGTTTACTTGCCGCATTAGATACACCTACCTCTGGTGAGATAGTGTTGGATGGGGTGGCATTATCCGGATTAAATGAAGAGCAAAAAGCAGCGCTTCGTAAGCAAAAAGTCAGTTTTATCTTTCAGTCATTTATGCTGGTTGATACCTTAACAGCGCTTGAAAACGTTATGCTACCCGCAGAGCTTGCAGGGGTCAAAGATGCCAAGCAGAAAGCCCAAACCATGCTCAATCGCGTTGGTTTATCTCATCGATTAAATCATTTGCCTAAACAATTATCGGGTGGTGAACAGCAACGTGTGGCTATTGCCAGAGCTTTTATTTGTGAACCCAAAGTGCTGTTTGCAGATGAACCAACAGGCAACTTAGACAGTGTGAATGGTGATAAAATTGCTGATATGTTGTTTGAGTTAAACCAAGAAAGTGACACCACGTTAGTGTTAGTGACGCATGATTTACATTTAGCAAAACGTTGCGCACGCCAATTAGTGATGGAAAATGGCCATTTATCAGAACCATACGCAGATAATCTTAAGGCTGCCCATGTGAGCGCGGAACCTGTTGCGGAGGTTAATTAATGGAGTGGCAAATTGCGTGGAGATTGTTTAAACGTGAACTCGCTCAAGGACAATTAATTCTTATTGTGTTGGCTATTACGTTAGCGGTGTTATCCGTGACCGGGCTAGCGCGGGTTAGTGAGCGTTTACAAGTGGCCATTAATGGCGAAGCCTCTAACTTTATTGCCGCCGACCGTATTATCGACTCACCGGTTGAACTTGATGCACAAGTCCTTACTGTTGCCAATGAGCTAGGCCTTGCCCACGTCACTAACATGCAATTTAACTCGATGGTGTATTCGGGCGATAAATTTCAATTAGTGACCGTTAAAGCGGTAGGTGATGGTTATCCGTTAAAAGGCGATATAGAACTGAGTAACGGTGTCACTCGAGCATTACCAAGCAAGGGGCAAGCATGGTTTGAAAATCGTTTAGGTGGTTTGCTTGGCTACCCAAAAAGCATTGAATTGGGCAATAGTGAGTTATCGCTAACCGAAGAGATTAGTCGTTTACCGGATGCAGGGTTTAATCCGTTTGCGTCCTCACCAGTATTACTCATACGTTTAGATGATGTGGCGGCGACAGGTATTATTCAACCAGGTAGTCGGGTGACGTATTTATACCAATTTACTGGCGATGCAGAGCAGCTAACGGCCTTTGAACTGCAAGCTAAACCTTTGCTCAATAACAGCCAGCGTTGGGTAGATGTGCAATCGGGAGATTCCCCTATCGCTTCAGCTGTGCAACGTGCGGAGCGCTTTTTGCTGCTAGCCAGTTTACTCGGTATTGCATTAGCGTGCGCCGCGATTGGTATTGCAGCGCAGCGTTACTGTCAACGCCACTATGATGTTGTGGCCATGCTGAAAACCTTTGGCGCTTCAGGCAAGCAAATTCGGGTGTTATTCGGACTGCATTTGTCATTAGTGACCTTATTGGGTATTGCACTGGGTTTATTGGGCGGGTTATTGCTCGACATTGGCATTACGGCATTTTTACCACCAGAGATAGCTGCTTATTCTCCACCGTATTTACGGCCTATTTTATTAGGTGTAAGCACGGGGCTAATCAGTGCATTTATGTTTTCTGCTTATCCGTTAATGCGGCTGTTAGCCATTCCGCCGTTAAGAGTATTGCAGCGCCAATTAGAAGGCCTGCAGCTGGGCATGTGGCTCCATTTACTATTAAGCTTGGCCGCAATGGCCTTGTTGGGGTATTTGTATTCAAGAAGTTTAGCATTGACGATGACAGTGGTACTTGCAGTACTGTTGTTAGGTTTTTTACTCAGTGTGCTGGGCTTTGTGATGATCCGTTTCGGTCATGGCATTGGCATGAAAACCACCAATCCTTTCCAACTAGCATTAGCTGGGCTTCGCCGTCGTGCTCGTCAAAATGCTGTGCAATTGGTTGGATTTAGCAGTGCATTGGTATTATTGCTCACCATCTTGGCCTTGCGTCAAGATTTACTCAATGAATGGCAAAAGCAGTTACCTGAAAATGCACCTAACTACTTTCTAGTGAATATTGCCCCTGAGGATGCTAAGCCATTAAATGACTTTTTAAGCCTAAATCATATTAACGCTACCGATATTTATCCTGTGGTGCGTGGCCGACTCACTCATATTAACGACGAGGAGTTGATTTCGGGCAAACAAGCTGAAAACGGAGTTGAAGGACGAGTGGGGATTTCTCGCGAACTAAACTTAACCTATCGAGATACTTTACCGCCAAATAATAAGCTGCTTGAGGGCAAGTTTAATCAAGCTGCGGATGATGTTTCGGTTGAGTCCGGTGTCGCAGATAGACTAGGCGTTATACTTGGCGACAAGCTCACTTATAGCATCGATAATCAATCCTTTTCGGTGAAGGTTGCCAGTATTAGACAGGTTCAGTGGGAAACCCTACAACCTAATTTTTTCATGATTTTTACCCCTGAAGCGTTGGCGCCATTTGCCTATACCTCGATGGCCAGTTTTCACCTTAATGATGCGCAATTAGCGGCTGATGGTAGCTTGCTGAGCGCCAATCAAGTGGTATTACAACTGATCCAACAATTTCCAACGATATCGATTATTGATGTTGGGGCGATGGTTGAGCAGCTACGGCAAATAATCGATCAAGTGTCATTATCACTATCACTAGTGTTGGCATTAGTGTTGTTGGCCAGTGCCTTGGTGTTGATTGCGCAAACTGAGGCTGGCATGGCGACTCGACAACGAGAACTCGCAGTGTTGCGAACTTTTGGCGCATCCGGTTGGTTACTTCGTGCTTCTACTGGAATTGAGTTTGCTTTGCTTGGTGCAATTGCTGGTTTATTAGCGGTGATAGTGGCTGAGTTTGCTTTATACATGTTAAAAACTCAAGTGTTTGAGTTAGTGGTATACATGCATTGGCCATGGTGGGGCATCACTCCAATCGCAGGCGCGCTAATTGTGGCAATCTTAGGGATTTGGCGTTGTCGTCAGTTACTCAATAAGTCGTGCAGTGACATGTTAAAAGAGGGCTAAAGTACTTACAAATATTAAGGGAGATGCATTGTCATCTCCCTTTTTTATGTTGCCTTTTTACCTTAGTTGATCACTGATGTGATTACTTTTGACGCATTTTATATTGGGTTGGACAATACGCTCTATCAGTACCTTCAGGTCGCAATTTAAGGTGCTTGGTTTTACGGCCACTAACACGGGCTCGCCAAGACTTAAAGCTATTGGGTTTGAGTGATGAGCGCATGAGTTTAATCACATTTGATTCGTTTAAGCCATAAAGATGTTCAATAGCTTCAAATGGCGTGCGGTCTTCCCATGCCATTTCAATGATCCTTGAGGTATCGTGCGGTGATAGCATTGAGTTTGATAATGTTTATTGGGTTTGCGCTCTAATACGTTAGTTATCAGCGTTTAGATTAGTGTATTAAGGATTTGTGTTTAAGGCAGATGAATACGTTAAAATATAGAGACAAGCTTTATTGGCCTATATTTTTTTCATTAGTGGATGCTGAACAATTATCTGATCATCCTATTGGCGGACGGTTAAATGCCGGCACCACAGGGTGAGTGCTCATTACCAATGATGAGTGCGGTACATTTAATATTATTTCCCCCTGCCAAGTCGTGCTATAAAATTTATCAAGCCACCTTAGCTGTCGATTACGAGATTGGACAAGCATTTGTCTAATCACTAAATCGTTTTAAGTTGGCTTGCTGTATAATTAAGCTATATTAAAAAGTGCTCGGTGCCGACCACGATAAATGTAATGGTTAATATAGTAGTTAATGTTGTGATGAAAAGTGTTAGTTCTGAATAATTTATGATTTAGTCCACCAGGATACATAGTTGTAGAGGCAAATATTGTCGATGGAGCATAAAACACCACTCTCATATCATTTTAAAGACAAACATATATGGTTTGACATGACCATGCTTGCAGCATTGTTTGTTGTTGCAGCCTACGTTCCTCTATTAAAAATTGTGCCTTTAGTTGCCTGTCTAGAGTTATTCAGCTTTTTTAGTTTTCACTTACTAGCAAAACGGAGTCGATTCCAGTTACAGGGCTTTCTGGGAGGATTTATTTCCAGTACGGCAGTTTTTTTACAAATATTAAATGATAAAAAATTTGCATCAACAAGTGAACGTGACTTGCTACTGACATTGTTGTTTGCTTTATGTTCTATGTTACTGGAATGTCTATTTATTATCTTTTTTTTGGCAGACCAATTAGCCTTTATTTTTTATATCCCCTTTGTCACGCAATTATTGTTTTTTATTACGGCGATAATATATGTGCAGATGCAATCCAATTTACTTTTTTTAAGTAACCAGTCAGGGCAACCAACAGTTGATATTGAGCTATTAATTGATCACCCGATAAATTGGAAAAATGTTGCTAAGCTATCTATTTTTATCCTCGGACTTGTATATGCCATGCATTTTATCGGCAGTGAACTTGGTTTATCGCGAGGGATCAGTACTTTGCTGGTATCATTTTTTGAAGCTCATGCCATTCTTGTATCGGTGATGAGCGAATGGTCTATGAATCCACAGGATATTGATTTAATAAATTTATTGTTGTTAATTTTACTCGGTAACACCATCAGTAAATCGTACTTGATGTTTAAAGGAAGCAATTTTTCTCACAAATGGATTTTTATTGCGATGATGTTTGTGGGGTTTGCATTAAGTGTCGGTGCTACGTTTTTTTGCTCTTTTTTGCTTGAGTAATGTGTTTGCTATTCTCTCTAATAATACAAACTGCACTTTACGTCTGTGGCATAATATCCCCCACCATTGACTGCATATCTGACGAGACAAAGCATAATATCCGCTTAAGTAGCCAATAATAAATGATTATCCCAAGTTAAGGTTATTTATGCGTCTTGATCGATTTGTTTGTAAAAGTACTGAATTATTAAAGTATGAGGTTATTCAACATATCCATAACGGGGCTGTGCTCGTTAATGGTGTAGTTGTCAGGGATGAAGCTGTTCAAGTTCATGAAAATAATGACATCAGCTTAAACGGTCAAAATCTTGCTGCTCGAGCGTTTCGTTATATGTTAATCAATAAACCTGCCAATACCCTTTGTTCGAATGTCGATGGTGTCTATCCGTCGCTATTCTCATTAATTGACGCCGAACGACCATCTGAGTTGCATATTGCCGGACGATTAGATGCCGACACAACCGGATTAGTGCTTATTACCGATGATGGTCGTTGGACATTTGCTATCACGTCCCCGTCTGGACAATGCCATAAAGTTTACCGGGTTAAATTAGCTAAGCCGATAGCAGCAGATGCCGGAGAGTCTTTTTTACAAGGCATTGCTTTGCAAGGGGAGCAAGAGCTGACATTACCGGCACAGTTGCAAATTATCACACCACAAGAAGTATTACTGACCTTAACTGAAGGTAAGTTCCATCAAGTTAAACGCATGTTTGCTGCCGTAGGTAATAAAGTGGTGTCGCTGCATCGAGAAAGTATTGGTGCGGTTAAACTGGATGTAGCAATAGGTGAATGGCGTTATTTAACCGATGTAGAAATTGGTTCATTTAGTCATATACTTTTAAATAAGCTTTAAATTCAGCGCCCCTTAGTATTTGTGTAAAAAGCGCTTTATTGATTATTTTATCATGACCTCACGCATGCGATATTCACCCGTTAATGTCCTTACTTCAGGGTATTTGGCTGAAATTTCATTAGACATTTTTTTATCAGCCTCGCTCCACTTTTTCATGAACGCTTCATACTTCTTTTTGTTAGGCTCCATGTCTGCGCCATTAGCCATAGTAACGACTAATAACATGTTAAAATCACCACTCACTGGTAAATCACTTGCATAGATTTTCCAGTCTTTGATATAACCAAGTTCCTTTTCAATTTTAACCGCTTTAACCCAGCTATTACTCAAACCTGCCAAATATATATCCGCCATATTAGGATCTACTTTAACGGTAGTCATTACCATTATTTCAGTACCGAGATCGTAATCTTGGTAAATCTCCAATCTATCTTTGGCAAATAATGCGGAGCTAAATACAACGCAAGCTAATGTAATTAATAATTTTTTCATTTTATTATCCTTTTTAATAATTAATTATTTTGTTCGTTTTTTGTACAATTTAATCATGGTAAGGAATCAGGTAGAGTCAAGTCACTCTACAATGCGGCATGTTAACCTGGCCGTTCTACGGGAGTGTATGAGGATGGCAAAAAGTAAATCGTATTAACCACGGGTTTGAGCTGGAATCACACCTTTCTGGTTATATTGTCCTTTTAGCTAACGTTAGTGGGTAAGGTTATTAAAAACACATAAAACAATAACTTTTTGTTATCATTATGGCATTATCGGCGGTGACGTTAGTATCCCCATAATCGATGTCGTATAAGAGATGTTCATTGTCGATGCAATGAAGTGTTCAGTGCATAATAGAGGCGCAGCATGTTAAATCAACAATGGTTAACCACATTTATTAAACTTGTCGAAGTAGGGCATTTTACTCACACGGCAGAGCAGCTTTTTATGACGCAACCTGGCGTGAGTCAACACATTAAAAAGCTTGAGCTGCAAGTGGGCGTTGATTTACTGATTCGAATAGGAAAAAGCTTTGAGCTAACTGAAGCTGGAATTGTGTTATATCAACAAGCATTAGTTTGGCAGCAGCAACAGCAACAAGTTTTGTCGCAATTAGCGGTTGATGATGAGCATGTAGGCGTTTGTCGTTTAGCGTGTTCGGGATCGATGGCGTTGCTTTTATATCCTCACCTTATTGACTATCAGTTGCCATATAGTCAATTACAAATCCATCTGGAAGCGGCGCCTAATAAACGCATTATTGATAGTGTTATGGCCAATACCGTTGATGTGGGCATCATTACGCAGCCGATTAACATGGATGAGCTGGTGGTGACCCCATTAGCTGCACAGTCTCTGTGTCTGGTGTTACCGCAGTCGTACCCACATCAATCGGTTACATTTGAACAACTCATGGAACTTGGAATGGTGAGCCATCCAGATGCGATGCATTATTGGTCGCAAATAGTCGGCCAGTATTTTATTGAAAAACAGGTGTTAGCGTTGCAGGTGCCTATTCGCAGTTACGTTAACCAATTGAACCAAATTCTTGTTCCCGTGGCTAAAGGGCTGGCATTTGCTGTGCTACCACAATTTGCAGTTGATAATTTTGCCCAACAACAGCATATCCGCATAGCATCTTTTGCCACCGAGCAAGCCAACAATGTGGTGGTCAGTGAGCCCTTGTTTATCATTTACAAAAAACATCGGCCACTTGCACGTCGTTATGGACCGATAATCAATAAAATTAAACAGTTGGTGAAGTGATGCCCGTTAGCCCGGTGAATTTTCTCGGTGGTTTAGTGCTCTGAGTTAGCTCTTAGAATTAATAATGTGTTGTAATGCACTGTTGATATCAGTGTATTGAAACTCAAAGCCAGCCGCTAAAGTCCTTGTGGGTAGTACAAATTGGCCGGTAGTGAGCAACTCTGACATTTCACCCATTGCCAGTCTTAGCGCTAATGGTGGCGTGGTTATTTTGGCCGGACGATTTAACGCACTGCCTAATGCTTTAGCAAATGTTGCATTGCTAACAGGCTGAGGTGCAGTAGCATTGTAAATACCTTGTAAGTTGGTGTTGTTCAGCAAATAGTTAATCAGTCCAATTAAATCATCAACATGGATCCAACTCATACCTTGCTCGCCACTGCCTATTGGGCCGCCTAAACCAAGTTTGAATGGAGGTAGCATTTTTGCTAATGCGCCGCCATTCTTCCCGAGCACAATACCTATTCGAGTAATACACACTCGGGTCTGTTGTGACTGGGCTTGAAGTGCGAGGTCTTCCCATTTCTGGCATATATCATGGCTAAATTCAGTATGAAATCCACTTGTCTCATCGACTGGACTCTGGTCTTGTCGACCATAGTAACCCACCGCTGAGGCGCTAATAAACGTATGTGGCGGCGTAGTACTTTTACTAATAAGCTGAGTTAATTCCGTGGTGATGTCCCAACGGCTGTCGCATATTAGTTTTTTTTGTTTGTTGCTCCAACGTTTACTGACTATCGGTTCGCCTGCAAGGTTAATTACGGCATCTATGTCGTTAAGGTGTGGTTTATCAGTAAGGGTTTGCCAGTATTGATGGTGACTGCCAAGATTATTTTTTGCGTTATTAATATTTCGCGTCAATATGATCAGTTGGTGTTCGCTAAGCGATTTAACTAAGCGTTTGCCAACAAACCCCGTTGCACCAGTGATTAATATTCTCATCTAAACTCCCTTCTACTCAGTAGAACAATATACGATGGTAACCTTAAGAAATGATCACAAATTCTGCACGCAACATACTTGTTATTACGGCTTTTGATAGCATAATTCCATCGACACAGAGTCTGCAAAGCGAAGTGCATGGGGTTTATCAATTTCGACACTGGCAAATTCAACCCAATCATGTTCACTGGCAATGGCGAGAGTTTGATTGGTTAGGTTTTCGAGTAATGAAAAACGATTATTTTCAATCAAAGCAATGATATTTTTAGTAATGGTGCGATAATTCAACGCATCAGTGACATTGTTGCTGTTTCGCGCTTTGTCGGCACAATAATGGATCACCACATTGACGATGACATCTTGTTGGTTATTGATTTCATCTTCTTTAATGCCGATATAGGTGCGTAAACGTAAGTTTTTAATGCGTATAATAGCGGTTTCTGGTTTCATATTGAGTGAGTGGATCCCTAAAAGTTGTTGTAAGCCAATATTGTCATCAACTTATATGTGAATCGACAAAAATATTTAACTTAGTTTGCAATATGTTACTGAGTTTAGCTTAGCATACAGAATCATTTTAATAAGCAATAATAAGGATTTTTAGTTCTATGAAAGGATTACAACAATCGCCTATGGCTGTCCGTAGTTTTGTGGTGATGGCCTGTGTGGTGATCATTCTAGCGGGAATCAAAACGGCCAGCCCAATTGTGGTGCCTTTTGTATTATCTGCATTTTTAGCGGTAATTTGCAATCCAGCCATTGTATTGATGACGCGCTATCGTATTCCTAAATGGTTATCGATCATCTTATTGATGGGATTTATTGTGTTAATGGGCTTGTGGCTGGCCAGTTTAGTGGGTAGTTCGGTAACTGAGTTTTCCAAAGAAATGCCCAAGTATCGGGAGCAATTGATTGAACAATTTGCGTGGATCCTTGAAAAACTGCAAGATTTTAATATCCAGATTTCTCAACAAAAAGTACTCGATTATTTTGACCCCGGCATGGCGTTATCCATGACCACCAATATGTTGTCTGGTGTTGGCAATGTGATGGCTAATTTATTCCTGATTATTTTGACTATCGTATTTATGTTATTTGAGGCGCAATCAATGCCTAGAAAGTTTCATTTAGCCCTCGATGCTCCAGATAAGCGTTTACAGCAAATCGATAAATTCTTGCAGTCGGTTAATCAATATATGGTGATTAAAACCCTTGTCAGTTTAGCGACAGCAGTGGTTGTTGGTATCGGTTTGACAATCATTGGCGTTGACTATGCTTTGTTATGGGCAGTCATCGCTTTTCTGTTTAATTATATTCCTAATATTGGTTCTATTATTGCCGCTATTCCGGCTGTGTTATTGGCTTTTATCCAAATGGGCCCAGGGGCTGCAGGTATTACCGGTTTATTGTATGTGGGTACCAATATGGTGATGGGTAATATGGTTGAACCGCGTTTTATGGGCCGAGGTTTAGGCTTGTCTACCTTAGTGGTTTTTTTATCATTGATTTTTTGGGGTTGGCTGCTTGGCTCTGTCGGCATGTTGCTGTCGGTACCCTTAACCATGATTGTTAAAATTGGTCTTGAATCGAGCGACTCGGGCAATTGGCTGGCAATTTTATTGTCGGATGATAATGATGACTCACCCAATGAATCTGCCAATAATGTTAAAGCAGAAGCCGAAATTGCAGCTGAAGATTGCCACAGAGACGACGATGACGAACAGGTTAATAATGACGTTAATAGTGGAGTCAGTAGCGACGTAGATAATGATCATAGCGTGGGCAGTGACACTAAAGCTAAGTCATCAACCACAAATGCATAACCCTATTGATTGTATTTAGTTTATTGAGTTAAGAGAGTGTATGAAAGGTTTTTTACAAATAGTTCCAAATTTGACGTTCGGTGATGATGTTTGCCGTTTATTTCATGGCCGCGGCGGCTTATTCGCTGGCGATGAACACCTGTGTTTAGATTGGTATAAACCAGTATTATTGCTCACCAGTTTTAAGATGCTTGAAACCGAGCAACTCAATGAATTAGTGATTGCAGTAAAGGTACTTTGGCAGCAACAACGACCAACTGAAACACTTAATTTGGTTTACCAATACCGTCAAGGTGGCCAAACATTCAGTGAGTTATTGCATGGTGAAGTACCAGAACAGCATATTGTGATCGAAAATGGTGCGCGCTTTTTAGTCCATTTATTACGCGGACAAAACCACGGTTTATTTTTAGATATGGCCAACGGCCGAGCATGGGTGAAACAACACGCAAAACATAAAAAGGTACTTAATTTATTTGCTTATACTTGCGGCTTTTCGGTAGTGGCTTTGCAAGGCGGCGCAGATGAAGTGGTCAACATGGACATGAGTAAAGGTGCGTTAAGCATTGGTAAGCAAAACCATGTATTAAATGACTTACCCGCAGGAGCGCGTTATTTAGGCCACGATATTTTTAAATCATGGGGTAAATTAACCAAGCTTGGACCGTATGATTTGATTGTGGCCGATCCACCGAGTAATCAACGTGGCAGTTTTGTGGCCACTAAAGATTATGAGCGCTTATTGAAACGTCTGCCTGACTTACTTGCACCACAAGGTGAAGTGTTGCTGTGCTTAAATGCCCCAGAGCTTGGTTGTGATTTTTTGATGCAACAAGTGGCTAATACTGCGCCACAATTAACTTATGTTGAGCGAATTGCTAATCCGTCCGTTTTTGCCGATATAGATGAACAGAAATCATTAAAAGTATTACGTTACTGCATGAGCTAATTTATTAACGCGTTACAAATAAACCGACAGTCATGTGACTGTCGGTTTTTTTATGCCTGTAAAAAATGCCAAGACATACCTCACGATTAACCCCTTAATGACATCTTCGCCGCGCAAGTTGTTTTTAGTGGCTTATACTTAATGCTAACCAAGGAAATACCTGTTCAAATAATCGTTAAATAATCCTTCTTTTAATCGGTATTTATGACCGATAACCCTGATCTAGCTAATGATTTATTAAAATTGATGATCTAGATCATATTAACCTTGTTTTACCAATTTGTGAGTATATAGATTGTTACTGCATTAACGATAAAATTCACCGAGTCGTAATAAAGAAGCAATAAAGCGATGATGATTTATTGTTTTTATCCCCACTCTTGGAGGGTCCATGAGTAATGAAACCGAAAGCAAAAAGGGTTTAGAGCTAAAGATTTTTATTTTTTTGACCGTCTTTCTAGCCCCAATTTTATCTGTATTACTGGTTAGCGCACTAGGTTTTACTATCTGGTTTAGCCAAATTTTAACTGGGCCTCCAGGCGCGGGCTAATCCTAAAAATAATAAACAATGTGAGAACGATGTATGAGCAATGAACTTCACGTAACCAGCCTAATTGTCCAAGTACACCCTGAGCAAATGGCTGAAGTAAGACAAAAAATTATGGCCATCAAAAATGCTGAGTTGTCAGCTAATAATGACGTTAAGTTAGTTGTTGTCGTTGAAGGTCCGAGCCAACGATCGTTGATGGATGATATATCAACTATTAATGCCATTCCGGGTGTGTTGACTGCCACCATGGTGTATCACCAAAGTGAAGAGCTTGAAGAGGGTGAAGTATGAAAATGAATAGACGCGATTTTATGAAGGCCAATGCCGCTATCGCAGCGGCAAGTGTTGCAGGATTAGCACTACCTACAAGTGCAAGCAACCTGATCACTAGCTCAGAACAAACCAAATTAGAATGGAACAAAGCACCTTGTCGTTTTTGCGGAACAGGTTGTTCAGTGATGGTAGCCACCCGTGACGGTAAAGTTGTTGCGACTCATGGTGATGCCAACAGCGAAGTTAACCGTGGCTTAAACTGTATTAAAGGCTATTTCCTTTCTAAAATTATGTACGGTCGTGATCGTCTGCAAACGCCAATGTTGCGTATGACTGATGGCAAATATGACAAGCATGGCGAATTCACTCCTATTACATGGGAAAAAGCGTTCGACACTATGGCCGAGCGTTGGAAAGCGACCATTAAAGCCAAAGGTCCAACAGCCGTCGGTATGTTTGGTTCTGGTCAGTGGACCGTATGGGAAGGTTATGCAGCGGTTAAGTTAATGAAAGCTGGCTTTGGTTCAAATAACATCGATCCAAACGCTCGTCATTGTATGGCATCTGCGGTAGGTGGCTTTATGCGTACCTTCGGCATTGATGAGCCAATGGGTTGTTATGACGATATGGAAGCGGCTGACGCGTTTGTGCTTTGGGGCTCAAACATGGCAGAAATGCACCCTATTTTATGGACTCGTGTAACCGATCGCCGTTTAAGCGCACCACACGTTAAAGTCGCCGTGTTGTCTACCTTTGAACATCGTTCATTCGACCTTGCTGATTTGCCCATTGTATTCACGCCACAAACCGATTTAGCAATGCTTAACTTTATTGCCAATTACATTATCCAAAATGGCAAAGTGAATAAAGATTTCATCAAAAAGCATGTTAATTTCCGCAAGGGAACCACAGACATTGGCTATGGTTTACGTCCAACGCATCCATTAGAAATGAAAGCCAAAAACGTTGCCACTGCAGGTGACTCTACCCCGATTGATTTTGACGAATTTGCTAAATTTGTGGCTGACTATGATGTTGAATCTGTCAGTAAGTTGTCTGGTGTACCAGAACATAAGCTTATTGAGTTGGCAGAGCTTTATGCAGATCCAGATCGTAAAGTGACTTCATTCTGGACCATGGGCTTTAACCAACATACTCGTGGTGTGTGGTGTAATAATCTGATTTATAACATTCACTTGTTAGTCGGTAAAATCTCTACTCCAGGTAACAGCCCATTCTCATTAACGGGTCAACCGTCTGCTTGTGGTACAGCACGTGAAGTGGGTACATTCTCACATCGTTTACCTGCGGACATGGTAGTGACTAACCCTGAACACAGAAAGCGCGCCGAAGAGATTTGGCATATTCCGAGTGGTATTATTCCACCAAAACCTGGTTACCATGCAGTAGAGCAAAACCGTCGCTTAAAAGATGGCGATTTAAATTGTTACTGGGTACAAGTGAACAACAATATCCAAGCAGGCGCCAATATTAACGAAGAAGGTTTACCGGGCTACCGTAATCCTGAAAACTTCATCGTAGTGTCTGATGCATATCCAACGGTTACCACCCAAGCAGCCGATTTAATTTTACCAACAGCAATGTGGGTCGAAAAAGAAGGTGCCTACGGTAATGCTGAACGTCGTACTCAATTTTGGCATCAAATGGTTAAAGCACCAGGAGAGTCACAGTCTGATTTATGGCAGTTAATGGAATTCTCTAAGCGTTTCACTACTGACGAAGTTTGGCCTGCAGAAGTGTTAGCTGCTAACCCTTCGTTTAAAGGTAAAACCTTATATGAAGTGCTTTATCTCAATGGCAATGTTGATAAATTTCCATTGGCAGATGCTGATCAAAAATACTTAAATGATGAAGCTAAGCATTTTGGTTTTTACGTTCAAAAAGGTTTATTTGAAGAATATGCCACCTTTGGACGTGGTCATGGTCATGATTTAGCTGACTTTGATGTATACCACAAAGAGCACGGTTTACGTTGGCCGGTGGTTAATGGCAAAGAAACCAAATGGCGTTTCCGTGAAGGGTCAGACCCCTACGTTAAAGCGGGTACAGAATTTGAGTTTTACGGTAAGCCAGATGGCCGTGCAGTTATTTTCGCATTGCCTTACGAGCCTGCTGCAGAGTCACCAGATGAAGAGTTCGATATTTGGCTATCAACGGGTCGTGTGCTTGAACATTGGCATTCTGGTTCAATGACACAACGTGTACCTGAACTTTATAAAGCCTTCCCTGATGCAGTGTGTTTTATGCATCCTGAAGATGCTAAAAAGCGCGGTTTACGTCGTGGTGATGAAATTAGAATTGTTTCTCGTCGTGGTGAAATTAAAACCCGTGTTGAAACACGAGGACGTAATAAGCCGCCTGTTGGCTTAGTGTTTGTGCCTTGGTTTGATGCCAGCCAGCTCATTAATAAAGTGACGTTAGATGCGACAGATCCTTTGTCAAAACAAACTGACTATAAAAAATGTGCTGTAAAGATTGTTAAGGCTTAAGGAGACAGACCATGAAAACAGGTAAATTATTATCGATTATCGCGTTATTAGGTTTCTCTGTAAGTGTAATGGCTACCAGCATACCTGAAGACAAAATCGACACATTACGTTTAGCGCCAATTAATGTAGAACCGACACCGCCTGCGATGCAAGCGGTGATCAATACCGATGTTAAGCAGGTACGTAATTACCCAATGCAGCCACCGGTGATCCCGCACAAGATTGATGGTTACCAAATCGATCTTAAAGTGAACAAGTGTATTCAGTGTCATGCCCGTACTAGTACTGGTCATTCACAGGCTCCAATGGTGAGCGTGACTCACTATATGGACCGTGATAATAATTTCTTGGCTGATTTATCACCACGTCGTTATTTTTGTACTCAGTGCCATGCACCGCAGTTAGATGCCAAGTTATTAGTTGAAAATGACTTTGTCGATATTGATCACTTAATGAAGGCGAAAGCCCCAGTTAAGCACTAGGAGTCACTATGATTGCAAAATTGTTTGAGCAACTAAAAATAGTGTGGAAAGTGCTGTGTCGTCCGAGTGTCCATTACAGTCTTGGCTTCTTAACCATTGGTGGATTTATCGCTGGGGTGATTTTCTGGGGTGGATTTAACACCGCCTTGGAACTGACTAACCGCGAGCAATTCTGTATTGGTTGCCATGAAATGGAAAACAATGTTTATCAGGAACTGCAAACGACTATTCACTTCACTAACCGAAGTGGTGTGCGTGCAACCTGTCCTGATTGTCATGTGCCACATAACTGGACCGATAAAATTGCTCGTAAAATGCAAGCTTCTAAGGAAGTGTGGGGCAAAATATTCGGTACTATTAGCACGCGAGAAAAGTTTGAAGGTAAACGTCGCGAGCTGGCGGAACATGAATGGGAACGCCTTAAAGCTAACGATTCGTTAGAGTGCCGTAACTGTCATAACTTCGACTATATGGATTTCACTCGTCAGTCTAAGCGTGCATCACAAATGCATTCAACATCACTGGCTAGCGGCGAAAAAACCTGTATCGATTGTCATAAAGGTATTGCACACCAATTACCTGATATGGCGGGTGTAGAAGGGTTCTAAACCGGTTAATATTGTAAGTGTATAGAAAAGGCCAGCAAATTTGCTGGCCTTTTGTTTTATGCATTTCGAACTAAAGTTGTTTATGTTAAATCAACCTGTTGCCCAATCACATCAATTAAATATTTAGTGAAATCATGGCCATGGTTTTGCAACATTTTCGGAAACATTGAAATAGGCGTTAACCCAGGGAAGGTATTGATTTCATTCAAGAGGATTTGATTATCATCAGTTAAAAAGAAATCAATGCGCGACAAGTGACGTAATTTCATCCCTTTAAAGGCTTTTATTGCGTAATCCCGGATCAGCTGACTGATCTCAGGGCTGAGGTTATCAGCAACAACGTCGGTACGGGCCTTACTATTTTTAGCGTACTTTTCATCAAATGAATAAAAGGTATTGCTGTCGCAAATAATTTCGCCCGGTAAGGTAGCTACCACTTCCCCTTGGTATTGGTATACGGCGACTTCTAATTCACGCGCATGGATGGTTTGCTCAACAACCACATATGGAGCATAACTAAACGCATCTTTAAGTACGTTAGCGATATTGGCTTTAACATCGACTTTATAGCATCCCACAGACGATCCTTGTGATGCCGCTTTTACAAAAACAGATCCCCAATGATCAAATGCCGTTTCAGTTTGCTTGATTGCATCATCATCTAGTTGGTGCAAAAAGATGTAAGGCGTGTTTGGTACGCCTAAAGCTGAAAACCACATTTTAGCGGTGATTTTATTAAAGCAATTGCTTGAGGCTTCAGATTCACAACCAAAGTAGGGCAGTTGGATTAAGTTAAAGTACGATTGAATATCACCGGTTTCACCCGGAAATCCATGAATACACGGGATCACATAATCAACTGACCATGCTGGCGTATTGTTATCTTCAAAACGAATTTCACGGCGATTAGTCAGGTCGCATAATTTACCGTCTTCAGTGTGATAATGACCGTGTTTATCGAGTACTAACTTAAGTACCGAAAATTTATCTGACTTTGCCAGTGATGACTCAAAAAAACGTGCAGACATTAACGAAATATCGTGTTCTGCACCGCCACCGCCGCACAATAACAGCAGATTAATCTTTGGCATGGTTGCTCCTGAAAGACCCAAAAAGTGGGCTAAATTTGAATTAGATTAGCCCTAAAAAAGTAATGCTTATGATAAAGACCCACAGCCATACAGTGCAAGTAAGAGTTAATAATATTTCAGCTATTTATGTCTATTTCCGACGTTAATGCGATTAAATAACCTCAACGAGATAATAAACAGTTATCACATCTCCATTACCTCACGAAGCGATTGTATTAATTGGCAATGTCATAAGCGTTAGTGGCATCCGTCTTGGTTAGTCACATCCGTTCTAAGTGGCCATAATATGCTGGGTGGAGTCATACTCTGTCGTTTTGTTGTCGACAATCTCAGCGTTATCTTTTCTGCATCAGCCGTAAAAAAGAAAAACCTCTTTTTATTTTCATAAAAAAGAGGTTTTTAATCAATCAATATAATGTCTGCTATCGTGGTCAACTACATTGATTATATTGATGTACTAACAAACGTATGACAGTAGAATACTTAAGCTTATTGCTTCAATCTTAGTCTCTGCGGTGTAATATTTTAATCTTACCTAGAAGCGATAAGTTAAGTTCACCGAACCATTCACAGGCGCGCCGTAATAACCGATAGTGGCCAAGCTGTTAATGTATTTTTCATCGGTGAGGTTATTAATGTTAGCTCTCAGATTTAGGTCTTCAGAAATATTCCAACTTGCGAAAGCGTTAACGACTAAATAGGCATCTTGTTCTACATTAGAATCAACATTTTTGGTTTCAGATTGCCATCTGCCGCCTAATCCAACGCTTACTTCTGGCAATTGTGGGATGGTATAACCCATCGAAAAGTTAACAACGTTTCGGGCTGCCCATTCATTTGCCTCAGCGCCATCTTCATCTTCTACATCTAGCAGCGTGTAAGCTAATACGGCATTGAGGTTGTCTGTTATGTGTCCAGTGACTTCAACTTCAAAGCCTTTCGATTCGACATTGGCACCTTTATAATAGTAATTTCCGTTGGCATTAAGGCCGGCGTAGCTAGCGAGGTTATTTTGCTCAGCACTAAATAGTGCAAAGGTAGCCATTAAATCATTATCAAGCCATAGGGTTTTAAGCCCAAGTTCGTAATTGACGCCTTTAGTGGGGTCTAAAAAATACCCATCGTAATCATACTGCTCTTGCGGTTGGTAAATGTCTGAATAACTGAAGTAAGTGTTGATATCCTCTGTGATGCTGTAAACCACACCAGCATAAGGGCTAAACTCGCTTTCGTCGTTGTCGATATCAACGCCGCTATTAATACCTTCGCGGGTATATTTAATCGCATTAAAGCCTGCAACTACGAATAGGCTGTCATTAATATTGAACTTAGTCGAACCATAGGCGCGAAGTAAGCTTACATCGATGTCAGAGTACTCCACTTTATCGCCCCATTCAGGCTCAGGGATCGCATTGAGATCGTAAGGGAAGGCTGGGGTTGGGCCATATGCAGGAGTCGCTGCAAAATCAAATGGGTGTTGGTACATGTATTTTTTACTTTGAGAACCGCTTAACCCTAAGGTCAGTTCGTGATCTTGACCAAATAAGCCATAATGACCAATTGTGGTGATGTCCAAAATATCGGCTGAAAACTCAGTGTCGTAACGACCAGGCCAACCATTTAATCCTAAGCCTGTGTCCTTATCAATGGTTCCAGAAGCATAAAATAACTTACTTTCATCTTCTAATCCTTGATGATTATAGGCAACTTTAAGGTCCCAATCGTTAGGCATTATGTAAGTATACTCAACAAATGCGGTTGTATTGATGGTGTCCCACATAGTCCACTCTTGTGTGGTGCTAGCGCTGGTATCCCATTCTGCTTGGGTGCCGTCAGTATAGTTAAATACTAATCCGCCCCAGGTATTACCGTCTGTGTTGGCATCTTGGTATGAAAACCCTAATGTTAGCGTTGAGTTATCTGTTAATTGGCCATCAACGACAGCGTAAATATAACCACGATCGTTTTCTAGGCCATCTAAGTATGATCCTTTGTCTTCTACTACCGCAACAACTCTACCAGCCCAACTACCGCTTTCTGTTAACAGGGCAGAGTAATCAGCTTGTACGCGCTTAAAGTCATCTGAGCCATATGAGATGCCTACTTCACCTTCATTTTCGTTAGTCGGGCGTTTACGCACATAATTAATGGTACCAGCAGAATTACCTATTCCGGTTAGTAGCCCGTTAGCGCCACGAATAACTTCAATTTTTTCATAACCATAAGCTTCCATTGCACCAGTGACGATCCCCCAGTCATTGGGCAAACCGACGCCATCAATTTGGGTACTTTTAATTTCAAAGCCGCGAGAAGTATATTGTGTGCGGTTTGTTTCCCATTCTTCAACATTAATACCTGTCGCAAGACGAAGTACGTCGTTAAGGTTATTGGCCCCAAAATTAGTTATCTGCTCGTTGGAAACCACACTGATTGACTGCGGTGTCTCATCAATCTCCATAGTTAACCCAGTAGCGCCTTGGCTAACGCGTTTATAACGAACACCCAAGATTTGAATTTTTTCTATGTTTTGATCATTGTTGTCAGCATTTTGTTGTTGTTCTGCTGCAAGGGCAATGGGCTGTACTAGAAAGCTCATTGCCAAAACTAATGATGAAAGTGCAAAGGTATGTTTAGGTTTCATGTTGTGCCTTATCTGTGTCTTTTTCTAATGATGAATATTATTAACGGCGAACCATAGCGCTTATCAGACGCTAATGTTATTGCTAATGATTATCATTAGCAACCACGATCGAGGCTAGATTGATTAAAATGTGAGCATTAACGCAAAATTTACAATTGATAATAATTATCACTCAATAGTTGTTGAGATTGGTTATCAATCGTATTAGCATGTGTGGAAAATTAATATCTATAAAGACAGCGGACAAATTTGGACATCAGATGGCAAAACGTAGTAATCGATTTTGGTTTAAGCTTCATGGCTGGTTTTCATTACCCGTATGGATAATTTTTTGTTTTGTGTGCCTAACGGGGACAATTTCAGTGATAAGCCATGAATTAACCTGGCTCACTAATCCTGACGCTCGTGCAAGTAACCCGCAAAATCTGGCAGAAAAACCGATGTCAGAACTCGTTGAAATTGTGCAACAAGCGCACCCAACAGCTAACATCACCACAGTGATGAGCTTTGAATCTTATCTGGTTAATGCGGTTATTTTTAACGATAGCGATGCGCCTTTTGCCATTGCTTATGTCAATCAATACACCGGCCAAATACAAGCAATTAATCTTGGCATGACCTTCACTAATTTTATGCGCTCATTACACGGTTGGTTACTGTTTCCATGGCATGTTAATTACAGTGTCGGCTATTACATTGTCTGTTTTATGGCCATCGTTATGTTGGGGGCGTTGATATCTGGACTGGTGATTTATAAAAAGTTCTGGCGTTCATTTATCCAGCCTAAATTACGTTTCAATCAAGGTAAAAAAACATTGCTAGCCGATTTACATCGATTGGCCGGTGTGTGGTCAATGTGGTTTTTAATGCTGATGAGCATTACCGGTTTATGGTATTTAACCCAAGCGATTATGTGGCACAACCACATAGATTTGGAGCCACATGCGCCATTAATTGAAGCAAGCCAAGTGCCTACATCAGCAAATGATGCTCCTATTAGACCATATACGTTATCTAATGCGCTGCAAGTAGCCGAGCAAAAATTCCCGGGCTTTAAAAGTACCTACATTATGCTTCCAGAGCACAATCGAGACACTTATAAAGTGTATGGCCAAGGAGATCATATTTTCTACGACCAGTATGCTTATGGTGTGACAGTGAATCCATGGAGTGGCACCATTGAAAGTGAAAGATCGCCAGTGGCAATGACAACCTTACAAACCCTATCGCATATTGCTGATCCACTGCATTACGGCACAATAGGTGGTTTGTGGACCAAAGTGATTTGGTTTATCTTCGGCATTTTTCTAACGGGGATGTCTATCACAGGTTTTTTAATGTGGGGAAGTCGAACCGTAAAAGCCGCCAGAACCGACCTAGATGATCCGTTGGCAATGCATAACTCACAGCTAGTCGAGCAGGAAGGTAACTAATGGCCCGCATTAAAAACACCATATGGAATCGTTACAAGTATAAAATAAATGGCTTAATGCTAGTGCTAGTTTGTTATTTTCTATATCAGTCTCTATTCCCGCAATTCCCTGATGCATGGGAAACTCAAGCGGTTGGCGCTTTTGAAATAACACCTATGCCGTATAATCTTGATCCGCCATATCTTCACGATGGTACCTACACTAAAGATTTTTTATTATTGTTTAGTCAGGGGCAGGTAAACAAAATCCGTCAAGCATATTTAAACATTGGCACAGAGCCCTTACCATTAGAAACACTGCAAATGGGCGATGCAGGTATCTTGCATGGCAGTCAGCATGGACAAGAAGTTCATGCTATTGCGCCAGAAATATTAACCGCAGAACACAAGGCGTGGTTAACCATTGAAAATTGGCAGGGGCAACAGCAAGTCATTAGCTGGAAGTTACCTGATGCGTTTTATCAGTCATCAAACTAAACGATTGTAGTCTTTGGGGCAGCTTGGTTTTATCGAGCAGTTTGCCGATGTTAAATGTAATTGCATTGCATTGCATTTAACATCGTATTCTTAGGCGGTTAAATACCAAAGGCTTCGCGTTCAGAAACACATTCGTATTCAGCCATTTCAAATTCACGGCAAATCAGTGGCCGAACTTCGTAAATCGAACACATCATAGTGTCTCGGTCTAGTGCTGCACACCAACCATCATCAAGTCGGCGCATGACTTCTCCGCCCCAATTATCTTTGGCTATATACACTTTAGGCACACCGGTTTCGGTTATTAACATCACTTCTAAACGGCAACAACAGGCTTGGCAATTTGAACAGGTCACAGCCGGTTGCTCTACAGAGTTTATTGTTGCGGGAGTCGATGATTTATCGGACGACTCAGGGAACATGGTAATGATATTGGTGGGCATTTAAGGGCTGCAGTTGAACATTTGGGCTAAGGATAGCGTAAATTTGTTCATGAAAGATAAATTTACTTCAAATAGAGGTGATATTTAATTTGTGATGACAACCAAATTACTCCAGTAGTCAGAATTTATATTTTATTTCAATAGTTTATTTGTTATATTTTTGAGGTGAAAAGGTTGAAAGTAATGGTGAAATCAGCTGTTTACTCATTTCATTAATAAGAATAACAAGTCAACAAGGAGTTGTTGTGTGAAAGGATATCGACGATTGCTGCAAAGCGCATTTTGCGTGGTTTTATGTTGCGTTTCAACATTGGGTTATTGCCTAACCGAACTGAGTAAAGATGAGGGATATATTCTTGTTGCTATGAAAATTGAGCAAGGTTACGTACCGAGTCATATTACGTTAGACAGTGAAGGATGGTTGTCGGACTTAAGGTTTGAAAAACTTAAGTCAAACTATAATTACTGGCTCGTAGTGGTAGATGCAGGCAGCTACACTTGGAATCGCGTGTACCTAGGAAAACAGACTTATATTGACTTAGCGGATCAGAAGTACGTGATTAATGTTGAGGCCGGGAAAATCAATTATGCAGGCCATCTTTCAATGTATACCGAGATGAATGGCAGCTTAAATTACTTGATTGGTGGTGCTAGGTTCTATTTTAATAACAAAGCCAGCCAAGCCCTGGAATACATGGAATCTAGCTATCCTGAAGTATTGGCTCAATATAATTTGAACTACACCGGCAAAGAAAAAGACCACTTTTTTGAATATGCTAAAGCAATTGAAGGGAATCAATTATGAAGCTGATTAAATGTATTCTTATTGCATTATCGTTTTTCTCGATGACCGTCGCAGCAAGCCTTGAAGACGACTTCTTCAGAAATCCAGATGTCGTTGCACCGAAGTTAAGTCCGCAGGGGCAACATTTACTATATAAAAAACTGGTCGATAACAATTATACAGTGATACTTGCTGGCACAGATTTTAGTTGGGATACCAAGGTGATTAGTTTTAGCCAGCAATCTAGAAGGTCCATTAGTGATTTTGGCTGGTTAGGTAAAGAGTATTTTAGTGTCACGACATTTGATCGCCATTCTGGTATCCAGTTATTGATTTACAAAGTTGATGCAGCCAATAGCGTCACTCAGGTTGCTTTACTAAAACAAACTTACTTATTTGATCCATTACTCGCGGTTGACGATATTTTTATCGCCCAGCGCTATAAAAATGGCAAAGCACATTTATTTACTATTAATGTAACTGATGATGCTTTTGAAGCGCAGTTTCGCAGTAAAAAGAGTATATCAATAGGCCCATTTCCTGAAGGAGCATGGTTACTTAATCCTTTTGGTGAACCTAACGTTAATTTTATTAGCAAAGGGGGCGTAACAGAGGTTCATGTTAAAAAAGCTGACAGTCGTAAGTGGCAACAAGTTTGGCGGCAAGATGATCAAACTAAATTTATACCAGTATGGTTTGATGATGCTAAAAATGAATTATTAGTGTTATCCGAACAGAAAAATGGTTATCAAAGCTTATCTCGATATGATGTTCAGTCTAAGACTTTTACTGGTGAAGTTTACAGTCTGCCAGGGCGTGATATTGTCGGCATTATTCAAAACCCTTACGACAGCAGCATCATAGGTTACACCTATATGCTCGGTGGAGTGTTAGTTCAAAATTATGACAATAAGTTGTCAACATATACTGGTACATCTGAGGGTAAAGGAGATAAAGAAGACAATTATGTTATTCACTTTGATCAAGATTACCAAAAAATAGTGACGATTAGCCAATCGATCGATTCACCTTCTGCTTATTATTTATTCGATGCCGAAACAGGTAAAAGCCAGCTTATAGGTGAAGAGCGACCTTGGTTAAATCAATACTCAATAGGCAAAAGTTTAGTGATTAAATCGACTTCTTCCGATGGTGTTGAAATTGAATCTTATTTAACGATGCCAAGCAATTCTGCCGCTAAAGACGTCCCCTTGCTTGTGATGCCTCATGGTGGACCGTTAGGTGTTAATGATACGAGACACTTTTCAGTTGATGTACATTATTTTGTTCAAAAAGGTTATGCAGTATTAACCCCAAATTATCGCGGATCATCAGGCTTTGGCAAAAAATTTCTTAATAGTGGCAAGCGTCAATGGGGCCGACTAATAGAAGATGACATTGAGTCTGCCGTTACCAAAGTCATTGCTCGAGATGATATTGACGGCCAAAAAGTGTGTGTGTTTGGGATCAGTTATGGTGGGTACTCTGCATTAATCAGTGCTATAAGACGACCAGATTTATATAAATGTGCCATCTCTTATGCCGGTGTGACAGACATACCATTACTGTTTTCTGATCATAATATTTCTGAAAAAGATGATTCTCGGCGGGTTTTGATCGATATTCTTGGTGACCCAAATGAATCTTGGGATACCTTAATTGAGTATTCACCGGTGTATAGAATGAATGAATTATCTATTCCAATTTTTATTGCTCAAGGCGGGAGGGACCGCGTAGTCGATTCGGAACATTATTTTCGATTGAAATATGTGTTAGATAAATTAGGCAAGTCGTATGAGTCTATGTTTTTTGAAAATGAAGTACATGGATTTAACTACATCATTACACAACAAGCGCTATACAATAGTATTGATAAATTCATGCAGAAAAGTTTTGCTCAAAGTGAAATCGCTTCATCCTTATAATCTTAAACAGTTAATCAAAGCCACTGTAATTCAGTGGCTTTGAGTGCCAGTTAATAGTATTAAACCCTATCTGGCTCTGTGAATGAAAAACTTACGAAAAAATAGATGTTCATAATTCAACCACTTTACCGGTTAGTGCTACGCCTGCAACAATATTGCCAGCACCGCACTGGAAAGTGTCATTGCTACTAGTAAGATTGTTTTTATAATTTGATTTGATTTCAACAACAGCATTACCGCCTTCTTTAATCGCTCGCTCTTTTAGCGCGATCATTGCCGATAGAAATACCCAATGGCAAGCTTCGATATCAGATTTATTAAAAGCATTAGTCTTTTTATTAGCACTGAATTCACCGATAATTTTTACTGGCTCAGAATAAGCTTGATCACCAAAATAAAAGGCTACATTGCTGCCAAGTTTATTTTTTGCGTGTTCTGTACTCAGCGCATCTGCTACCGAATAACTGCCGACATCGTCGCGGGCATAAGAAACAGAAGGGGCAATAGCGAGTGCCAGAGATAACGCGATGATTTTGTTTTTCGTACTATTGTTTTTCATACTAAGAAACATCCTTTTAATTGGTTTGGCTTTTACGGTGAAAATCCTTTGTGCGAAGCAAAATAACATTAACTCACTGATTTTACACCTATCAATGAGAAATATTCAATTTTTCGGCAGGTGATAAAGTTGGGTAGAAACCATAAGGTATTAGCAGATGCAATCAAGTGTGTTGATATATTTGGGGTAAAATAATGTCTATGCAGTGATAAACATTGCACAAACACAAACAGTGATGGGGTCATATTTGCTTGTTCATTAACATCGCAACTTCTAGAAAATGTGGTCAACATGTGAGTGAGTAAGCCTTAGCTCATCACTTTGCCATGGCTCACGCTTAATCAGCTTCATTAAGGGTAACGCTTCACTTCCCTGTGATGGCGAGACAAAATAACATGGCTATTGCTTTGTTTATCTTATATAGAAGCGGGGAGTGTGGAGATAAATGAAGCCCATAAGTTCATCAGTACGATGGCCAATGTTAATGCTGATGTGCTGACGATAATGAATTTCCTTCGCTGTCATAAAATCCTGAAGCGCTGTGTTCAATAAAACCTAAGTTGATCATTTTTCTAAAAAACGGGTCAGATTCATTGTCGCCAATATCAGCAAAGTCAGTAGATTGGTACGCAGAGAATGTATCTAGCTGTTGTTGAATCATTTTGTTGTCGTATGTTACTTCGGCTAATTGCCAATTTACGGCTTTATCTGCAGATTCAGTTTTATCTGACAATGTAGTACTAATGCGTTGTACTAGTTTTTTTGCTGGAAACCACCATATATCAACCGTTTTTGTATTTTTTTGTTGTTGATAATGTTCTAGTTTATCGCAACCTTGTCCAGTAGTTTCAATGAGTGTTGACTGCTTTTGAAATAATGGATGGAGTAATTGTGCATGATATTGCCATGCTTGATTAGATATCGTTTTGGTTGCTTCATATTCAATGGCGCGTTTGTCATCGATGAAGTATGAGGTTTTTTTCATGTGATTATGTGGCAGTGTGGTCCATTGTGTTGCGACTTGTTGATTGTTGATGTGAAATACAGAATTTTGGGCTCTTAATAATACCAGTTGGTTTTGTTTGTTTGATGCTGCATCGTGAGTCGTTTGTTCAATGTTATAGGTCGCCATGAAAGCAGTTGATTGGCAAGTGTCACTTGCTGATGCAAATAACGGGAAAGTGATAGCGGTTAGTAACAATAGAGTTTTCATGTGTTTTGTCTTATTGGCTGGTCAAGTATCAAGGCGCGAGCTAAAAGTTAAAGAATAGGGGCAAGCCCCTATTCTTTATTGATGACTTTTTACTTATTTATCTCACGTTCAGGTTATTTAGCTGACTTTACTGGGGGGTACCAGAAAGATTGCCAGCGTAGTCCATCACATGGAATATTAAGCTTTGCTCGTTAGTTCCTGTAATTAAGTGAGCGCCAGGTCCTACAGCAAAAACACCAACGTCTTCACCCGCATGTGTTTCACTATCGAGTGGCACTAGCGACTCTTGGTGGAACCCTGCAGTTGATGTATCAATATCGGTTAAGTCAACGCGGCCTGTTACTGCAGCAGCTGCATAACTGGCATCGGCATCGGTTTGTGTGCCTAAATCTCTAAAGCCAAGGCCGTTGGTATAACCTACTGTGGTATAAGGCATGTCGTCTGAGGCTAAACTTGGCTCAGTCGCACCAATACCAACCACTTTACCTAAGATTGGGTTACCGCGTTTAGGGTAGCCTGCAATGGTAAATACATGGCTGTGATCAGCAGTAACAATAATTAAGGTGTCTTCTTGGCTTGTTGCATCAACCGCGACTTGCACAGCCTTAGCAAACTCAATCGCGTCATTTAGCGCGTTATAAGCATTGCCGGCATGGTGAGCATGGTCAATTCGACCAGATTCAACCGTTAAGAAGAAACCTTTGTCGTTATTATCAAGCACCTTAATGGCAGTGGCGGTCATTTCTGACAAGCTAGGTTCACCGGCAATATCATTTTTACGGTCAGCTTCGTATTGCATGTGCGATTCGTTAAATAAACCAAATACCCGCGGTGTTGTTTCAGTGTCTATAGCATTAAATGAAGTCTGGTCAAATACATAAGCACTTGTTGCGTATTGAGCTTGCCATTCGGCGGTCAAGTCACGGCCATCAGTACGGTCACCTTCAATGGTACTGACTGCGTCATTGCTGTTATATGCTACATCTTTAGGTAAAAAATGACGGCGACCACCACCCATAACCACTTCAATACCATCAACATCTACACCGGCATATCGAGCTTCTAAGTTGGCTTCAAAATTGACTAACTGTAATGCAATATCTTCACAATTAGCGCGTTCAGGGTTGTTGGCAATGTCCATATCTGAGATATCTTCCCAATTACGATCTGCTGACTTTGCATAAGTTGCAGCAGGTGTCGCGTGGGTAATACGTGCGGTAGAGATAACACCCGTTGATTTACCTGCAATCTCAGCTAATTCTAAGGCAGTGATCATCTCAATACCTTTAGTGCTAGCACAATTGCCACGAACCACATCTTCGTCAACACCTAACACGCCAGCATCTGTTTTAACGCCCGACATCATCGCTGTCATTGTTCCTGCAGAATCTGGTGTTTGTGCATCAACGTTGTAGGTTTTTGCTAAACCAGAAAATGGAAACTTATCAAAGCTTAATTGGTTTTCTTCACCCATCATGCCTTTATTCTGACCATCTAAAATACGCGCTGCGGTTACCGTTGAAACACCCATACCGTCACCAACAAATAAAATCACATTTTTAGCTGAGCCTTTAAGTGCGGTTATTTCTGCTGCGGTAGATGCAGTTGCAATCGATACGTTGGCATTGTTTGCTAATTGGCTATCAATTTTATTCCAAACATCGTCTGCCGTTTCTATTTCGGCAGCGCCTTGTTTAAACCATGAGTTATTTAAACTGGTTAATAGTTCGGTATCGTTTACTGTGGTCGCAGCAGGTGAACATACATATTGAGTTGATGTTATTTCAGACGCATCTAAAACGGTATCAGCATTTGTATCGATACCCGAGTCGATTTGCACACCACCATTGAGACAATTAGCATTACCTACCGCTAAGGGGGTTTGGGTAATTAACGCGTTGGTTCCGTTCATACCATTAGTACCGTTTGATCCGTCAGAACCATTGATACCGTTAGTTCCATCTGTGCCATTGTCACCGTTATCACCACAAGCTGATAATGCAAAAACCAATGAAACTGTTAATGTTGATAATATAAATTTATTCATCATAAAAACCTTATAGGGTCTATTGACCAACTAAACCAAGAGCACGATTGATTAAATGGAATACAACGCTTTGTTCAACAGTACCTTGAACTAATTGCGCACCTGGGCCTGATGTATGAATAGCCACATCTTCCCCCGCGTGAGTTTCGCTACTCAATGGAACAGTCACTTCTTGGTGATAACCAGAGGTTGTTGTATCGATTGCAGTGATGTCTTGACGGCCTGCAACGGCTTCAGCAGCATAAGATGCATCGCCATCTGTTTCAGCCCCTAAGTCTCTGAAACCAAGTCCATTGCTATACCCTAATGTGGTGTAAGGATTACCAGCTGAATCTTCGCTAGGCTCAGTCGCACCAATACCAACCACTTTACCCAAAATAGGATTACCACGTTTTGGATAGCCTGCAATGGTAAATACATGGCTGTGATCAGCCGTGACAATGATTAGTGTTTCTTCATCATTTGTTGCGTCTAATGCCGCTTGAACAGCATTTGAAAATTCAATGGCATCATTAAGCGCTGTGCTTGCACTGCCAGCATGGTGGCCATGGTCAATTCGTCCAGACTCAACCGTTAAGAAGTAACCTTTTGGATTGTTATCAAGTATTTTAATGGCTTTTTCTGTCATTTGAGACAGGCTGGGTTCGCCTGCAATATCATTGGCTCGGTCAGCTTCGTATTGCATATGCGATTCATTGAATAAAGCAAAAACACGTTCAGTGGATTCTGTATCAATGGCATCAAATCCAGTTTGGTCAATAACGTATTGACCATTTGGATACATAGCACTCCATTCTGCGGTCAAATCGCGGCCATCGGTACGGTCGCCTTCAATAGCGCTAACGGCATCGACACTATTAAATGCGGCATCTTTAGGTAAAAAATGACGACGACCACCGCCCATCACAACATCAATGCCGTCTACATCAACACCGGTGTAACGTTGTTCTAGATTTTTTTCAAAGTTAACCAGTTGTGATGCGATATCTTCGCAATCTGCACGTTCAGCATTATTGTCAATATCCATGTCTGAGATATCTTCCCAGTTACGGTCTGCTGATTTTGCATAAGTGGCGGCTGGCGTTGCGTGAGTAATACGTGCGGTTGATAGCACACCCGTCGATAAGCCTTTTATTTCGGCTAACTCTAAGGCGGTTACTACTTCATTGCCTTTGACTGAGGCACAAGTACCACGAACGACGTCTTCATCAACACCCAGAACCCCGGCGTCTGATTTTAAGCCGCTCATCATGGCTGTCATGGTGCCTGCTGAATCTGGTGTTTGTGCATCTACATTGTAAGTTTTAACCAGAGCTGAATAAGGAAATGTTTCAAAGCTTAAGTAACCTTCTTCACCAGAATTACCGGCTAATTGGCCTTTTAAAATCCGAGCTGCGGTAAGTGTGGAAATCCCCATGCCATCGCCAACAAACAAGATGACATTTTTTGCCCTTGTTGATCTTGATTGTTGTAATTTTTCTGTGATGGTTGCTTGGCCGTCTTTATACCAAGCATTATTGAGTTGTGTGTCAGTCGTTGTCGCTGCGGTTGCAGAACCTGCGTATGTTGCCGAAGACAATATACTAGCGATAACCACTGATAAGCCTTGTTTGAGCATATTCATATTACCTATGTTGTAGTTAAGTTATTTGAGAACCTGGCCATAACATAGAGGTTTACAATGAACGTTAAGTAACACTGCGATTACAATTTGATTACAAGAGCGTTTGGGTTTTATGTGTATATAATCAAGCTGCTGATTTTATTGTTATTTAATAATGATCTCTGTATTGGTGTTATTACCGAATAATAAGTTTGTTTGGTCGCTATACTACTCAATGTTCGGAATGTAATTAATAGCAACACTATGATTAAATTATATTTTATGAGTAAATAATTATAAATCCTACCGTAATCTGAGTTGAAAGAGGTTAAGTTGATTAGCTATAACAGAGGGGCATCGTTGTACTCCTACCTTGCTCGTGTGTTTATTGACTCAATCAATCGCAGCCCTACCTTATGGCAGAATAGTTGAGTAAGATGTTATTAATTAAAACTATTAAATCAGGACTGTTTGTATGGGGGAAGTTATGAGTAAAGAGATGAGTGAAGCAAATAGTGAAGTAAACAGTGACAAAATGAGTGAGTCTGCTTTAAACGCATTGAAAATCGCGTTTACCTACATGCCTAAATCAATTGAAGTGACGAAATATGAGTATGGCGACAGCTACCAAAAAATATTAGATCACATAGAAACCGTTAGGGAAATATTACTGATTAATGATGTTGATCCTGAAGAAGTTTATGGTGAAGTTAACCCTGAGAGTACGCCCAACTCAACCTATTGATTGAGTGCCATTAAATCATCATTATTATCAGTATTTTGTTCATTCAGCCTTAGAACACTAGGCCATAGGTTTAAAGACCTAAAGTCGGCAGATAACGACAGCGCATTTATTATTTGACGATGTTTTTCGCTATAAAATGGTGTGCATGGTTGGTTTTTATCCAAAAATTGCTCGCTGGATTCTGCACAAGGTAAGATGCATTTTTTGTGGAATGATAAACTCGCGGATTTGAAATGAAGGCTTATTGACGGTTTTTAGGCGGTGTGGCGACAAGAGTATGATGGTAGTTTTAGCTAATAGGTTTTGGTTCTTTACTGCTCCTAACATTCAGACGTTACGATACAGGTATCTTGTTTGCTTAATCTCAATAAAAAGCTGTTCATTTCTTTGGTTAGTCATCAGAAGATAATGCATCTCCTGATGACTTAATACTGAACGGCTCACGTATCTTTGGTCAAATTGTTAAGGCGTTTTCCGTCGATGGGCTCAAAAAATATGGCCTATCTGAACAGGTTCCAGATAATGGTATTGTCTGCACCTAGACTCCACAGCAGCACAACGGCGGCCAGTAAAACCTCTAGAACTAATACACCAATGGCTAGCGTCGTGCTTGATATAATAAAACCCTGTCGATTGCTGATGCCTAAAAAGCTTGGTGTACCGCTATAGAGTAAATAGCCGGTATAACAGATGCCCATAATACAGGCGAGTGTGCACAACCAAATCATAGGGTATATAGCAAACAAGCCACTTAAAAACATCGGTGTAGCCATGTAACCAGCAAAGACAATACATTCATTTCTGCTTGGGCAGTTAGGGTATTTACGTGCCAACCAATGGATCAAACTACCGACTATTGTCACTGCCGTTAAAATTAACGCATAAAATAAAATCCCCAGGCCTAAACCACTCTCCATTGAGACCTTGATTGTGTCTTCACCACCAAAAGTCCAACCAAATTGTGTGGTGCCAATAAAGGTACTGACCACTGGAATCGCCGCCAACCACAGTACATGATTTTTGTACAAATGACTGACTGTTTCATGTTCATTACTTATGTCGCGCCATTCTTTATCAGGATGATGTACAAGTCCCCAAACGTGATTAATCATGCTTCCTCCTCGCTTATTCAAGCGACAGTTTTTTATAAAACCTAAGGTTACTGGCACACGACTGTGTGTCTTAGATATCAGTATAGGAGGTAAGCGGATATTTGCTTTGTGCGGCGGTATTTTGTTATCCCGTATTGAGTGGCAACTACAGTTAAGAGTGTATTGCTCAACTATCATAAAAATGGCTGGCTTGGTTTCTTTTCTCAACGCGGAGTAATATTTATTACCCGTTATATATTTAATCTAATAATTTAAAGACCAAACCAGTTATTGCGATGATCCCAATTACTGAGTCCTAAATAGTGATCGATTAGCGCTCGACTAACGTACTGACGCTGTTACTTTTTTATTAGAGATCTATTATGTGGTTTAGTTCAAAAATTAGTAGGAAAGCGCTGGCATTGCAGCTAGTTACCACGCATCAGTCAGCTGCTGTTGTGGTCGATGCTCAGCAAAATATTATTGTCGTTAATGATGCTTTTAATCAATTAAGCAAGCGCTTAAAACAAGCTGATCATAATCAAACCTTTACTTTATTGCTTACTCGTTATGACAGTAGCAGCAAAACTATTCGCTGTGATGAAAACCTACTCCTTAGTCAGCAAGTTATCCAACTGACTTATAAAAACTTAGAGTCTTGCTCACTTTATACGTTTGATGCTGTATCAACACCGTTATTAACTGAAAGTGTGTGGCAAGAGTTATTAGCTTTCAGTGGCAAGGCCTATGTTGTATTTGATAACAATGAAAAGTTAGTAACAGCTAATTTGGATCCCGTAAATACTGACTCTATTTATTTAAATCAAGCAGATATCAATTTACAGAGAACGTTAAAAAATGGGTTTAACAATAAAGAACACCTACTTTGTTTATCTGAGCAATATAAGGTCTATGTTCATGTGGCGCGCCATCAAATAAATTCTGGTAATCAAAAGTTCACCGCCTATGTATTATCCCATCAAGAGCAAAACCAGCACATTAAGCAATTTGAAATGTTATCAAAGGTGGTAAGTAACACTAGCACTAGTGTATTGATCACTGATAAAAATGGTTTAGTTGAATATGTAAACCCTGGTTTTGAAAAACTTTCAGGCTTGACCCTTGCAGAGGTAAAGGGCAAAAAACCCGGTATACTTTTGCAACGAGAACAAACCGACAAAGAAACGATTAAGCGCATATCTCAAAAGCTCAAAGCAAAACAAGCTTTCTATGAAGAGATATTGAATTTTGATAAACATGGGGTGCCATATTGGATTGTATTGGCAGTAAATCCGATTTTTAATGACAAGGGTGAGCACACAGGTTTTGTTGGTGTGAGCTCTGATGTGCGTGAAATCAAACGTATTGTGTTAGAACAGATTAATCAAAGAGATGCAATAAGCAGTCATTCGGCAGTGTTAGAGTTTAATCAAAGTGGTCAGTTTATTTCAGCTAATGACTATACTAAAAAGCAGTTAAATTTACACGACGATGTACAAATGCAAACTGTAGTGGGAAATTTAAAAGACCATTTAGATCATTCTCGTACGCAGATGATCCAACGAGGCGAACCGACAGCAGTCATGATGAAACTGACTCATCAAGGGAATGAAGTGATTTTAGATTGTGTTATTTCTTCAATTACGGATTTGAATGGAAATATTTCTAAGTATATTGTTTTTGGTAGTAATGTTTCTTCTCGTAATAAGTTAGTGACCGAAACGCACAATACGATGTCTACTGTGTTGAGTAAAATTCAAAATACGGTAACGACTATTAATGCGGTCGCCGATCAAACAAACCTATTAGCCCTCAATGCAGCCATCGAAGCAGCAAGAGCGGGTGAAGCCGGACGTGGATTTGCCGTTGTTGCGGACGAAGTTCGTAATCTTGCGAAAACGTCAAATGACGCCGCGGTTCAAATTGGCCTACTCATCAATGAAACTCAATCTCATGTTGATGAGTTAGCTTCTTTTTTAAGTGAATAAGTTGAGCTCAACTCGCTCTAGCTGCCTATAATTTGTTCAAAAGACTTATAATAGAAACCCACTTTAATGAGTGGGCTTGGAATGAGTTGGCTTATGCGTTTCTTGAATGAGCAGCTTGCCCCAATGACCAATAAATAAGATAAGTGCACTGGCAGATTTTACTCGTTCCCGACTAATTTGTGGGAGGGCAGATTTACCTATTCCTTTATAAAAAACCAAGCGTTATTAGATGAAGCGGCAGTGTGGGCTTTATGGCTTATGTCGACATCTATTCACTAACAGAAAGGCACATCCGGCTCAAGATGACTACCATAGTAGAAATATCTTATTACATCTGTATTTAACGCCGAATTAACTCAGCGATAAAAGGTAAACAACCAGCAGGCTTATTGGCTTGTGTCAGTAATGAACGTCAGGATATGCCTAAAGGATTGGTGCTCAGCGTTAACGATTATATTGTGCAGGTAGATAATACAGGGCGAATTATTCGAGAGGATAAGCGCAGTGCAATTAGCTCAGATAGCCAAGATATTCTCAATAGACTTAATATTTCCGCTTAAAACGGGCTAAAAATCACCACTGAGTTTGGCTCATTATTTAAAGTTTTTTTCGAGGCATTACCAGCTTTAACAGAATATTTCGAACATCTAGAGCGAAAGCGAGCACAAGGATCATCGAACTGCCAACGCGGGTTGTGTGCTTAAGACTTAACCTTTAAAACTAGAGCTCAGACTGAAACAATAACCTCATTTTGTGCTTGATATCAACCAAGCCGCGAATGCTTTAACTCAACCGTATTGCTCATCAGTTTCCATATGCCACTCAGTTTGTTGATGATTTTCGTTCAATTTTTACATTTGAATAGTCAGAAAGCTATCGCAATCAACGCTAAAAGCAGTTATGTTAATTGTCTTAAAAATGAGAGGCATAGTTTCTTGTTCAGCAAATATTGAAGAATCAATTATAAAATTCATCACAATTAAAGGATAAAATAGATGAGTGAAGTAGTAGAAAATGTTCCAACGACTAAGGAACAAGCCAAAATAGTTTACTTACTTTACATGGTAGGTTTACTGTTTGGTATTACAGGTATAATCGGTGTAGTAATGGCTTACATCAATAAAGGTGATGCCCCTGAGTGGTTAAAAACCCATTATCAGTTTCAAATTAGGACTTTTTGGATTGGTGCTATTTATATCTTCTTAGGCTCAATTTTATCCTTAGTTATCATTGGGTGGTTTGTACTCTTATTCTGGGCGGTTTGGCTAATAATTCGCTCACTTAAGGGCATGAAAGCACTTGAACTGGAAAAACCAATTGAGAACCCTACTGGTTGGTTATTTTAACAGCCTAACAGCCTAACAACCTAACAAATAGGGATCGGCTGCGTTAAGCTGCGTCCTTATCCCAAGTGTTGAACCAGCCTTAATACTTGGGATATTACTCTTTATCCACTAAATAACAGATCAAGAATGGAAGCAAAAAAAGCCACCCGATTATTTGCAATAAAAATGGGTGGCTTGATTGATTTTTGTCAAAAAACTGTTGAACTAAGCCGCTGCGCGGAGCCTTCAATTGAGTGTATAACCCTCATTGAACCAGCCAAGCTTAAAGATGTATGAAAATACGATGAAAAGGAATTTCAATGAAAAACTTATCTACTACTCGATATCAATTGACTCGAAACTGCTCTGTAGCCCAAAGTTAGCATCAAAAAAAGCAAATTCCTATAGCATGAAGCATGCCCATTAACTTGGACTAGTCATCGGCCAAGTCCAACAAGCGATTTATGTCTTGCAAACAGCGCAACGCATAAATACTAAAACGTTATATTTTAAGGAGCGTTCAGTGAAAAAAAGTAGAGTTGGATTGGTGACGATATTGATATTGTTAATCAGTGCATGTTCATCTATCAGCGAGCCTGAAGTCAAAGAAGTGATGAAAGCTGAGCAAAGTAACCCTTTAAAGGTAAAAGATGCTTTAATTGCCACTTTTGTTAAAGCACCAAAACCTAAGGTTGGGACACAACAAGAAGATGTGAAAAGTTCTTTATCGTCTAATTCAGCTTTAATTCTTCAACAAAATGAAAAACTTATTGTTGCACGGTTTTATACAAAAAATTCACAGCTGGAATCAATATATGAATATTGTGATTTAGAGTATCATTTTTCATCGTTAAAGTTTGTTCTTGGCCCATATGTTACTGGTGATTGTAGTTCAATCGTTATTAATGCAACTAAAGTAAATTAAAATATAACATATATGAGCCTCCCGCCATTCAATAGGCGAGCTTAGCTTATTTGGCTGCTTTTGCAGTCAAATTTAAATCAATCTACTTCGTATGCTGGTTAGCAGTCAATTCGTCGTGTATTTAGACATAAGAGTACTAAAGAATGGCCACTCATAATTGTTGGATCTAGCACTAAAACAATAATATTTTTTCCCGCTTAATATCAATTAAGCTGCTAGTGCTGCGTTAGGTTTACCTCATTGCTCACCATTTCCCACTATCTCTCAGTTTGTTGATGATTTGCGTTCAATTTGTACATTTGAATAGTCAGAAAGCTATCGCAATCAACGCTAAAAGCAGTTATGTTAATTGTCTTAAAATGAATGGCATAGATTTGCCTTGTTGCAAAAGGAAGATTCGAAATGAATGATGTTGCATTAGAAGAAAAACAACATTTTGTTAAAAAACTATTTTCCGGTAGTTTTAGATTAGTTGATGTCTTTTGGGCTGGATTCGTTTTAATAAGTGTAATTATTAGTTTAATTGTTTCAAAATTAACAACGGTAGAGTCGCTAATTATCGGAGATTGTTTAAAGTCCGTTTATTTTATCTTGATTAGTATTGCTGTCTGGAAGTCTGCGAGTACATATCAAGGGAAAAAAATATGGTCTGTTTTAGCTAAAATTTGTTCAATACTAACTATTTTTGGCAGTATTTTTGCTCTTGGATCTTGGGCTATGTATGTTTCTTCAAACTAGCAACATAATTTGGTGTTGAACTAAGCTGTTGCGCGGAGCAAAATGATACTTCAATAGATTGAACTACAGTTATTGAATTAACTAGACTTAGAAAAGATGTGTTGGAATACCACAATGGCAAGGGGATTTCAATGAAATAAGTACAAATCAAGCCTTGTAATCAATTCAAAATTGCTCTTCAGCCCAGAGCCGATATCAAAAAAGAAAACTCCTTTAGTATAAAACTTATCAATTAACCTTGACTCGACATAGGGCAAGTCTACCAAGCTGTTTGCGGCATGCAAAGTGCGCATCGCACAAATGCTAAAACGTTATGTGCCAAAGAGAGGCTCAAGTTTTGCGTAATTATTACATCGTCTTATTCTTTATCGCTTCTTTATTTGGATGTGGACAAAAAGCTGAATCAACTTCGGAACAGGTTGAGAGAAATATTGTTCAAAGCTTGAAAGTTGGAGATGATGCTAAGCTATTGAGCATTATCTTAACGCCCAAAATATCCCTTTCACTTATGACAAATATACCAATAGATTTCAGTGAATAATTCGAGATGAAAGCTCAAGCTTACATGCTATTACTATTTCAATTGTATTGGATAATAAGCAGAGGTATATCAACGTTGAAGTTAATGATAGCTACACTAGCTTGTAAGGAGCATAACAAATTACCTAAGTTAGTCACAAAAAGCCAAATCGAAGATAATAAAATGATAGATGCCGATGAGTTAGCGAGTATCCAAAACATGGATGTTTTGGCTAAGCTCACATGGAAGCTGATTTTGAAAATCAACCGCCGAAGTCTCGCTTAATCATCGGCACTATGAGTTTCCCGTTGTCATCAATATTATGTCGTCATTATCTGTTTGTTATTGAGCACTTGCTTACCCTGAAATAGCGCTCACTACTATCTTTATAATCAGCTCCGCAATCAACCCCACAATCTCCAAGCTAGCCCTGATGCACGCGATGTTGCTTGTTTGCTGGCTTTTTCAAATATCATACCCGTGCCTAAACAATAAAAATGATTTTTGGCGCGGGTGATGGCTGTGTAAAGCAGTTCTTTACTGAGTAATTGCCATTGGGCGGAGCTGGGTTTATGCGGCAATACAAAGCTGACTTTATCAAACTCACTGCCTTGGCTTTTATGTACTGTCATGGCGTAGCAAGTGTCGTGGCTGGGTAAGCGTGCGGGTAATACTTTAAGCAGGCTGCCATCGGCCATAACAAAATGGGCCATTAAGCGACTTGGCTTAGTGCTGTCTTGCAAGATTAAACCAATGTCGCCATTAAATAAGCCTAAGTTGTAATCGTTACTTTGAATAATGATCGGTCGGCCTAAATAGAACTCATTTTGGGGATTAATCAGTTTGGCGTGTTTAAGGCTGTCGGTGATGGCGATATTCATTCCCTCAACCCCAAACTCTCCAGCTCGCATGGCACACAAGACTCGATATTGGTTAAAGCTGTCGATGATGGTTTGTTCAGAATGCGGTAGTGTTATGGCGCAGTCCTGTCGATCCGCTTGATCGATAATGGCCTGTTGATTTATCCTTTGCTGATTTTCTTGTACCAAACTTAGATACTCACCATAAGCCTGTACCGATAATGCCAATAACGCTTGTTTACCTGTGTTATCTCCCTGGGCATTATGCTGATGTTCAAACCAATTCAATTCGGCATGATCATGTTGCCATACTTGACGAATCGCATGCACATTTGATTGATTAACCGCATTGGCTAATAACCCAATACCTGCATCACCTTTAAAACGATGGCTGTGCATCAACATACACAAACTGTCACCAATTTTAGGCTGTTGATGAATAAACTGACTGACATTTTGTTGGGTTAATTGCTCAATGAGCTTTGCCTGTGCTGCGCTGTAACGCATTGACCATGGCGATGCCTCATGCTGATTAGCTTGTTTTAAGCCAACACAAATATCGGCGAGCACTGCGCCAGCTTCTACTGATGCGAGTTGATCTTGGTCGCCTAACAATATCAAACGACCATGAGACGATAGGGCGCTGAGTAATTTGTACATCATGGGTAAGTCGACCATCGACGCTTCATCGACCACCAGTAAATCTAAGCGCAACGGATTATCCTGATGATGCCTGAATTGGTACGAGTTTGGGATAACCCCCAATAGTCGATGCAATGTTGAAGCTTCTTCAGGTATTTGTTTTAGCGAATCGATTAATACTTTCGCCAATGCAGGGTCGCTCACTTGGGTTAGCTGTTGCAGTAAACGATGTTTAGACGCCTTGATAGACTCACTCAGCCTAGCTGCGGCTTTGCCTGTGGGCGCGACTAAACGGATTGTTAGTGGCGATTGGGTTAACAGTAACAATAATAGTTTAGTTACTGTGGTGGTTTTACCGGTTCCTGGGCCGCCAGTGATCACCGCTAATGCTTTTGCCAACGCTGTTGCCGTGGCTATTTTTTGCCAGTTAAACGGGCTGCTATTACTGTCTTCTGCGGTAAATAAACATTCAATGAGTTGCGGCAGATTACTGTTAGCTAGGTCGATTTCAATCTGTTGATTGGCTAATTGGGTCAACTTAGCCGCCACTTGAGTTTCAAAGAAGTGGTACTTATTTAAATATAAGCGTCCATGTTCAAAAATCATCGGTTTATTGTCACCGGGCTGGCCGACTGCATCAAATAGCGCGATTTGTTCAATCAATTGTTGATGGTTAAGCTCAATCCGACAATTGATTTCAGCGTTGCTGCGGTTGTCTTCTGCCATGGGGTTGGCTAAATCAATTTGCTCGATGACTAAACAACTGTGCTGATTAGACAATTGCTGGCTGAGCATGGCGCAAACAAGCAAGAACAGTTGCGGCTGTTGTTCGCTTATTGCGGGATCGTTATTGATGGTTTCAATACTGGCCAGCTCTAAAGCAAAATGACGATCGAGTGCGGTAATGAGCCGCTGTTCTTGCCAAAGGTGCAATAACTCAGTGATTGGATAGGTGAGTATTAGCATGATGACGTCTCCGGCGCACGATTGTCTGTATTACCTGAAAATAAGCGGTCGAGTTGTTCGATTAATGCTTGCGGTGGTTTGTCATAAAACACCCCCGCGCCAGGATGCTCAGGATGCATGCCGCGTAAAAACAGGTAATAGCAGCCGCCAATATGTTGCTGATAATTGTAGTTTGGTAATCTAAGCGATAAGTAACGATGCAACGCCAAGGTATACAAGATGTATTGTAAATTATAGCGATGAGCATCAATGGCTTTAGCCATGGCTGAGCGAGTGTAGTCGCTATAGTTATTGCCCAAATGGTTAGACTTATAATCGGCAATATAAAATTGGCCCTGGTGCTCAAAGGTTAAATCGATAAAGCCTTTTAACATGCCTTTTAAGGTATCAAAGTCGAGTCCGGCGACATAACCGTGCTGCTGCAAAATATGATTTAATTGCGATGCTTGTAAGGTTGAAATAGGCAAGTAAAACTCCATTTCGACCATTTTTTGCTTCATGCCTAATTGGCTTAATATCAGTGATGTGTCCTCTGACGATGGCTTGATAAACAGCGGCGCGGCCAATATTTGCTGATACCAGTCCATTAGCGGTTGTTGCCATAGGGCTTCGTCAAACCCATATTGTTTCATGGCTTTTGTTAGCGCAGGCGTCAGTTCAGTATCTGCTTGGGTAAAATCAAACAGTTCTAACACTAAATGCATAAAACTACCGGCATTGGCACCGCGCTCGAAGGTAAAGCGATCAAGTACGGGTTCGCTGGTGAGTTCATCTTGTAACTGTAATTGGATTAACTCATCGGTGAAGTCTTCATCGTCGGCACCGGGTGCGACTCTCTCGTGAGGCAGATGTTTCACCAAGCCAGAATAACTGCCCACTCGCCACGCAAGGCTCTGTACTCGAGTGACTTTTTTGGCCGCTAGAATGTCATTATTGTCGTTAATATCGGCGAGCACTGAATCGTCAACATCATTACTTAAACATTCCACACTCATCGCTGGTAAGGTGGCAATGGCATTCACTTTGGCTTGAATAAGAGCAAAGTCGGTTTTCTTGTCGGTAATACCCAACAGATAACCGATACCTGTTTCATGCAATTGACTGCTGATCCCCGCCTTTAATTGGCGGCTTTGGTTGGCAATATACAAATAACACACGTAAACCGGCCGTGTTAACGCCACATACAATAAGCGTAAATCTTCCGCGAGGGTTTCTTGTTTGAGTTGTTCCCAGCCTTCGTCGGTGGCGTCGATATCCCAAATGAGCTGCTCATTTTTATGGTACATCATCGGCGCAGGGCGTTTTTTATTGCCGCGGGCTAAGCTGACAAACGGCACAAAACAGACCGGATATTCTAAGCCCTTACTTTTATGAATAGTGACAATTTGCACCAAGTTCTGTTCGCTTTCTAAGCGCAATTGCTGCTCATCACCGCCATTGTTACCAATCAGTTGTTGTTCGTACCAATTGATAAGGGCGCTGCTACCATCTAGCTCAGTGGCCTTTTGCTGCAGTAATTCGGCTAAATGCCTAAAGTCGGTTAAGCGTCTTTCTCCTGAGGCTTTAAGATCTGCTGCGTTGTCGTCATCAGCATCATTAAAGCTGTTGTCACTATTGCTGCTATAACTGTTGTCATTATTGCTGCTATCACGGTGAGCATTAGCGTTATGTTTATCAACACTATTGATGTCAGCCGTGACAGATTGCGACAGATAACGATGGATCAGTTTAGTTTCGCTGGCAAAGTTAAGCAGCGCAGGCATAACGCCGCGTTGTTGCCACAACTGATGCCAATGAGTGAATTGATCTAATACCTGCTGACGTTGTTCTTCATCTTGGTTAAATTGATGGATCCGCTGGGCATTAAAACCAACAAGCTCAGTGGCCAGCGCGGCGCGGATAGCACGTTCATTTTTAGGCGTGGCTAAGGCATACAATAAAATAGCCATTTCACGGGCTTCAATGGTGTTAAATACACTGTCTCGGCTTAAAAATACCGCACCAATTTTACGTGCTGATAATTCCGCTTTCATCACGGCCGCTTCGTTACGGTCGCGCACCAATATGGCAATGTCTTTGGCAATGAGCGGTTTAGCTTCCTGTTCAAGGCTGGTATTAACTCGGCATAATCCCTGTTGCGCTTCGGTGAGTAAGCGCTTTATTTCACTGGCAGCATCAGCTGCTAGGCGTTGTCTTGCGGTAGTTTTGTTTAAGCCATTTACATCGTCTTCGGCTAATAAGCGGATCCGCAACGCCGCTGGATTGGTTGTGGCTTCACTCAGGTGTTTATTGGCTGCCGATGATGGGGTTTTAACAATATCATAGGGGATAGCTTGGCTAATAAACGGGTCTTGGTGTTGGCTGAAAAGCTGATTAACACCATTGACCAATTGAGTCGATGAGCGGTAATTGGTGTCAAGATTATAATGGGCCTGTGTTTGTTGGCGCGCGGCAATATAAGTGTAAATATCGGCGCCACGGAAAGCATAAATAGCCTGCTTAGGATCGCCAATCATTAATAAACTTAAGCGCCCCTTGTTAGCATCATCATCGTTGTTGTCATTACCAATGTCGTCATTACTTTTACTGTCATCATTTTGGCTGTGCACAGTGGTATCAGCGGCTAAGTCCAGCTGTGATGCTAACGGCTGTTGATACACCTGATTAAAAATGGTGAATTGCAGTGGATCGGTGTCTTGGAACTCATCAATTAATGCGACCGGAAAACGCTTAGCAATAGCATGGGCTAGGGTGATTGGATTTTGGCTGAGCGCCATGGCTAAGCTGAGCAATAGGTCATCGGGTGTCATTAAATTGCGTTGCTGTTTTTGGCCAGCAAAGCGTTGGCGAATTCCCTCACGGGCGCGCACTAAAAATGACGGAATAAGCTGATTAATCAACTCAAGTAAGCGCTCAATATGCTCAAGTAACGGCGCTTCAGCAGCACTGGGGATAACGCCCCCTTTATTGAGTTTAAGCTCTGATAATGCCAATTGCTCCAGCGCTTTTATTGGCGGTAATCCTTGACCGAATTTCACCCAGTTACTAATGCTATCAAACAGTTGGCTAAGTTTAGGGTAGCCGTCGGCGCCTTTACCAAATCGTTGACCGTTTAATGGCAGCGATTGCAATAATTCAAGGGTGCTGTCGTGCAGGCTTTGCCACAATAAGGTAAAGCGGCTGATACTTTGGCTTAGCTGTTGTTGCAGGGTTTCAAAGGCCAGAGGCTGCTTTGACAACACCGCTTGGCTTGCACCTAATAACGGTCGCAGCTTTTGCGCTAACACGTCAGGTTCGGCAAACACATCACTAATGGCTTGGGCTAAAAAGGGCGGTAATGGATAACAGACTTCACGCCAGAAATCGCGCACTGCATGGTGTAAAAACTCACTGTCGTCGAGGGTAAATTCGGACTCAAATAGCAATGACGACTCAAATGCCATGTCTGACAACACGCGTTGGCAAAAGGCGTGAATAGTAAAAATGGCCGCTTCATCTAACGACTTTAACGCTAAGTCTAAGCGTCTTAACGCAATAGGACGTTCATCTTCCGAGATGTCTTGGTAAAGCTGTTCAATAAACTCATCGTTTACGGCTAAACCTAAAAAGCGTTTAAACGCTAAGTTAATCCGTTTACGAATTCGGTCTCTGAGTTCTTCGGTGGCGGCGTTGGTGAAGGTTACCACCAAAATTTGCTCACAACTTAACGGTGCTTTACCACCATGGCCTAACAATAAACGTAAATACAAACCGGAAATAGTATAGGTTTTCCCTGTACCAGCACTGGCTTCAATTAAGCTGGAACCGCTAAAAGGTAAGGTGAGGGCATTAAGCGGTGTCACGGTAATAGCGTCCATTAATGCGCTCCTAGTTTAGCTGCGTTGGCGATGAGTTGCGCTTGAATATCGACCGCGGTGCCACTGACAAAAGTGTCTAATTCTGCCAATTTATCTTTGTGATACTGGCTTAACATGGGTTGCAGCAAATGGATGGCTAATGCACCAAACCTAGCTTCGCTAAAGTCTTCTGGGAAATGGAATAAACGCTGGTTATGTGGGTCGTGCCCTTCGCCGAATTGGTTTTGGCCGTCATCCCATTTTTGCTGGGCTTTAAGTAGCTTTTCTTCATGGTCTCCATCGGTTTCAACATAGGCGAAGGCCGTTTTAGGCATAAAGCACAAGGGTTGAGTTTGCCCCTGAATAAAACCACTGATAAAGCGCAGGAGTTGTGCCTGCGCTTGTTCAGCAGTAATAGGCGCAAAGGCATGAAAATGGCCAATGTCGAGTAAGTAACTGAATTGATTTTTACCTATGCCTGAGGTGAACGAATTTGCCATGGCGTTGATGCATAAATGACGTAAATACACTCGAATAAAATCTCGTCCGTGGGCTGTGCCGGGGCGGTAATTGACTAAGCCTTTAGGCAGAATGTCGTCAATACGGCCGACAAGATTGACTCGCACGGTGGACGAATGGGCTGGATTTGTTTGTGCTGGTAAATCCTGCACAGATAGAGCATGCGCTGGAAAATCCTGCATCGGTAAATCAAAGTTAAGATCCACATTCAGCGTGTGCATGGTTTGTTGGTCTTGTAAAAACTGCACCCGATTAATCAACGGCGATATATCGCGTAAATATTGATTAATTAACAAGTCGTCGAACGGCGCCATGGGCAATTCACCGCTGGTTTTGAGCTTGCTGAGTAATTCGAAATCTGGGCTGTCGAGTTGATGTTCAATGGCATTGTCGAGCATGCGTGATTGCAATAAATAGCGTTCGAGTGCATTTAAGCTAAACGGTTCGTCATTGTCATCGGCTTGAATATCCAGTGATAAATCGACTTTTAAACTGCGGTTGAAAAAGAATTGCGCTGGATTACGATAAAAACGGATTAATGCCGACAATTCGAGTTCGACCACTTTAATGCCTTCACTATTAATATGAGTATGGGCAAACACTTCATCCGCCTGTTCAGCCGACAAAGGTAATGCTTGCTCAAAAAAGTGATTGTTAATGGTCGCATTGGCTGGTGGTGGGCACCATTGGGCATTAAAGCTATGTTGCAGCTTATTCACACTATGCGCAGATAGTGGTGTTTTTCGGAAAAGTTTAGCGTCAAAAGGCTGCAAAGGTTGTGCTTGAATAAGCTGTGCCAGTACGGCTTTATCGGCATCATCAAGGTTGATGTCTGTTTGCTGTTCAAGCTGTAGCTGTAAGGATTGCGGTAGGTAGCTGAGTTGGCAATATTCGACCAATTCAGACACTAGCATTGAGGCAATGCGCTCAGCATTATCGCGCTCACTGTGGCCAATATAACTGATGTAAAGCTGCTCTCTGGCCGACAGTAATGCTTCTAAAAATAGGTAGCGGTCGTCTAATCGGCGCGAGCGATCGCCTTTTTTAGGGCCAAAATGCGCCATTAAATCAAACCCGACAGGATGTTGAACCCGCGGGTAAACGCCGTCATTCATTCCCAGCAAGCACACCACTTTAAAGGGGATTGAGCGCATTGGCATTAAGGTACAAAAATTCACGCTACCAGCAAGGTAACGCTGGCCGACCCGAGATTCAGTTAAGCGCTGATTAAACCACTGCTTTAGGACTTCAATATCGACTTGGCCTTGATGGCCAGCGCTTTCAAGCTCAGTGTCTAGGGTGACTAATGCATCTCGAATGGCTTGGATTTGCTCACGCTCGTCATCTGTGGTGTCGTAGCAATCGGCGAGTAGTTGTTGTAATTGTTCAAGACGCTCTGCGGTGCTGTAGTCATTGGCAAATAAGTTAAAATAAGTGTCGATGGTTTCTAAAAAGTTGAGCAACTTACCTAATGCCTGCGATGATTGACCTTCAATGCCTTGTACCATTAAAGTATCGCGATAAATATCGGCATCGTCGTTAAAAGCGTAGCCTAGGATTAAACGCTTAATACCAAATGCCCATGAGTTTTGCGTAAAAGGCTGCACACCTAGTTGGCTACGAGTTTGCTCACTGCGGCCCCAACGGACATTCGCATCGTCTAGCCAGCGGCGGATTAATGACAATTCGTCATCATCGAGTTGGAAGCGACGCAAAATAGCAGGCACTTCTAAAATACCAATAATATCTGTGAGGCCAAAGCGACTTTGATTGATATTTAACAGGCTTAAAAAGCTATTAATCAGCGGTGACTCTTGCGCTGCGCCCCTGTCGGCAATGGCGTAGGGAATGTAGTAATCGCCTTTTTGCGGATTTTTGTCGGCAAAATACTGACTGTTGGCGGTGCCAAATACCGCATCAATATACGGTGCATACGCCGCGACATCGGGCATCATGATCACGATGTCTTTAGGGCTTAAGTCGCTGTTGCTTGATAACAGCTCTAACAGGTGATCATGTAAGGTTTCAACTTCACGTAGGGCACTGTGACAACTGCGTAAGGTAATTGAGTCATCACTTGGTAATAAGGTGCGGCGGGCATGAATATCTTGATACAAACTGGCGTTTGGCCCTAATGGTTCACCAAGTGTTTCCATTTGTAAGATATCGTATTGCACCCCGTGCAGCAGATTATTCGGCTCGGGCTCAACATAACAGTCATAACCAAAATCGGTGTGTTCTGGCGGCAGAGACAGTAATAAATCCAGCAGTTCGCGGCCCATTTGACCATTATTAGCCAGTATAGGATTACCTACTTCGAGTTTGTCTTCCCAGTCTTGGTCGAGTTGTTTTTTATTGGCATATTGCAGTGCCATGCGGGCGCGGGTTTTCGGCTCAATAATATCGCCCCAATAATGCTGGCAAGGACTGAGAGACAGCATAATGACATCAATGCGACTGGCTAAATGGTACAGCACATCGAGGGTTTGTGGCGGCATGGACGAAATACCAAACACGTATAAGCGAGCGGGCAACATCGATAAATCGGTATCTGGATTGGCCAAGGTTGCAATTAAATCGGCATGTAAATTGGCGCGATGATAATGGCTGGCATGCAAATGATGTTGGTTATAGTCAATTAATGCTCGCCACAGGATAGGTTGCCATTGTTGGTTTTCATCTAATGCTAGGCGGTTGTCGATGCTTGATAACGGCTGGTTTTGCTCCCACGCTAAAATCCACTCAGGGCGGTAAACCAAGTATTGGTCAAAAATATCGGCAATGCGACCACACAATTGAAATAGCTTAATTGCATCATGTGATTGATTGAGCTGCAATATGGCGTGGCTGTTTGCTGTATTAGCATCGGTATCAGTTTCAGTATTCGCGTCTACATCTGTATCAAGCATATCTGCATTAGCAATATCAGAAGTGTTATCAACTTGAGGCGATAAGTACTGTTTGAGCGGGCTAAAGTCTGGGTTATCTAGCAGACTTGGTAATAAGTCCATTAACTTCCAGGTCATTGCCGCTTTGGTAAAAGCGTTATCTTTTGGTACATCGGGCAGCAGGTCGTGGCATAACTGCCAAGTAAAACTAGAGGGTAACGGGAACGATAATGCGGCGGCGATACCATTGTGTTTAGCGATTTCTAAACGCAGCCAAGTCGACATCCCCGGGCTTTGAACTAACACATGCTCACTGGCTAATAAACTGACGTTATCTAAACGAATAGCCAACAGTTTGGCCAGTTGTTCAGATAACACTTCCATCTGATTAGATTGAATTAAAGTAAGCATGGGCGACCCGCTAATTTGAGATTAATTCATTCTATGGACTCTGCCTTAAATCATCAATCAAAACCGTTAATAATCAGGATGATTGCTGATGTTGTGCACAAGTTCAATTGCGCAGCAGTCGTAAACGTAATCGGCGATACAACTGCTTAAAGTGTTGTTGCTGTTGCTGGGTTTGTGATTCCGACAGCGGTTGATATTTAAGTGCTATATAGGCTTCGCTTAGGGCTGTAAAGTCCGCTGCCACTTGAGGGGCAAGGGCGCTTAAATGTGCGTTAACCGCTGTGGCGTAGGCAGACGGTGCTTGACCTTGTTGACGGGCGATGCCTTTTTTCGCTAAGCGTTGGCAAATGAGTTGATAGCGTTTATTAAGCGGATCTTGTTGACGATCAACACTGAATAACCCGGCGTAATAGGCAATAACCAGTGCGATAATGATGAAGCTAAAAATCATTAGTAAGGCGATTTTGGTGCTGCTAACATCACCCAATAATGTTGCTAACACTTGCTGTTTACGTTGCTCGTCAAAACCTAATACCCACACACTCCAGTAGTAATCGACACTGGCAAATTGCTGGCGCAATTCATTTAACCATGGGTATTGTTTCATGTGCAGCGTGCTAAAAGGGCTGTCTTGTAAGTAGCTGCTTTGGCTGTCAAAGGTGGCGTCAAATCCATCTAATACCCGCTGCGGTGCAATCATTGCGGTAGGGTCAAAACGCTGCCAACCTTGGCCTTCAAACCACACTTCGGTCCACGCATGGGCCATGTATTGATAAACACTGTAATAGCCCGCTTTAGCATTATAATCGCCGCCCTGATAACCGGTCACCATACGGGTCGGAATGCCGCTAGCGCGCGCCATAAACACTAGCGCAGAGGCGTAATGAGCACAAAATCCTGCACGGTTTTCAAACAGGAAATCATCAATTTGTTGCTCGCCAACACTAGGCGGGCTCAAGGTGTAGTAATAGGCTTGTTCAGCAAAGTAATTCATCATCGCATTAATACGCGCTTGTGGATCTGGATAATCTTTGGCGAACTGCAAACCGAGTTTTCGGGTTTTTGGATTGCTATTGGCTGGCAACGCAAGGTTTAGCTGTTGGGTATTTGAGTCGAGTTTGAGACCCATGATCGTCTCAGGATATGAGGTCACTCTATAGCTCATTCGCTGATCGACAGGCCTTAACGAATATAAGCGATAATCTGCTAATTCAACCACTTGATCATTGCTGCTAAACGCTTCATCTAAGCCATATAGCCATTTTTGATGACTGGGTTCGCTAATGACCACATAGTCGATTTTTTTACTGCTAGCATTAGCAACGTTATTAGGGGCTTGGCGCATGGGCTTGTTAAAGTATGCTTGTCGCTGAATTTGTTGAATACTGGGGTCTTGACGCCAGGTTTTGCCGTCATAATTTTCCATCACCAGAGTACGCCAATACAAATCCTGATTGGCAGGTCCTAGGGTGCTGCCATCTGGATTATCAAAACCCACTCTAAAGGCTAATTCTGCTGAGCGAGTGAGCTTACTAATGTCACCAAATGACATTTCATCAGACAAACCTGTCTTGGCCGTTTTCATATTAGGCACTAACCATAATGGCCCAAGGCGTGGGAACACCACAAACAGTAATATGGCTAACGGCAGGCTTTGTAATATTATTTTAAGGCTAAAACTGAGGTTAGCGACTTTGTTCGATTTGTCTTGATAAACACTTATTAATACGCCGGTATTGAGCACCGCTACCGCCAATAAGTGCAGGGTATTAAGCATGCTTTGTTGATCAAGCAAGGTCAGGCCGATAAGGAAATAGCCGACTAACACAATGGCTTTAACATCTCTCAGTTCGCGCATTTCAATATATTTTAACGCGTAACCTAAAATTAATAAGTTCACCAACGCATTGAGCAAACCGATTTCACTCGACACTAAGGCGAGGGTGGTTGCGGCGCCAATGGCCAAAGTGGTTACCAATAGTTTAGGCGGAGCGGCTACTTTGCCGAGAAAAATCCCCACGCGCCAAACAAAACAAATGGCACAAATACCAATGCTCCATAAGGTCGCTTGTTGATGCAAAGGGCTGAGGATGGCTACATTGGTGATTAACAACCAAAACAAGGTATTACGGCTAATGATGGCATCAAAGTTATCGGTCATGATGGTTCACCCACGGATGAGGTTGCCACATTACCTGGATTAAAATTGGGATTCATATGTGTGGGTGCATGATAAGTTGCAATGGCGGTATGACAAGCCACTCGATGGGCTTCGCCTGTTTGCTGATTGATAATATGCTCATCCAGAATTAAGCCAAATATTTGCTGAGTTTGGCTTAACTTATCGACTTGCCATGCTAATTTACTGAGCTTGTGTTCAATGTCATTGCCCGATGTGTTGGCCAAGGTTAACCAAACGGGTAATCCTTCTGGCTCAGCAAATTCTTTGGATAACATGCCTTTGCCCTGAGCCCATTTTTTCCACGCCACTTGTTTAAGTGATTCACCGGGAATATAGCTGCGTAAGCCTTTGTAGTCGTCAACACCTGGGCGCAATTTTCCATGTTCATTGTGGTTATCATTATCGCTAATATGGCTTGCCAATTCGATATCACACATTTCTGGTTTAGCGAAAATAACATGATGAATATTTAAGTCGACATAGGACCATGCGCGGCATAATCCTAACGGAAAGTAGGATGAGACTTTGATTCGCCCAGGGTTTAATTTGCCACGTTTAGGCTGTTCAAACGGCACAATCGCAATGGTTTGCTCGTGCATTTGTTTAACCCGAACATGGCGCTGGTAACTAAATTGCAAGCAAATTTGCTGGTGGGTGGTATCGGGATTATTTTGGCGTGTATGGCCGGTTAACATGATGGGAAATGGCATGCTGTCTTCGGCATAACCTTGCGGTGGCGTGACGGCATTAAATGTTAACCCTGCAAGATTTTTATAACTGTAAATTATGCAAGTATGGAACACACTGGCGAGCAATAAGCTTAAGCCAATCACCAAGTTATTTTGATAATTGGTGCCAAACAAATACAGTAAAACGATCAACCCAATCCACACTAATCCAAAACCACTGGGGAGAATAAAAATACCTTTGTGGCTGAGGGTAATTTGCTTTTGCGGTGGCAGGCGTTTACTTATCCACCTTGACCAGCGTTGGGTTAACGATGCTGGAATTAACCGACGTAACCGAGACGGCTTAATAGCGCCATTGGCATAGATTGCTGAAGAGTGCTTGTTTGCTGTCGTCGATTTAGCCATGTGCTTGCGCCGTTAACGTATTGGGTTGACGCTGGCGAGAATAGTGTCAGACAACGCTTGGCCTTGAAATTGACTACTGCTGCGAATGCGGTGTTCGGCAACCGAGGCAAATACTGCTTGAATGTCTTCGGGTACCACGTACTGACGTTGGTTGATAAAAGCCCATGCTTTGGCTGCTTGTAGCAAAGCAATACTGGCTCGAGGCGATAACCCGTTAGCGACATTGTGTTGCCGAGAAAAATCAACCAAGGCAATTAAATAATTCAGTACCGCATCAGATGCAGACACTTGAGCCACTTGTTGTTGCAGTAGCATTAGCTCTTGCGGCGTTAAGCATTGTGATAATGATGCTGGTTTATTGGCTTGAGTGCGTGATTTTAACATGGCTAACTCGGCTTCTGCACTGGGATAACCGATAGAAATACGCATCATAAATCGATCGAGTTGCGATTCTGGTAACGGGAAGGTGCCGGCTTGATCAACGGGGTTTTGGGTGGCAATAACAAAAAACGGTGAACTCAGCGGATGGGTGATGCCATCAATGGTTATTTGTTGTTCAGCCATAGCTTCAAGCAAAGCACTTTGGGTCTTGGGGCTGGCGCGGTTAATTTCATCGGCCAACAACATTTGATTAAATATTGGGCCTTTATGAAAGATAAATTGTTGTTGTTCTTTGCTGTAAATGGACACCCCAAGAATGTCCGCTGGTAGCATGTCGCTGGTAAATTGGATCCGCTGGTAACTCATGCCTAAACTGCTGGCAATACCTTGAGACAAACTGGTTTTGCCCATGCCGGGTAGATCTTCAATCAGTAAATGACCTTTGGCGAGGATACAAGCGACGGCAAGTTTTATCTGCTCAGGTTTACCGAGCAATACTTGGCTTAGTTGGTTAAGTAATGTTTGAATAGTTGATTGCGACACGAAAACTCCAACTGTTAGTAATAAACCGTTGTGGGTTTATTGTAAATGACGGTTTGTAGTGATGGTTTGTCGTTTTATTCTAAAGCCATTTCTCGCTATGATTTCTCGTTATGATTTCTAGTTATGTTTTAGCGCTTCGGTTTCTAACTTTGATATATTGCCACGATTGCTCATTGCCTGATCCATATGGCCTATTGCATTTACCCACAAGTGGACTTCAATAATCAGCCAGTCTGTACCATATTTAAAGCATACGTTATCTTGCTGACGGGTGTGAAACAAAATACACCGCAACAGCGTGGCGGCTATTGCGAACAAAAACGAATAACAACAGCTAACAAAAACTAACTGCTAGCAACTAAAAAGGTAACTAACAATTAATCGTGCTTAATAACGGTAGCTGAGCTCTTTTGAACTAAACATTCCTTCACTTAACGATTTTTGCTGTTGGAATATCATTCGATAACTCAACACCGCTTGAACATATTCGCGAGTTTCAGTGTAAGGAATCGTTTCAATAAAACTCATCACATCTAAGCTGCCATTAGACTGTCTTAACCAACGTCTCACGCTGCCAGGACCAGCATTATACGCTGCTGTTGCCAACACGCGGTTTTGGTCAAACTGTTTAAGTAACTCACTGTAATAGGCGCTGCCTAACATAATGTTCACTTTAGGGTCGTACAGGTCTTTTACGTTATTAAAAGGTATTTTGTTCTTTTTGGCCGTTTGTTTGGCGGTAGCAGGCATTAATTGCATTAAGCCTCTAGCCCCCACACCAGAGGTGGCATACAGATAAAACGCACTTTCTCGACGAGAAATAGCGCGGATTTCGTCAATGTCTACCGAGAACTTTTTACTGGCTTTGAGGAACTCATCTTTAGCTGCCTCAGGAAAACGCAGTACAAGTGAATTCCATAATTTTCCCTGAATACTGGATTCAACACTAAACGCATGCCAGCCATTGCTTAAGGCAAATAGACCATATTGGGCGGTCATTTCACTGTTGTGGCGGCGCATTAAATACAGCCATTCGTTGCGAGCATCGATTTGCTTATCTAAAGCCATTAATTCGACTACGCGCGCCAAACCAGGGTCTTGGTTTAATGTTGCTTGCAACGCTGGATTAGGGGCTAAATTGTCGTCGTTCATCGCCAGAGGTTTGCCTAACGCTTCAGCCGCATTAAAACCGTAAAAATTACGCTCACCACTTAAGGTTGACTGTAATTGGGTTGCGCGGTTTTTGTCATGGCGCGAGGTCATTTTAGCTTGCCAATATTGCCAGCGAGAATCGACCTTACCTTGATCGCTCAATAACGCTAAATACTTTTCTACTGTGCTGAAGTCTTGCTCACGAATAGCCCAACGTAGGCGCATTTCGTATAAATCGTCCGATTTCAGTAATGGCAGCATGGTATCAATATGCGCCACCAGTTTGGCGTCTTGCTTAATCAGCGCTCGGCGGACTAAATAGCGATTGAGCTGGCGCGCTTCAAGGTCGCTGAAGCGGTTGGCTTTTTGATATTTAACGTACAATTTAATCGCTTGATGTAAATCCTTTTGCGCTAGCTTACGTAAGCCGGCATCAACAATATCGCCCACTATGGGTTTAGAGCTGGAAAACTTGTTCATGTGACGTAAAATATTAGGGTCGCGATAAACCGACAATAGTAGTTTGGCTTCATTATCGTGTTGGGTGACTTTTTGCGATAAATAACTCAGCAAACTGGATTGACTAGCATTAAAGCTGAGCAACATCCGCGCCCAAATGAGCTCCTGGGTGCGATAGCCCGCTTTAGTCCATTGGTTTATCACCGCATCGCATTCATTGGGACGTGAATAGCCATGAACCCATAAACGTTCTATGCCTTTGTAAGCCATGGTTTCGTTACCAGCATCAAGTTGAGCCTGGTAGTAATAACACTGTAAGCGCACATCGTTAGGAGTGTCTGGCGCTATCACAAGAAAGTCTTGCCAACGCTGTTTTTTACCGGCATTGAGCAGGTAGCGATAACGCGCATTGTTATAAAGTGGCGTGGTATCAAATTGGTTGATGGCATTGAGCGCTTTGTCGCCAGGAGATTGCACTATGCTGTCGATTTTTGCGTGGTAATCAAGGTAAACCGTTAATGGATAGTCGCCGAGTTGGTTGCGAAGGGCTTGATACTTGTCGAGCTGTTTTTTATCCAGAGCTTGGCGAGCATCAAGATAGCGTTGCTGTTGTGAAGTCAGCGCATTAGCTTGGCTAATAAAGGCCAATGATGTACTAAGTAATAATGCGCCTGTAATTAAAGTGTTCGCCCAAGTTTTACGCATTTAAATGACAATCTCCGCCTCTGTATTTCGTTTGCTATCAGTATGTGTTTGATAAATGATTGCTAATAAGTGTTGCTGTAAATAAATATATTACGGCTTGAGTGACTATTAACCTTGTTGCTTAAATAAAGATTAATCATCACTCATTTTATCGATTAACTATTACTGGCGTGCTTTTCGACTGACTCATCAAGTGCACGGTTGAGCAATTGTTTATCTAACTGCTTACTGGTGTCTACGCCTAATTGCTGCATGTAATGCGCTTGTCTAATGACGTTACCTTTGCCCGAAGACAATTTTGCCATGGCACTTTGATAGCTTTTATCTGCCGTATCTAGGGCGCGCCCGAGTTTTTCCATATCTTCCAAATAGCCGCATAATTTGTCGTAAATACGACTTGCTTGTTTGGCGATATTTTGGGCATTTTGATTTTGGTACTCATAACGCCATATATTATTGATAGTACGCAAAGCCACTAATAAGTTAGTCGGACTCACCAGCATAATATTTTGCTCTAAAGCGAAATTGACTAAGCTTGGGTCGTATTCAATGGCCAGTAAAAATGCCGGCTCAATGGGAATGAACATTAGCACATAGTCCAAGCTTTTAAGGCCATGCAACTTATGATAATCTTTTTGACTAAGGCCTTTAATATGCTGCCTAATTGATAATGCATGTTCTTTTATGGCTTGGTCGCGAATAACTTTGTCTTCGCTATTAAAGTAACGTTCATAGCTAACTAACGACATTTTGGCATCGATTACTACGTCTTTTTGCTCGGGTAAATGCACAATCACATCGGGCTTAAAACGCTTGCCGTTATCGTCTTTTAAATCTTGTTGGGTTTGGTACTCATGACCTTCGCGTAAACCACTTTCTTGTAGTACGCGCTCTAAAATAACTTCGCCCCAATTACCTTGCTGCTTGTTGTCACCTTTAAGTGCTTTGGTGAGGTTAATGGCGTCTTGGCTCATTTTTAAGTTGAGATCGCGCAAATTATCTAATTGATGTTTCAATGCGCTACGTTCAGATTGCTCATGAGTATACGACTCTTGAATTTGACGTCTGAAACCTTCTAATTGTTGTTTCAGTGGCCCGAGAACACCGTCAATTTGCGAGACATTTTGTTGTTTAAAGCTTTCACTGCGTTCTTCAAAAATCCGATTAGCCAGGTTTTCAAATTGCAGTTTAAGGCGTTCTTCAGCAGACTCGAGAAGCACGATTTTATCTTGTAATGACTTTTGCTCAGTTTCTGCTTTGACCAAAATCGTTTGTTGCACCGCGTTTGACTTGGCTAAGTTGAGCTGCGATTCCATTAAACGATGTTGGGTGTCGACCATTTGTTGCTCGACGAGGTTAACCCTGTCTGCTTTGGTTTCTGCGCTGGAAAGTTGGCCAATCAAATCTTCTATCTTGCTTTGCAGATGATTGCTGTGATCGATTTTATCATCGAGATTATCTTGTAATCTCGACATTTCTATTTGAACTTCGTTGAGCTGTTGAAGTGTTTGTTGTTCATGTTGAAGTTTAAGCTGCTCCCATCGTTTACGAGTTAATCGTTGATTGATTAGGGCGCCAATTAAAAAGGCAACAAACGCGACAGCAATCACAGCTGCAATTTGAGGAGGAGTTAACGACACTGCAAAAGGCATAACAAAAACCGATAGAAAATAATGGTTAAGGGTCGCACGGCTAATAAGCAGCTGCAAGGGGTAAACTAAGGATTTAATGAAATATTGTTGTTAATGATTAAATTTAAATCTACTCGCAATATTGGTGCGTACAGACAACTATGATGACATGCTCAGTGTGCTATTTTGCGAATAGATAAAGGTTAGCGGTTTTTTAGTTGTTTTTAACCATCAGCTGAAATAAAAATAGCTTTTTACCTGTCTATTGAGAGACGTAAGGCAGATTATAGTGACACTTGGCTGTCGACAAATATTTTAACGAGGTGATTTATGACCGGTAAAAAACGTTTTACTCAAGGCATACAAAAACGTGCTTCTTGGCATATTCCTGATAACCAAGTTACGCCTGAGTCGGTATTTAATGATCGTCGTAACATTATTAAAGCCTTAGGGTTAGGTGCATTAGGAGCGAGTTTACCTGGTCAGGTTCAAGCCGGTATCTTTGATTTGTTTGGCGAGCAAAAAGCACAAAATCCTTTTGTCACTCAAGGATTGCAATACGCCACACCTGCCAAATTTGTGTTACCTAATCCTAACACCCCAGAAGACAAGGTGACTCGTCACAATAATTTCTATGAGTTTGGTACCAACAAATCGGACCCAGTTGATAATGCCCAAGGGTTTAAGGTTGATCCATGGACGCTAACCATCGATGGTTTAGTCGATAAACCGATTACCCTAGATTTACATGAGCTGACAACCCGTTTTGCCCTAGAAGAACGCACTTATCGCTTACGCTGTGTTGAAGCTTGGTCGATGGTGGTTCCATGGGTCGGTTTTTCGTTAGCTAGCTTACTTAAACAAGCCGGCGTGCAAAGTAATGCGACTCACATTGCTTTTGAAACCCTGTTTGACCCGGACCAAATGCCTGGACAAAAGAGTCGCTTAATGGGTGGTGGGATCCATTACCCGTATGTTGAGGGTTTAACGGTTGCCGAGGCAATGAATGATTTATCGTTTTTAGCCGTAGGCTTATATGGTAAAACCTTGCCGCCACAAAATGGTGCCCCAATCCGCTTAGTCGTGCCTTGGAAATATGGCTTTAAAAGTATTAAGTCTATTGTGCGTATTCGGGTGATGGATAAACAGCCTCCGACAAGCTGGAACCAATTGGCCTCGAGTGAGTATGGTTTTTACGCCAATGTAAACCCAGAAGTTGACCATCCTCGCTGGTCGCAAGCATCTGAGCGCAGTATTGGTGAAGGCGGCTTATTTTCTGCTAAACGTATTCCTACGCAAATGTTCAATGGTTATGGCGATTCAGTGGCCGATTTATACAAAAATATCGATTTGAGGAAGTTTTACTAATGCGGATAAGCCCTCGAGGTCTGTTTTGGTTAAAGGTGTTGTTGCATATTAGCTTTTTATTGCCAGCCTTTTATCTCGTGGCGCTAGTGTTAACAGACAATGCGGGCGGCGATCCGGTGCAGTATATTATTCACTATACCGGCATGGGCGCGATCAATAGCCTGTTAGTGACGTTGCTTATTTCGCCCATCGCCAAGCGTTTTAAAATAGCAGCACTGATACAAACTCGTCGATTAGTGGGCTTGTATGTGTGCGCCTATGCGTTGCTGCACATCAGCGCATTTATTAGCTTAGATTTGTTGTTTGCGTGGGGATTATTGTTTGAAGAGGTCATAAAGCGGCCTTATATTTTAGTTGGCGCGGCGACCTTGATTATCATTTTATTACTGGCGATAACCTCTCCGAACCGGATTAAACGCAGTATGGGTAAGCGCTGGCAATCATTGCACAATTGGATTTATCTGGCTGCAATATTGGCACCTATCCACTTTTATTGGTCGGTAAAGTCTGAAATTATTGAACCTAGCATTTATATTGCGCTATTTGCGGTGCTATTGTTTTACCGCAAAGACAGTATTTATAAATGGTTGAAGTCGAAAAAATAACCCAAATTATGGCTAACGCCTCAATCTTTGATTGAGGCCGTTGGTTGAAAATGCCGCAAACACGGTAAATATCATCACTGATATCATGATAATGGCCAATCTTAACCAAGGCTGTTCGAGTGCAATGCGCATATCGATGAAATTGAACGTGGTTACCGCCCACACAAATACCACGCTGATCAGTAACCCCAGTTTGAGTAATGTGCGCACAAATGAGTGTCTAATGAACATCAGCAATGGTAAACAGATGGCGATAATAGCCATTATATGCTGATCGAATCGTAAGAAATGTGCGCCCAATAGTAGGTAAGCCAAGCTAATAATGGTTACTCGCCACCACATACTAATTCTCCTCAATAACGTGCGATAACAAATGTCATCAGTAACGTAGTCAATAACATCATTGCCAGTATTACTAGCGTATTAATTGACCTTGACTGACGCAGCATAACGTTAAATGGGGGCAGAATCTTGAGTGTGGTTCACATATTACTTAATTACATCTGCTTAGAATATTAACGACTATCAAACCGATCTTTGTTCCGCTAACGGCATTGCGCCTTGTTAGCAAAACAAATGACCTTTATTTTGCAGCTTCTAAAGCGGCAATTTTAGCCCAAACCTGTTCTGATTCAGCCGTGAGTAATGAATAGGTTTTAATATCGCCTTTACGCTGGGCTTGCATGGCTTGTTCGAGTATTAAATCATAGCTTTTACGTAATTTTTTGACTGGGTCTGGCTTTAAAAATGAAAACATTATGTAACCCTTAGTGATGATTATTTGCATATGGTACGAGTGCTGTGGGATTTCAGCCCAATATCATTCACGCTCTTTTCCACTATGTTCCTCGTTATGCACATCGTATTACTGAGGATACAGCGAGTTATTGCTCAAAGGATACTGTGGTTGCCCTTATGGATATTGATTCATTTTCACTATAAAAACAAATCATTACCGTGCTGGCAATGAACGGCATCGAAAGATTAGTGCTGTTAAATTATCGTTAGAATTACTAACTCTGAGGTTAAAATAGAAATCGTTTCAGTGATAAATTATTATTAATTATCAATGCGATAGGTTCTCTATCACTCACACTTACAAAAACCTATTGCCGATAGGTTTTTAGTTTGACATACTATTGCGTACCTTGTTAAGAGAACTTTGTAATGCAATTAGGCGATCTAGAAAAGTTAGTACTTCAATTCCTTTGGTCTGAAAAAGAAGCCGATGCGAAGCGTGTTCATATTGCAGTTGGGATGAGTCGTGGTAACTCGTTAAACACGATTCAAACTACATTAGATCGATTATTTAAGAAGAGTCTGTTAAGCCGAACTAAGCAGGGGCATGCACATTTGTATACCGCTATAGTCGATCGTGAATCGCTCATCGCCACGTTAATTACAGATGTTACAGCCGATTTTATCGAAGATGGCGAGCATAGTCTTATTGCTGCTTTTGCTTCCTCGTCAGCCAATCTCGATGATGCTCAATTTGAAGCGTTGGAAAAACTTATCGAACAGCAACGCCAGTTACGTAGCAGGAAAATATAAGATGCTAGAGGGTAACGAGGCTATTTTGTTGAATTTAATGAGTGTAGCAATAACGGCTTTCGTTATCGTGACGATATTAATATCTGCCATTATCCCGTTGATTAAAAATAACCTCAATTCATTTGGTTTTATTGCTCGAAAGCGAACGTTATGGCTATTAGCAACCGCGCCTTGGTGGATAGCTTTATGTTGCGTTGTCATATTTTTTCCACGTCAAGATACTAATAATGTAATCGCTTTGATGGAAAAAATTGCTCATTGGCACCATATTGATGTGTTCAAGTTTACAAGCTGGCATGGCTTAACGTTGGTTGTTGCAGCCCTCATATTGGCTGTGATGGTTAACCTTGCGTTTGTTCAAATTCGTCGACACTCAATCGCGATGCACAACCTTTTTAAATTTTCAGATGTGCAACCTATAAGTTGTGATAATAATCAGACTATTTTTTCTATTGCATCAAGCATTCCAGCAGCTTTTACAATTGGCTTGCTCAAGCCTAGGGTTTATCTTACCACTGGATTACTTCAACAACTTGAACCATTGGCTCTGGATATCATTATCCAACATGAATTAGCACATGTACGTGCAAGAGATCCTCTATTTAAAAGTATTTACTCTTTTTTCTGTCTGCTTTATCCAAAGCCAATTCGGCGCATTTTACAACAGTATTTTACTTTGCTCACAGAACAACAAGCAGACTCCGTCGTAACGGGTTATCACGATAACCTTGATGTGGCACAAACATTAATTTCAGTCGCCAAGAAACAACGTCAGTTTCCTCATCGTTGTGAGGGGAGTCTGGTTAGTCATTTTAGTCATGATCAAATTACTTTGCGGGTACAAAAGCTTCTATCACCACAGAGCCAAATATCCGAACTTACTCTGGTATTTACGGGATTGTGTTTTCTAACTGCAATGCTGTTTACGGTATTAATGGTAGATGGTCTCCATCATCTAATTGAGACTTATTTCATCCATTAAATCAGACTATGAATCAATTAATTCGTTAGAACCGTAAAAGTAAAAACCGATGACCAACTGATTTATTTGTTTTGCTTACCACATTCCATTATATCGAATGTTACACACCCATAAGGAAGCTATTTTGACTGAAACAGACACTTTGGAGCCATCCAATGCTAAGTAAATTATCAAGCTATTGCGTGTTCGCAATCCTCATTGGTTGTGCTTTTATCAGTATCGAAGTATTTGCCCATGGGGTTGATGACAACACTCGAGCTTTTTTAGAACAAAATAGTGGCGTGCAGTTTGTACCTTTTCTCTACATTGGTGCTAAGCACATGATTACCGGCTATGACCACTTATTATTTCTGGTTGGTGTTATCTTTTTCTTATATAGAAGCCGGGATGTTTTCTTATATGTCACGATGTTCACTATTGGCCATAGCACTACCTTACTACTTGGTGTTTTAGGTGATATTCAAGTTAATGCCTACCTCGTTGATGCGATTATTGGTTTATCTGTCGTGTACAAAGGATTTGATAACTTAGGCGGCTTTAAGCGTTGCTTTAATTGGCAGCCTAATACCCAATGGGCAGTATTAATTTTCGGATTGTTTCATGGTTTAGGTTTAGCGACTAAGTTGCAGGAGTTCAATTTACCAAAAGAAGGCCTTTTTACCAATTTAGTGGCCTTTAATATTGGGGTAGAACTGGGTCAATTTGCTGCGCTAGTGGTTATTTTGATTGTCATTAATGTATGGCGAAAATGGCCTTCATTTCAGCGTTTTTCTACGCTTACAAACACACTACTAATGAGCGCGGGTGTCATGTTGATTGTGTATCAACTGACTGGCTACGTAATTAACAAATAAAAAGAGATAAATATGCAACATACAGTCAGCAGCAGTACGTTAATTAAAGCCGCTCTATCGGCGATTGTCGTAGCAGGCATTGTTTTAGTTACGCTAATTTTACCCGCCGAATACAACATCGATCCGACTGGGATTGGACAAAAAATAGGTGTCACAGTATTAGCGCAAGCGGCAGAACCAGAAGTGCAACAAAGCGCTCCTGCCGAAGGCTCTAATGAGTTTCAAACGATAGAAGTGATGGTACCTGCAGGGCGTGGAATAGAATATAAATTCGACATGCAACAATTTGAAAAAATGACCTATGAATGGATAACAGATGGGACGGCTTTATTTGTTGACCTCCATGGTGAGCCAAAGGGAGATACCTCAGGATATTACGAAAGTTATGTCATCGCGACGTCGGCTGATATGAAAGGTAGTTTTACGGCACCTTTTGCTGGTTCCCACGGATGGTATTGGAAAAATAAGTCTAATCAACCGGTAGCAGTACAGTTATTGGTAAAAGGACAATACAAAGTCATCGGTTTAAAATAATCGGTTGAAAATGATCGGTTTAAAATGATCGATTTAAAATAATAAGGGGAAATTTATGAGAATATTACTTTTTACCATGGTGCTTTTGAGCAGCTTAATAAGCAGTTATTCGCTGGCACATTCAAGCCATGGCCATATGAATGATAATGCTGTCATCAGTGTTGTCATCAAGTCTGCAAAACAAATGACATTTAAGGACTTCGGCTATGCGGTTGGTCAGCTTCCTGTATCATGGAAAAATATTACCGTTGCAGATGTAACGGTCTTTAGCGTTACAGGAGGCGTTTATATTGTGAGTGCCACTAATACAGAAGATAAAAAGACGTTATATTTTCAAATTGCTGACGATGGTGAAGTCATGGCTGTATCTGAAAGTAACACTTTTAAATAATTGATAAATAGTTTTGGACACAAACTTAATGTGTCCAAAACTAACGTTGATTCAAAAACAAAACAAGCACTAGCTAAATTATTTCTCACGCCCAATATACTGATATAAAAACGATTTACTTGTTCTCTTATTCGCACTTCATTTGACGTTGTAACATCATATTCTACAATCTGAAGATTAGAATTCTCGGTTCATTTTTTCAAAACTCTTGGTCAGAACATCTATCGAATTTTGATCTAAATGACGAGTAATATCTTCTGTCAGTTGTATATGCATGCGATTGTGGTGCTTATGGAGCGCAATGCCTTCGCTTGTTAATCCAACTAATATTGAACGTCTATCGTCTTCATGTGGAGAGCGAGTAATGAGTCCAAAATTTACCAGCTTCTCTACCTGAACCGTTAAGGTGCCAGTGGTAATTGCAAGCCTATCTGCTAGCTCTTTCATTCTCATGGAACCGTGAGAGCCTAACACCTCAATGGTGTGCACTTGTGCCAGTGAATAACCGGTATCTTTAACGACAGACTGCTCCCAAGAAGACAGTTTGTCGTAAAACTCTATGATTAAATTATTCAAAGAATGCATAAAGGGCCTCAGCAGTAATTCACTTCGATAGTTAAGTGGCTTAGCTTATCAAACTTATTCAATAAGTGTTTAAATGATTCAACGTTGGTATCTGTGGATGTGCAGATTGCGATAGAGGCAGAATAGTGGTCGGCACTAATTCTCCAAATATGAATATCGGTGACCTTGGTTTGTTCATCATTAATGGTGTTAACAATGTCTAATTGGTAATCTTCGTCGATATTTTCATCTAATAGAATAGGACTCGTTTGCTTCATTAAACCTAAAGCCCATTTAGTAATTACCACCGCACCAACGACTCCCATGATGGGATCTAACCAATACCATCCAAGGAATTTCCCTACCAAAAGTGCACAAATTGCTAACACTGATGTTAATGCGTCAGCGAGTACGTGGAAGTAAGCTGCCTTCAGATTGTGGTCGTTACCATTATGGTGCTCGTGGCTATGATGCTCGTGGTCATGATGCTCGTGGCTATGATGCTCGATACTATGGTGTTCGTGGTCATCATGTTCATGGCTATGAAGTTTGTGGTCATCATGCTCGTGGCTATGATGCTCGATACTATGGTGTTTGTGGTCATCATGTTCATGGCTATGAAGTTTGTGGTCATCATGCTTATGACTATGACTATGACTATGACTATGACTATGATGTTTATGGTCACCGTGGTCATGGCCGTGATGTTCATGACCCAATATAAACATACTGGCGATGTTGACGACTAGACCTACGATAGCCACAAGAATAGATTGGTTAAATTGGATCTCAATAGGTGACCATAAACGGTGTAGAGATTCGACCAGCATAATGATAGCGACAATGGCTAATGCGATTGCACTTGTATATCCACCAAGAACGCCGACTTTCCCTACGCCAAAAGAGAATTTGTCACTATTAGCATGCTTTTTTGCATAACTATAAGTGAATAGCGTAATACAAAAAGCGGCGGCATGAGTCCCCATATGCCAGCCATCAGCGAGCAAGGCCATAGAACCATATATCGTACCCGCTATCACTTCGACGGCCATGGTGATGACTGTGATAATAAGCACATACCAGGTGCGTTTGACATTTTGCTCGTTAACGGAGGTGAAATTGTGTTGGTGAATATATTTTTCGGCAATTTTATTCATAAGAAAGTAGTTTGATTATCAAGTAATTCTCGATGTTATATTGTTTGATAGTCAAAGTAAATGAGTTAGTTATCAATTTTAAGCATTCAAAAAGCTGATTTGAGAGTCTTGTTTCGGATTATCTTTTTGATTAAGAATAGCATTGCAGTTTTTTCAGGGGAGGGAGTAAGATTGCAAGAGATAAAGCTAGAAATGTTTTACTGTGAAACGTTAGCATTACGAGGATTTGTTGAAAAGTTATGGTTATAAACACAAGAATACTTTCTTTGGCATTTATATTGTCTATGATTTGCTCTTGCTCTACGACTCCACCAATTGTTGTTCATAACGAATACGGTGAGATGTCAGCTGACAACGAACTGTTTCGAAAAGAAGCGAGTGATTGTGCGTTAGAAGCTAGGCAAGGTGTTAGTAGTGCAACATTAAATGAAAACTCAGAAGAGCTTGAAGTCGCTTTTGCTAGTATTCAACTTTTATCTTTTTTTAGCGCAAACGCTTCATGTATAAAATCAAAAGGTTGGCGTATTAAAGAGTAATATTAATACGATACTATGGCGTCAATAGTTAATTTAAGATTTTGGCGCTTCCCATAAAACACCATCTCTTAGCATCGAATTTAAGCTAATAACCATCTTTCTGATGTAGGCAACAATAGCCACTTTGTTTGGTTTTTCTGCAACAACTAATCGTTGATAAGTCCCTTTGGAAACGAGGTTAGATTGTATCGCTGACATCATGTCATCGATTTGTTTATTTGTGTAACCCTGTTCGACCATCAGCTTGGCATATTCTAATTTTTGCAGAGGGCTGACAGTGACTTTCATTTTTCTAATCATGATAAATACCTTTAAGATTTTGCTTATTTTAAGCTATAAATCTCTACAGTTTCATTAGACCATTACATACATACATACAGACGGCTGTTAATCATAACTGCATCACACCTGCGACCGTGCAAACAAGTAGCCGACACCGCGCACAGTAATAACACGACGAGGCTGTTTAGGGTCGGTTTCAATCTCGGCGCGTAACCTAGATATATGCAC